>JAAYEB010000278.1 GCA_012728995.1 Fibrobacter sp. | reverse complement strand
TCCCCAATCCCGTTTATGTGAGTTCGGTAATTGAAAATGCAACACCGAATATACTCGAAATAACTTATAACAAAGAGCTGGCTGAACTACCTCCTCCTGTAACTGCATTTTCCGTAATGGTCAATTCTTACTCACGGTCTGTCAGTTCAGTTAATATCTCAGGATACAAAGTATTCCTTACACTTGCATCACCTGTTTCCTATGGAGACAATGTGACAGTAGCTTATACCATTCCTTCTGTAAACCCAATTAAGTCAACACTTAATTACTGGACTGCTAATTTAAGTCCAAAACAGGTTGTCAATAATGTTTATCTTAATTCAAAAGGATTTTCACAGGCAATGTCACCTGTCATAAGCATTTCACTGCAAAAAGATAAAGATTATTATTATCCATCTCCGGTATTACTCGATTTAGATATTTATGATCCAGAAAACCTATTGGAGAATATTGAACTGTATAATGGAACCACAAAAATTACAGACTTTATTCCAACGCCATTTTCATCGTATACAATAAATGATCTTAATCCCGGAAAACATGTAATTACTGCAAAGGGAATACATAACAAAAAAATAATATCTACATCGAAACCTATTGAAATATACGTAAAGTCCGTTGAAAGCACAGATGATATATTAAATATTTATCCTAATCCCTGTAAAGGTAATCTGATCGTTGATTTCCGGAATCCCCTCCAGAATGAAATCTGGGAAATCACTGTTCTCGATCTCACAGGTCGACATCTCTTCAAAGATATAGTTCATAATGATCAGGAAGAGATCAGGAATTTAGATCTGACACATCTTACTAGTGGTGTTTATTTATTAATTATAAAAAGTAATAATTTGACTCTGAAAGAGAAAATTATTATCAGGAAAAACTAATGGTCTTACAAACAGCAGTGTTCTGGCTGTTTTGTCTTTACTTTTCCTGTATTTATGAGTTCTTGAAAAAGCTTGTCCATCTGTAAGGAGATTAATTGTTATTAAACTTTTCAGTGGAACAAAAGTTTGTCAAACATTGTGGTTTAAGAACCATAAGGCCGGTAAGTTTTTTTAATCATGTTGCAGGGTTATACTGTCTGTCCCCTGACACTAAATTTTATCAAGTACACTCTAAGAGCCCATAATTATACGACTGTTATGTCCTATGATTTTTTTCATTATTGTAAGTATCATCAAGGAAACTATCGTAACAAGAATAAATAATAAAATGAAACTTATAAAATTGTCAGGAATCAGGATATTAATATCAAAATGCCTTATTAATAACATTATGAAAAAAATCACATACATATGTATAAAATAAAGACCGAAGCTGTATTTTGCTGATACATTTAAAAATAAAATATCTTTCTCACTAAATCTCAACATCAGTCCAAGAAAAAAATAACTCATCACAATTTTCTGAAAAATACTGAGATCATTTATTGAAGTGAAATATATAGCCGCCGAAATAATTAATAGAAGAAAAAATATATATCCTAAATACCTGGTTACAACCATGTTAATTTTATTGCTGAACTGGCAGCTTACCATTCCGGTAAGATATACCGGGAGATAATATAAAAAGGAATGGAATGGATTATTATTATCCTGAGGACGACTAATAAAAAAAGAAATCATTAGAAGGAGCAGAATCCCATAATACAGCTTAGGATGTTTTGTTATATAATTAAAAAGAGGTGCCAACAGGTAAAATATTACAATCATAGGAATAAACCAGAAATGATACCACTGACTTCCGGTTATTTCCAGAAAAAAAATGTCTGTAAGTATTGATTCACCCATTAAACCAGTCTCATATATCCATGGCTTTGAAACATATTTTGAATTGGTTATAAGCAAAATGACTGCAGGTGCAGACATAAATAAATACGGGACAATTACATTACGGAATTTTTTCTTCAAATAAAGCTTATAATTATATTTTGGTAATAGGTATTGAAACAAATATCCTGAAATAAATATGAACATAAGTGTGCAATTCATCACAGTTATTTCCAAAACCCTTTTTAAAATATCATTAGCCCCCCAGCTTGCTGCATGAAGTGAATGATAAGCCAGAATTATTAAAATAGCCACACCTCTGAAATTATTAATATATTTCAGAAACATTTCTTATTTATTTGATCCTGATAAAATTTCTTAAATCTTTTGCACATGATTAATTTGCACTTGTGCTAACACAAGTTATTCCTTCTAACCACCGGAACTCAGTTCTTTAACTAATTCATCAACAACTAATCTGACAAGTTTTTCAACACCCTTGCTGTTCAAATGGGAAGGATTTGCATAAAGCTCCTGACAATTTATGTAATCTATACAAACATTATCAAAGTCAATAAGCATTATACTATCTCGCAAATATTCAGATTCCAATAATTCATTCAAGCTGTTTCTATAAGCTTTTATATTATCAATCTCTCCTTTATTATTGAAATAAGATGTTATAATAATTCTGTTTCTCTTAAGGAATTTCATATTTTCAATCGTTTCTTTTATCCCAAATTCGGGACAGGAAACAACAACCGGTTTAATATTATAATGCAACAAGGTCTTTATTATTAATATTATATGGTGTGAATAATAACGCCTGCCAACATGAACCGTGGCATCATTAACTCCGGCAATTAATATACAATAGTCAGGCCTGTTTTCAATAATATATTTTGATGAATTACCATTTTCTTCTTCAAATAAGTTTTGGTATACTAATTTACTTTTAGCCCCAGCCTGTCCCGATGATAAGATTTTGTTTCCATAGCCACGGCCCAAAAGTTCATAGTGTAATATTGAATCCAGTTTTTTACCTGCGACCCAACTATCTCCAATTATTCCGATAGTAAGAGTTGTATCTTCGGGAACCGATATTGAATAAAAGGGAAGTTCTTTTGAACAAGAGAACTTTTCAATGACATATAGTGAAGAGACAATAACTAAAATAATTAATGATCCTGAAAAAACAACTTTCAACTTATTTATCTCAGATTTTTTTCCCATGTGGGATTCATTTTTTAATTCTCAATTATTTTTTTAATGTTCTCTACAAGTAATTAATTATTCTTTGCACTATTTATAAAATCCTGAACTTTCCGAAGACAAAACCTGCAATTCTATGTTGATACATTGTCTCAGTAAAGTGGGAAATTCATTTTCAGGAGTAAGAATATCACTTATAATTAATATTATCAACCGATTATTATTAACATTATTCATCAGGCCTTGCGTCTCCTGAAAATCTCTTTTATTATTATTGCAATAAATTGGAAATTGCCCAACATGTATCTCTTCCACATTCTCCTTGGTTCCTGTAATAAACGGCAAACCCATTCCAGTCCGGTTTTCTGTAACCATAGCGGGGCTCTTTTGGTAAACCCTGCAAGTATATCAAAATATCCTCCGACTCCGAGTATATAACAGGGGTTAATTTGTTTTCTGTATTTCATAACAAGGAGCTCTTTCCTTGGGGAGGGCATTCCAAGAAAAAGTATATCAGTATCTGATTCATTTATTTGATTAAAAATTGATTTTTCCTCATTATCAGAAAAATATCCGTTTCTATAACCTGCTATTCCAAGTAAAGGATATTTTTCAAGGACCCTGGTAATACATAACTGAAGACTTTCTTCCTTTGCACCCCAAAAAAACACTTTATATCCGTTTTTTTCAGCCATGCAAAGCACATCATCTGCCAGATCAGGACATGACACTCTTTCCGGCACTTTATATCCCAGAATACGCAAAGTCCATACAAGAGACATTCCATCTATGTTGATAAGGTCTGAGTTATTATATGCTTCTTTCAGAGCATCATTATGCACCAGTTCCACTATTGATGCTGCATTTACTCCGTTTTGAACAAGAAGTTTTTCTGCCTGAAGGTTCAGGCTGATAATATCAATGAATTCAGCTCTTGAAAGAGGATTTATTGTAATATTGAAAATTCTAATTCCACGCATTATCTGATGTCAAATAGAAAGATTGTCAATGGCTTTTCAGTAATTACTCAGATTAATTTATTTTCTGTAACTGTTAAATAAGCTTATATGCTCTTTTTTTTCGTTTTCAGAATCAAACCTGTCACCTATTTTCTTTGCCGGCACTCCTGCATAAACTGAATAAGCTTCAACATTTTTTGTAACCACCGACCCGGCAGCAATAATGCTTCCCTGACCAATATGTACTCCACTTAGTATGATAGAGCCATAACCCACCCATACATCATCAGAAATAACAACCTTCTGATCAAGTCCCTTCCAGTTATAATCCCTATCTCTTATCTTACTGGCAAAACGGATGGGAACACCTATTTCTGTGTATTTGTGATCATAGCGGCCGACAAGTGCTACCCGGTTACCAAACATCACATAATTGCCAATCTCTGCATCACATTCAATCTGTGAATATTTTCCGATATAAAAATAATCACCTATTTTAATTGAATTTCTTGACCACATGTAAACCGACCGGCCAATGTAAGGTGCTTTTCCAAATGAAATATTACGATATTTTATATGCACCAGATAAGCAAATTTTATTTTTTTAAGTATTTCTATCATAGTAATTTCCAATTCCGAAGTAAATCGTTTCTGAGATTAATAACTGATAAAGCTGTAACATTATCATTATAAACAGGCCGGGGCAAACCGACAGCTCTGGACATAAGTGAAGCAAATGTTTCTACATCTCTTGTTTCTGAGACAAATCCGTTTATTCCTTCTTTTATTATTTCTCCTGCAGAACTAAAATTAGTGACACAAGCGGGAACCCCGCATGCAATTGCTTCTGACAGAGAAGTGGACCAGCCTTCCTTTAATGATCCCATTATAAAAAGATCAGCAGCGTTCAGGTACAACGCTATCTGATCAGGAGACTTTTTACCTGCCAGGATTATCTTTCCGGTAAGACATTTTTGTTCAATATAGTCATTGATCTTTGCTTTATCTTCTCCTTCTCCAATAAAATAAAACAGACTTCCCTTATTTTTTTTCCGGAAACGATCAAAACAATCTATCATGAATTTCCAACCTTTGACAGATGCTAATCTCCCTGTTGTAATAACTATTTTTTTGTTTGGATCTGAAATACCCAATTCAAACCGGCACAATGCTTTATCCAGAGGTTTAAAAATATCTGTATTGATTCTGGTAGGGAATTTAACAACATCCTCTCTTTTTATTTTATTCCGGCTTCTTTCGGTCATTTCATGTATTGCTTTTTCATCCCCGGTTGCAAGGATTAATTTTACATCGGAAAAAGATGAAAAGAATATTTTATTAAAGATGTCTTCAAGATAATTGCCAAACCAATATTTTGATATTTTAAGTGGACTTTCCATTCCCGGGAACCTATAACATACATTTTTAAATCCGAAATTTCTCACAGCCGGTAGAATCTCATGTCTTTGAATAAAAACATTCTTTATACTTTTTGACAGTATATCTTTTTTATATATTCTCAATAAAACAAAAGACAATAACCTGTCTGGTATGAAATGTTTGGTTTTTGTTTTATTATATCTTATGAGTGCAAAATAATCATAATCAACGTCATCAATAGTTTTTGTGAACCATTTCCCAAGGGGTTCATTTTTATCTGTTGAAATACCGACCAATGACAGATCTTTTCCAAAAGCAGAAAGCATATTTTTTGCAAATGTCAGATGCCCTCCTATCTGATAATCAGAATAATTACAAAAGTCAATGATAAGTATTTTATTCATCCTGTCGTAAAACCTATCCTCGGATTTATCAGTAATTGATCCTTCATGTTCATTATAACATTAAATATAATATTATTCTCTAAATCAATAAAATGAGTTTGCTCATCCTTTAAAATAAAAACTCAATTTATCGTAAAACAAAGGCCAGTCCTTAATGGCCAGCCGGATAAGATTCCATATCTTATTTGATATTCGCATAGTGAAATAATAAATTTTAAAAATGCTCTTATTCTTTGATATGAAGTTCCATATCCTGATCCTTTTTTTCAGATTTTTCTTTATCAAAGGATCAGCCTGAACGATATTGTTGATATTTCTTACAGGATATAACTCTATACTGTAACCATTATCTGAGAATACTGTCTCTAATATTACACCTTCTTTCGTCACTTTTGGTCTTGAGTGTACTTTCCCTCTACGAATTATATCACCAAAACAAAAATTACCCAAACTGTAGAATATATATTTCCCCTTATAGATTTCGTAAGGTTGCAAAACATGAGAATGCCCTGCAACTATCAGATCTGCTCCTGAATCAATAAATAATCTTGCATCAGCCTGCTGTTCCAGTTTAGGTTGTTTGTATCCCTCCGTATCACCTCCCCAATGAAACAATAAAATAATATAATCACATACAGGTCTGTATCTGTTTATATCCCTTAGAATTTTTTCTTTTTCGTAATAATTAATAAAGACATCACAGTCATCAGGAAGTGCAGGCGTTGTATTTTCAGTAACATAATTCAGAAAACAAAATCTTATACCATTAATGTTTTTCAGATACGGCTGTAAGCTCTCCTCTTTAACTGTGGAAGCTCCGATATAATAAATATTCTTTCTGATCAATTCACCAACAGTATTTTCAAAACCTTCCTTTAATCCATCATATACATGATTATGGGCAAGAGTAACAAGGCTAAGATTAAGGGTATCAAGCATTGAATATGCTTCACGGGAAGTAGCAAGTCTGGGGTATTTTTTCAGATTCACATCAGAACCACGGATCATACACTCCAGATTTCCAATAACGAAATCAGATGCCTTAAAAATATCTTTCAGACCGGAGAAAGGATCTATTCCTTGTTTAAGGATTTCTTCATAAGTACTGTTAAGGGAAATATCTCCCAGAAATATGATCTTAACCATATATAGTATCTGAAATTACTTTTGCCTGAACCTTGTAACTAAACGTTGTCAATACTAATTTTCTCCCTTCATCCGCTATTTTCAAAGCTTTTTCATAATTATCCAGAACCCACAATAATCTTTGTGAGAAATCTTCAACATTATCGGGTTCAGCGAATACAATATTCTTCATGTTTTCGAGATACATATCTATCTCTCCTGTCCTTGTTACAACAACAGGCTTCCCGGTACATAAATATTCTCCCAACTTTGTAGGGAACCCTGCTGATGCCTGAATACTTTCTGGTCTGGATAGAGCTAATATTTTCGCTTTCGTTAAAAATCCGGGCATTTCTTCTGAAATTAATTCTCCCATGAAATGGACTGAATCTGTCATGTTGAATTTTTCTATAATGGAATCATTCAGTTTATTATCCTTAAAATAAGGTTTCTTTCCTGCAATCAACAGTTTAAGTGCAGGATATTTCCTCAACACATGAGAGAAAGCTTCAATAAGTATATTAACTCCATCCTTTGCGTTAGATACAGTACCGCAATATCCGATGTATTCAAAGTCCTGCTCATGAATACCCTTAAAAGTATTACTAAACCTTTGAGGATCCACAACCATATTCACAATCTTTATTTTATCACTTGCAATTCCTTTTCTCTCAAAATAAGACTTAATGTTATTAGAAATAACAAATATCGATTTAGCTTTTTTTGCCAGGTATACATATAAATGCTCTTTAATTTTACCGGTCAGTTTTCCGGAAAAGAATATTGCCGGTGCTTCTGTTCTTTCAATATAAAGGTTTATTCTTTTGACTGATAACACAAAAAGCAAAGGCAAAGAATATGACATTAGAACTACATTAGAGCCTTTTTGAATGTGGTTGTAAATATTCCTGACCGCTTTACATAATCTTACCCTCTTTTTATTTAAATTATTTTCATCCCACATATAAGAAAACGCAATGCCATCAGGCAGTTTTTTTGTATATTTTTCTTTCTGCTTATTTGGTAATAAAAACAAAACATCAACTTTGTTTTCTGACTCATAAAGACCTTTTGCAAGCGCCAACAATCTGTTTAAAGGTGCATTGTCAGAGAAATATCTAAGCTTAACAAGAATGATTTTTCTCATATGACTTCTTTAAAAAAGTGACAACTGAACGAATAAATTCCTTTTCCAATACAGAGGGCTCATCGAATTTCCTCCACAAGCCATCTTCTTTTTTATAATATCTGATAGACCTTTCAACAGCACTTGTCCCGAATTTGAGGCATTGGAATTCGATCAGATAATACCGGTTATTAACAGAGGCAATATCCATTGATACTACCGGTACTTTGAGGCGGGAATATATGCTTTCACTAAAATCCAGCATTTTGTCTGATACTTCCATATCGAAGATGAAATTTCCACTACCGCTTGCCCTGAAATCATTTTTTCTTGTTTTTCTTCCCATCACATAATATCTGTCTCCAAAAACAAGAACCTTATAATCACCGGTAAGTCCTGGGATAAAATTTTGGATAATAAACTTTTTCCTGTATTTTGAATGGGGGTGAAAATTTTGCAGGAATCCTTTTAACTCAATGTAGAGACTTGGACTTCGTGAATATCTTTTTGGCAAGTTTCTTAAATCGCTCTCGGACTTTATCAAACCAACATAATGACTTCCGCTGCTTGTCGCCCCTTTGATGACAGCTGGTATTGTTACAGATTCTTTATAAATTTTATAATCTTCATAAGTGCCAAAATGTTGTGAAGAAATACCAGTATCTATATCCCTCAAAATAGTATCCCTTAATATTTCCATATACACTTTATTATGATGGGCTCTGAGGAAAGCATAATCAGGGATTACTATGGCCCCGTTTGATTTCAAAGCAAGCACGATATCTTCAATATAGCTTTTAAAAAGAAGATTTGGATCTTCAGAAGAATTATAGAGAAATACCTGATCTTTGTAGTTATTCTTCCTGAAAGAAATATCATGAAAATTCATAAAATTTAACTCAGTGTCAAATTCTCTTGAATAAAGTATCAGCTTATCAATATTCATTGTAAGTTTCCTCTCCTTAAGCATAGCTTTAGAGGAGTAGAATTCTTTTTTATGACCTGTTAAAACATTAATTATCATAGTATTTACAGTATTTCCTTGAAATATATAATTTATACTTCAGATTTTATAACATGATCTGATCATGTTATGAAAATCTAACCTGACTTTTTCCGCATTGAATCTTGTTCTTGCAATATAAATAGCTTTTTCAGATATTTTTTTTCTTAATTCTTTGTTTTTTATAAGAACATCTATTGCATTAATTAATCTATCTCTATTATAATTTGTAATGCAATACCCACATTCATTATCCGTGAAAAATTTAGATATTGCGGTTTTATCAGGTGCATAAACAATGACCGGAGTTCCTGAAGCCATATATTCTGATGCCTTGGTTGGAATTGAATATTGAGCAAAACGCAATCCAATTTGATTAAAATCAAGGGGTAAAAGTAAAAAGTCATATTCTATAAGAACGGATGGAACCAGAGAATGTGAGACAGGAGGTAGTACACTAACATTCCTCATTTTTCTAAGAATATCCGAAGCCTTTGTGTCTGCATCCGGAGTAATTATATCAATATTTAGTGTATAAGTACTATTTGTAAAATGAGAAATGCTTTGTGCAAATGAAATAATCGAATTTTTATTGGCCATTCCAATCCTGCCAATATAAAGAATTCTGTAATTAGTATTAGATTTTATTAATATGTTATTAGTCTTACTGAAACGACTTAGGTCAATTGGATTATGAAACGGAATAAACCGTTTTTTATATCGTTTGAAATATTCTTCTGACATTGCATCACTAATACTTAAAAAGATATCGATTCTGCTCAGGAGAATACGGAACTCTGAATCAATTTTTTTTCTCCAGTAATTTTTAAAAAGCCCTCTAAAACTTATTGTTGATGGCCAGTCATCCATCATATGAATAACCGCCGGTATCTTAAGATAAGAGATAAGCTCCGATGCAAAAACAACTGTTTCTCTGCTGGAGGTTTGAAGATACAATATATCAGGATTATATTCTGATAACCATTTTTTGAATTTGTCTGAAATTTCAATGTGTGAAGCACAATGAATAAGTCCAGTCCATTGTAAAAAAGGGTAAAAATACTTTGTAACTAAGTTATACCTCGCTCCCGATTTTTTCCTGAGACCTGATCCGGCATTTTTCTTAAAGACTAATAATCCCGATCGATATCCTTTTTGTATCAAATTAAACGGAAAAATCCATTTATATTCATCAGTACCAAGCTGATAATAAATAGAACAAATGTCTGTAGTTGCATTCATCAAAAGATGTCCGGTACTTGTAACAGCCAGCTTGTCTTTAGGCCATCCTTTAAAAAGACCTGATAATGTTATACCACCACCCCATGAATTATTAAAGGATTGCCCAAGTATAAGAACCGTAGGGTATTTAGCTTCCGTTTCAAACCTTTCGATATCCTGCATTGATTTCATTTTTATAGATTTTTTCAGTCTGCTTTGCTATTTCAAGCCAGACATCAGAACCTTCAGCGTTCATTTTAACAATATTGTTTTTGGTTTTATTAAACAACAACTTATCTCTTAATAATACAATGATTTTTTTAGCAAGACTGACAGAATCCTTTGGAGGGACAAGAAATCCATTGTAACCATCAATAATATACTCGGATAAACCCATAATATTAGTTGCAATGATTGGTTTACAAAAAATGAATGAGGTCACTGGAATGCCACTCTGAGATGCAGAAGTATAAGGACATACGACTACAGCAGCTCTTTTGTTTAAGATTACTAATTCTTCTTCAGATATGGATCTGTTGATTAACTCAATTTGGCTATCTTCAAGATCTTTTTTGTCAAAATAAATATTACCTCTTCCAGCAATTATTAACTTAATATCAGGTATTTCTTTTTTTATTAGTTTAAATGCATCAACCAGATATTCCAATCCTTTATATGGATTAATTATTCCATAAAACAATATTGTATTTGGTTCTTCCGGAATTTGAGTCTCATATAGTCTGTAAGTTTCAAATAACCCAAATTTTATTACATATATCCCTGTGTTCTTTGTCTTAAAAGAATCAAAATATTTATTTTTTAAGTTTTCAGAATGAAAAATAATATTATTCCTTTTTCTTGAAATGAATTTAATCAAAGCATTCTTCCCGGTATGACCAGGAACTGTTTTGTCAGCTATTTCGTGGAAAGTAAATACTGTCGGTAAAGAGATCAATCTATGTAAAAAAACAAATTCCCTGTTTTGTCCTACAATGTGTAATACATCATAAGTATTCTTATTAATCACTTTGCTTAATTTAAGCATGCTGATATAACAATCAAGATAAAAATACCGTCTTTGTCTTGAATAAATATATATGTTAAAATCATTCAAATTGTCAATATATGAAAAGAGAGGATTTCCAATGATCTCCGGCATTTTCTCTTTTGGTATGAAGCCATTTGAAAAATCAAATTTTGAAAGATTAATCGTGAAATGATTCAGACATCCTGAATTCATTAAATAAAAATAATCCACAGTATGTCCAAGCATACTCAAATATTTCGCTAAAGGTATCGAGCTGGTAGAAAACCCAAATGACAATAGGGCCACTCTCATATTTTATTATTATCTTTTAAATGAATCATAATATACTATTGGAACTAAGATGTTTTTTCTTTTGATAACAATCTATCCTGTTTGTTTTTGTCAAAAAGAAACATACAAAGAACAGTGGTTATCATATAACCCGGACTAAATATTGCATAACCTAATACAATAGTCAATAATAAGTTTAAAAAATACGCTTTAACAAAAATATTTCTATGATCTGTTTCCCAGAAAAAAATCCTCTTAAATATTATCAGCCATGCAATTACTCCAATAATTCCAAAGTATACCCAGAATCCTATTAAGCCCAAATCAGCGGTCCAGAAACCATAATTTGTAACCACCTGAAATAAATCACCGTATTCTCCAGTAGCAGGGTATCCGTTTCCCAAAATCTTTGTCACTAAATTTGACTGAAAATCAGTAGTGAAATACCTGGCAGCTTCATACCTGATATTAGTTTCAAAAGTACTTAGTTCTTCTATAGCTAATTTATAAAGACCTGCCACATATGATTCCAGAAGATATATACCTGTAACAATTGATATCGCCAGTAGTGGGATAATATATAAAAAATACCTTTTAATCTCCTTTCTGTAGAAATAAATAACAAAGAATGTATTCAATACTACAGATAAAAATTGAATTCTTGATCCACTAAAAAGTATAAGAAAACAGAAACCCAGTATATACAAAATAAAATGTACAATTTTCCCATTCCTGCAAAATCTGGAAAGAAAATAAAATGTGCCCAAAAATGTAAAACCCTGACCGCTGAAACGTATTGTTACGGTACCCCTTCTTTCAAAAGGATTCTGACTGGAAAACAGAGCATCCGGAAGAGTTAAATAATCAATTAAATAAATAAACAATGATATAAAAAACAGAGACAAACAAATTTTAACTATTTCATTATATGTAAATTGAAGTCTAAATAAGATAAAATACAGAAGAAAAACATAAAATATCATGTATGCCTTCATGGAAGACACAAATGATTGTCCATGAAATATATACGCTGGGAAAACACTTATGAAAAAGGCTATGAATAAAAGATTTATTGGGAATGTCATGGAGCACGGGATATTCTTTTTGTAAAAATTTGGAATAAATATCAGATAAAGATTGATAGCTATCAATCCAAAATATACTAACATTTGAACATGCCTTACCCTATTATTTGACAACAAGGTAAAATCAAAAAAACCTAGAATCGCCAGGGTTATTAAGAATACTATAAGAGTTCTACTTTTCCACACAAATTAATCAATTAATCTTATGTAAATGACTCAAATTAGATTATTTGAATTGATATGTCTATTCCTTACTTTGTTTTTTAGAAAGTGTAATCTATCTACAAATAACTCGAATTTATTTTTATTAATATCTATCAATAACAGATCAGAATAATTAAAACTTGATTGCGTAAGATAAGCTAACAATTTATCCATAACAGCTTCCATGCTATGATTGTTTATACAATAATTATAGCATTCATTTTCAATAATAATTCTTTTCTCGTTATCAAGAATAAGATTAAATATGTCATCAATAGTCATATGGTTTTCTTGTATTAGCAGATTTTTTGATTTAAAAATATCTGATCCCAGTTTATAATCTGTTGTTTGGTATAACCATTTAAATTTATAATTAAGTTTCTTTATTTTTTTATAATCACGATAACTATAATCTAACAGAACAGTTGGGACCCCTTCGGCTCCTCCTTCCAGTGCGGCAGTTCCCATTGCAAACATTAGTTTTTTATCCTGTAAAAATGAAGGAATCTCATCAGGAGGAATACTATTTTTTCGTGTTATCCGGACAAAATCAAAAGGTCTTTCCGATAAATAATCATTAAGAATATTTTCTGCAAGACCACTACCAATAATATAAAAATTTATTTTCTGGCTATTCCTGATACTCCATAACCGTATTTCTTCAATTGTAAATATTAAAATATTAACTTTCTCAATTGGGAGTCTTCCAATCCAGACTACTGAAATTTCGTCAGATACTGTTCTTAATTCAGGATTGTTACCAATAGATTTTTTATTAATCGGAATTTGCAGGTATTCCGGTTTGAAATCTAACTCAAAATATTCTTTTGCTATATAATAGTTTTCATAATCCATAAATTTAAGCCCCCCTTTACCAGAAATAACATGGAGCATTCGTTTAATCTTTCTCTTATAATTAAAGTATAGATATTTGGCTTTATTTCTTTGAATGGGTTTAATGAAATGAAAAATATGGTAGGGGTGAATAAACCAAAATATTATAATAACATTCTTATTTACAATCAATTCCCTTTTTATTTTTTCTATCCAATATGAAAAACTAATCAGATGTGTAATATCTTCTACTTTAAGAATGTTATTCTGGTTATAATCAATAAAGACAACACCATTTGTATCTGATAATGCAATTTTGACTATTCCATCAGGATAGTCAATAATTGTTACTTTAATATCTCTTAGAAGCAAAGATTTGGTCAGCCTGATAATAAGGTTCTCAGCCCCCCCGAATTCTCTGCTGGGACAAAAAAAACAGATATTTCCAGTTTTTATTTTGTTCATAATATAATCAAATACGTTTATTCATAAAAGTGCGCAATAAACCCATAAATTCATGTAACTCGTTTATTTTGAATACATAAGCTAAGATTAAGAAAATACCAACTGATAATGGTATACAAATGGAAAACTTCAATATATCAGATGGCAGTATTGGCATAACTGCTAATATCATTACTGACATGATCGCAGTTGAAAGAAGGACTGACTTCATTTCTTTTATCTGACGTAACGGACCAAAACCAAATAGTTTGGCAGGATAATATGTATTTATGAAAAAATTGACCAGGGTATTAATAAAATTTCCAATAACAATAGCCTTTAAACCTAAAGGAACGGTTATTATTAGAGTAGCTATTGCTAGTGGTATTTTAATTATGTCTACCTTTAAAAATAAATCGCTTCGGCCTATTGCATTAAGTATATTCATATTAAGCGAGCTTACTGGAGTTATCATTCTGGAAAAGCATAACCACTGAAGAAGAGGTATTACAGGAGCCCATTTATCGGTAAGAAAGATCCGAATAAATGGACCTGCGATTAAAGCAAATATCGTCATCCCTGGTATTATAAGAAAGACCGTGCCTCTCATGACTCTGGAATAAACTGAAATCATGTGTTCCTTCTTATCCTGAAGAGATGCAAGAATAGGGAAAGTAACTCCCTGAAGTATATTTACAAGTGTATTTGATATCAACTCAGGAAATTGTCTGGCCTTAGTATAATAACCCAACTCCTGAGCAGAAAATATTTTACCAATCAACATAGAATAAATATTGTTAAAAGTGGTAGCAATAAGTCCTGCTCCCAATAACTTTGAAGAAAAACCAAATAAGCTTTTAAATGAAGAGAGACTAAATACCAATGAAGGTACCCAACTATTAAAATAAAATAACAGAAAGGTTCTGATTAAGGAACCTGCTATATTCTGTAGAACTAAAGCCCAAACTCCAAAACCTTTTAGTGCTGCAAATATTCCAATCGGACCACTGATTATTACAGAAAACAAAGAGATCAATGCCTGGCTTTTAAAATCCATCCTTATTGTCAACTTTGTTTGCTGCACAAGAGCTAAAGCATTGATTATTATATTTAATGACAGGACCCTTGTTAACAAAGTCAATTCTTTGACATTATAAAACTTTGCTATTAATGGAGCGGAAAAAAATAGAATTATATAAAATAATACTGCAACTATCAGATTAAAGTAAAAAACTGTAGAATAATCAACCTCGGTTCTATCTTTCCGCTGAATTAATGCTTCTGAAAATCCACTTCTTACAAATAATTCCGAAATAGCAAAAAAAATTGCCAGCATACCAATGACACCATAATCTGATGGCATTAATATCCTGGCCAGAATAATTCCAATAATAAACCGTATTGCATAAACCCCAATTTTCTCAACAGTGTTCCACGCAAATCCTTTAATAGCCTTTTCTTTAAACTGTGTCGACATCTGGTCTATTTATACGGATTATTAAGGATATAGCTACATATAAATTAGAATATTTTAAATATGGATTATATTTCATCTATATTAAGTTCTTTTTTTAAGTCATTATATATATTTTCGGAAGCAGACCCTGACCCTGGAGGTAATAGATACTTTTTAATCCAGATATTACGCAATAATTTCATTTCGTCCTTTCCATTTATTACAATTTCGTTAATGAAAAATAAAATTCCATCCTCATCTCCTGCCTTATAATGCAAGTCATAAACATGTTTACCAAAATCATTAAACCTGTCTTTGACATACTCGTCCCTATAGGTATAGAGGACAGGTTTATTGAGAGACAGATACTCCCCCATAAATGAATCACAATCATGAATCATTGCGTCTGATTCCAGAAAAAGCTCCTGATAGTTACCCTCATTTAAAGCACAGAAATTATTATTTCCCCAAAAATCAAAATACCTGTTGGTTCGTTCTTTTCCCCATATCTCCTCTTTATATAATTTAGCTCTAAGAGCAGGATGCGGTTTAAATGTTATAAATATTTTGTCTTTATAATTCGTTGCAAGTTCAATCATAAAATCATAATATCGAAGGAAACACGAAAAATTTAAGTCGAGACCCTCTCCTTCAATTGTATGATGAGGAGCCCATATTATTTTCTTTTTTAAAGCATTTTCATTTTTTTTATCATTATTCTTATCATTTGTAATAAATAAATCAATACCCGGATATCCTGATACTATTACGTTTTTGGCTTTAATCTTAGAGTATTTCTTAGCTATTTCATAATGAATAGTGGTCTGATAGTACGCTTTCCACAAAACATTATGGAAAAATCTGTTATAGTTCTGTTGATAATGATATGTAGTTTGGAAAGTATATGGAACATAACATGTAAGAGTATCCATAAAGTTTTTAATGTAATATTCATTTTTTGTTACAGGATGAGGAAGAGTAAAAAATACTATATCGGGTTTTATTGTCTTCTTTATATCAAGCCACTTATCTGAATCTTTATCATAGGTTTTAATCACATTATATCCTTTGTCTAAAAAGCTATTGTAAGCCTGATTCATATCTCTCAACATGTTTTCTGTACCGTAAACCATAAATGGACACACAATAACAACTGGTTCGAATCGGTCATTCTTTACTAAAAGCCTATAGAGAACTTCATATTTCCACACAGGCTCATGAATAAGAAAAAAAGCAACTTTAATTCTTGTTTTTTTGCTTACTGCCCTGATTTTCCATCTATGCCTTATTTGAACCAGGAAATAAATAGATTGAAATAAAATGTCTTGGAACAGTCCATTGATTATCTTTATTATGATAGCGGGCTTTTTAAACAGTATTTTTAGAAAATCAGCCTTCATTATTGTTTGTTAAATACCAAAAACAAAAAAATCGTAAATAATAAATCTATCTTAATGAATCCTGAATACTGGGACTCTTAGGTTTGAAGATAAGATTTCTGAATATGATAATAAATAAAAGAAAATATATAAAATAATTAAGAGAATAGGCATATGTAATCCCTATGACACCGAACTTTTTAATAAATAATAAGGCAAAAACAAGATAACTTGACGCAAAAATTACTTCTGTAATAATATACATCTTACCTTTTGCCTTTGCCACCATTAAAAAAGCAAGAAGCCAGGAAGCAATTTTAAATAAATCACCAAGCAAATGGAAAGGAAATAATTCTCTCATAGGCTTAAATGATTCTGTGAATAATATATTTATAATATGATCCCGGAAAATAAAAATTGAAAGACTTATCGCTATCATTAAAGGTAATAGCACAGCATATCCCGAGAATATCTCACTTCTCAATTCTTTCGGATCTTTAATTTCTGATAGTCTTGGTAAATAGTATAAAGTCAATGAGGAAATAATAACCGACATATAAATACTGCTTAATTTTAGTACTCCCTGCCAATACCCTGCAGATTCCTGAGAAATATTGGTAATAATAAAATTCCTGATGATAATTTGAGATACAGGCAACATTAAGGCTGTCGTAAAAGCCATTACAGAAAATTTACCGAGTTTAAAAAAACTTTCCCGGTGAAACAATGGTCTGACTTTTTTGAAGTCGAAACCTGATTTCATCAAAAATTTGTAATTTACATAAACCGTTACAGGAGCTATAACCAAAAGAGACAGAAGTGCTCCATAAACATTATATAAGATAACAAGGGGAATCGTAACTAGTACACCAATAAAATTTACAATTATTTGGGTTGTAATAAGCTTCGTAATTTGCTTTAAAGCATTTAATAAACCGGCTATGACAGTACCTATTGAATTTAAGGTAATCATAAATCCGGTAATGACAAATATACTCCAGTATTGAGATGATTTAAGAAGATAAATTGAAAGAAATTTACAGAAAATAATATTTAGTAATCCTACTACTGCAGAACATATTAGAACAATGAAAATTGATGTATTAATTATTTTTTCACGTTTATCCAGTTGGTTGTGGTACTCTGCAGTATATTTTATTAATCCTGAATTAATTCCTCCTGTTCCAAATGTAGTAAGAATTGTATTATAATTTATGTACTGCCCAAGTATTGCATAACCTGATGGTCCAAGATAAATAGAATTAATTTTGTTACTTACCAGACCCAATACCATCCTCACAATTGTAGCCACACCATTATAAGCAGAAGCTTTAACCAGATTTTTTATGCTTAATGGAATTTTATTATTGAGTCTTATTAATAATGATCTCATTTAAAAGTAATAGTATAATTCAAAAATGAATAAAAGACATTGATTCCGAAGTAAGCTCGAAGAATGATACGGTTAATCAAAAAGAATTTAAAACTTCAATTAAGATATTATTTTCCATTTCAGTCATTACAGAACTGATCGGCAAACTTAGAACCTGCTCATGTATCAGTTCTGTCACAGGATAACTTCGGTTGTTCCATTCTCTATAAGCCTGTTGTTTATGTGGAGAAATGGGATAGTGTATCATAGTCTGTATCTCTTTCCCGGCAAGATATTTCTGGAGTTGATCTCGTTTAACCGTCCGGATCACAAAGAGGTGCCAGACGTGGGAAGAGGTGAGTGGTGAGTGGTGAGTGGTGAGTGTTTCTGTATTAGGTTTATCTATAGGCGGGGACCAGGCACAAGGTAATATGATATCCGGATGTTTTATGTTACTGATGTAGTATTGTGCTACCTCCCGGCGGCGTTGGTTATCTGCATCAAGACGCGATAGTTTTACCCGGAGTATAGCAGCCTGTATCTCATCAAGCCGTGAATTTAATCCTTTATAAAGATTCTGATATTTGATTTTTGATCCATAGTTTGCAATAGTCCTGACAACATCTGCCAGTTCATCATTATCGGTGGTCACTGCTCCGCCATCACCCAGTGCCCCCAGGTTCTTTCCCGGATAAAAACTATGTCCGGCAGCATCACCAAGTGATCCGGTTCGCTTATTATTGTACATACAACCATGTGCCTGAGCATTATCCTCAATTAATTTAAGGTCATATTTTTTGACCAGCCTCTCGATTTCCGGATGCATGGCATTCTGACCATAAAGATGTACTATCATTATACCCTTTGTTTTT
>JAAYEB010000032.1 GCA_012728995.1 Fibrobacter sp. | reverse complement strand
TTTAATACTACCACTCTTAAAAATAATATTTTTGGTATTTGTAATTTCATGTTCGCCGGGCGCAATATATGTTTTTTTAAAAAGATCATCATGTTCGCCGGGCGCACACGACCCCCGCGGTAGTTCAGTACAGCTCTGAAACTCCTGTTTGGGGGCGTGTGGCAACATATATGGATAATAAAAATTATATGGGGCTAAAGACCGCATTTTGCGTGCACCCCGGGCACCCTTATTGCAGCTTAAGGCTTGGTACAGGGGGCACGCACGAAGTCTGATTGCTGTATAAGATTACCTTTTAATAAACATCAATCATGGTTTTAATCATTCCCATCAGGTAAATCAGCGGTTCAGACATATTCCTGTTACGATTTGGGATTTATTCTTTGACTTTTTTTCCCCAGTCCTCACAGCCTACTTCCCATTGCTTACTGATCTCCTAATTCACCAAAGAACCCGGATTGCCGGTTCACCAGAAGTGTATTGGTACAATAGAGGCTATAATGATCAAGCCCCGACTTTGTCTTCAAACGTCGGGGCTTGTGCGCTCGGCGTACATGATGATCCATATCTTAATATCGGGGGCTTGTGCGCTCGACGTACATGATGACCTTCTATCTTATTAAATAATGCGGTTCAGACATTTTTCTTATTGGGATTTGGAATTTATTCTCTATTCACTGATTACTCAAGCAGCCCGTTAATTATCGGTTTCCCAATTTGTTTTTCATAAAATGACAGTTTACGGTACATCAATAAACTTGCAGCGAATGGTTTTAAAAAACCAAGTGAAGCAGGGATACTGAGAGCAGCAAGCAAAGCAAAGGTGAATGTAAATTGCTCTGACCTGTGTAATATCATCCCCAAACCCACACCCAAAGGAGCAATCATGTAAATAATACTCATGATAGCAGGATTTGAATATTGTCTTTGTTTCTTTTTCTTCAGGATGCTTTCATCCATATCAAAATTTCTTACAAAATCGTATCTTCCATTTTTCAGATCAAGCACGGTCTCTTCATTGTGAAATCTATGGCTTTCCCATACTTTTTCCCAATATTTAAAATACCGGATACAGACAACTACAGACACCGGTATTAAAACCGATAATAAAATAAGCAGTCCTGATTTTCCGAAAATTCGGTAGATACAGGCTAACCCGCTGATAGAAAAAAAATAAGGTATAAGGAATAATATTGCAGAAGAAATTATCATGCTATGTTTAGCATAAGAAAAAAAATATTTACGGAAAAATATCAAATAAAAATAGGTGGTTATTGCTGGGAAACCTGGAATAATAAAACATGTAAAATTATCAAGGACAGCACATATTATCAATGAAAAACTGAATGTAATAAATGGTATGGCCCATAAAAGAAAACAGAAAGTTTTTTTCAGTTTTTCCCAGGTATCTTTGTTAATATTATGTTTCTTTTGAACAGACATTTTCTAATATTTGAACTCGATTCCAGTCATATACATATTTTCTATGCTTTTTTCCAATTGATAATACATTCGGCCGATACTTTCTAGAAGTAAGTTCCAGTTATCACCTAAAAATGATCCTGCATCGCTTTCATGGTTTTTCAGATAATTTGTAACACCTATTTTATTATCTATTATATCCAATGCTGAACCGACTCCAACACTTAAAAATGCACCGCCAATTATAACGCCCCACACAGGTGCAGTGCATCCTGCTAATAATACAACAGCTCCCAAAACCGCTGCAACAATTCCAGCAGTAATTATACTTCCAATTACCGTTTTTAAAATATCCATCCCGAGAGTTACACACAAATCTTCAACCTGTTTATTCTCACTGTCGTCTAACATCCACTCTACTACATCAATTGCTCCTACAATCAAAATGGTAACGGCATTTCCCTTTAAGCCAGATTTCAGTTTCCCCACTGAGCCAAGGTTTACCACTTTTGGATTTGTTGCCCTGTATCTTGTTCCGGTATACCATTTTCGTAATCCGCTATATCCTCTGAAAATCACATACTGTTTGCCTTTTACCGTTTTAATATAAAATTTTCCCTTGAACCCGAAATCATGAAGTATGCGTCTGTGATTCCATAAAGTTCTTCCGGTTGTAGCAGAAGTGGAAATACCTCGTTTAATTGACCAGAACTCATTTTTATCTTCTGAAGACACCTTTGTTTCGTCAAGCTGTTTTTCGTAATCCTTACCAAGAAGCTGTATCATAATTTCTTTACAAACATTCTCATCAAGGTTATCTATATCGACAGCTCCATCAGCAACATTTATGTTATTTTCCAATTGCTGTGAAAACAGAACCGTTTCGTCATCATCATCTACAGGCCTGAAATTTAATCCATCAAGATATGAGATGTCTTCATCAAACTGAAGAGGTGCTGTATTTTTAAAAACATTCGGTTCGAGAACAAACATTCTTACCGGATCATCATTACTGGTATTGATAAAGTTTTTCAGAGGAAATTGAATATTGCTCTTCTTTTTGTAAGGAAACAAATTTATAACTGGTTCAG
>JAAYEB010000277.1 GCA_012728995.1 Fibrobacter sp. | reverse complement strand
TGGTTTTCTTCGAGCAGTGATATCCAGCTTCTTCCATGTAAAAGAATTGGAAATCTGGCTGATTTAGTATTTGAATAAAACCCGGGTCGCCTTATTTAATAAGTTTTTAGTTTTTGTGTAAATCAGAGGACTGTCTTACTTGTAGAAATTACTACTGTACTGTTCGAAATAGAAAACTTCGGCAAATTATTTGAAAACTGGTTAAGAGTACCGGAAAGTTATTATCGAAATAATCTGCAACACATTGTTATAACAACCAGATTATTTTAACCTAAATAGTAACGATTCCTTTACGCGATCTGCTTCGCGGGACATTGGCAAAGAATCAGATCCTGAACGTTAAATATGAAGTTATAGGATTACGATTACGATTACGATTACGACAACGACAACGATGAAAGATAGATATGGCCATCACAGCCATAAAACCTTTTTGCGGTAAGCTCATCGTAAAGTAATCGTCCGATTTAGGTTTAATTTAAATAAAATAGGCTTTAAATCTTTGTTCTGGTATAATTTTTTAAATATTTTCAAAAATGAGGAAAACCAGTATTTAAAATAAACCAAACGGGAAGGTGTTATGAAAAAGATAATTTTGTCAGTTTTATTGTTTCATATTGTTTCCTATGCTTATGAATTTGAAATTTCTGATAAAAATCTGGGATGTGATATCTCCATGAAACTTTCTCTAATTCCAGTTGAGGAGGGAGATCGGAGCGGGAGGGCTGTTGTGAATCTCAGGCTGATAGACAAGGCTGGTGCTCCGATATCGGGCAAAAAAATTGACCTGAGTGCATCATGGGGAACATTTATGTGCAGATTACCAGAAGATACCACTAATGAGGAATCTTCAGATGCACGTTCATGTTTTGTAACTGGTGATGACGGCAATGCCAGAGTAAATCTTGTTAATATTCCCTTTAACTCACCTGTGAATGTTAAGGCTGTTTGTGATTGCGGAGGTTATACCGTTTCAGCAACTGGAAATTTGTCAATAAAGCAGGTAAGAGTCAAGAATCAAGATTGAAGAACACCTGAAATTAGAGGTCGCCTGTTCAAAGTAACCTGAATGTGACAATTGATTATAGGCTTGTGCTGATATATTCGAAACATGAATTTGCTGCACTACAAGTATAAGGGCTTTTTTGTGGGAGGAACTTTACTTTTGCCGTTGATATATTAGTAATTCCCATACGTGTACATTGTCGAGCTTGTTAATGGTTTTCAGACATTTTCCAGGTTGTATCCCGGACTTGTTTATTGATCATTGAAGTAAAAAAATGTAAATGCCAAAAAAAATGGAAGCGGACTTGTAAAAAGCCACTTCCATTTCAGAAAACCAATGCGTTTAAAAGTTTATTTTAAAACAAAATTAAGAGTTTTATATATTTCGTCAGTTTGGGAATTAACAATTTCAACTTTCCATTCCCCGGTTTTACCTTCAGGTATTTCTCTGGAACTATAGGTACGAAACCAGTTGGAACGAATCTTTAAAGGAGTGTATCCAACAAGTTTGTTATTATGATACCATTTGTGCGCTACTTCGACAGTATCGGTTGCTCCAATGAAATGGGTAAAACAATAAATTTCTTTGGTATCTGCACTGAAAGAATTTCCCACGCCCTGGGGTTCATGGTTTTTAATCTCTTTTGCGATTGCTGCTCTGGAAAGAACTATATTGGTTTTGCCTTTACCAACAGTTTTCTTGTCTGAAACTTTTTTAACTGTTTTCGTTTTATTACCTTCAACTTTTACCTGTGGAGATTTTTTTTCCTGCTTTACTGCCTGTTCAGAACTCTTTTCTTTGGCTTTCGTGTCAGCAGGTTTAACTTTTTGAGTTTGAGTTTGTACATTACTTTTTGAAGAAGTTTTTACTGTTTTGGTTTCAGCAGCTTTTTGGGCAGACTGGGTTTTTTCGACAGCGGTTTTGCTTTCAGCTTTAGCCTGTTCAGCAGCCTGATTTTTAACGTCCTCTTTTTTTGGTTCTGCAGTTTTTTCTACTTTTTTTTCAGGAATTTCAGCTTTTTTTGTTTGCTCCTGAGTTTGAACCTTTGGAGTAGAGGTTTTTTCTGCTTTGGTATCAACAACTTTTTTAGTGTCATCTGCTTTTTTGACAGGTTGAGTTTTTTCATCAGCGGTTTTG
>JAAYEB010000276.1 GCA_012728995.1 Fibrobacter sp. | reverse complement strand
TTTTTTTCAAATGTGCAGATTCGCTGAGTGGTTGCAGTATAGGAACTATTATGTCGGCTGCCAGACAGCAATGTTATGATCTTTACCCTCATGCCAGACTTTACCACTATCATCTGCTTGGAGATCCTGCACTTAAACCAGCAAAACCATCTGTCGATGCACTGAAATTAAATGTAAATGGTGGCAAGCTTAGTGTAAAATCTCAAAACAGCTTGCTTCAGCATGGATACTACCGTATTGAAATGATTAATACAAAAAATGTCCGGACAGCAGGCAGATTTTTTACACAAGATTCTGTTCTGAAAACCTTTGAAGGAAAATTTAATGAATATTTGAATATTGATTTACCATCATCGGTAGAAACAACTGTAAAGATAAACGCATTTGTATGGAATAGTGATGTTCAGGCAGCTAAGGATACGGTAATAAATGTTAATGACAGTACAGTAATTGCAGGAACAAAAAACAGTTTGAATAAAGTATTTTCAGTAAGATTTGCAGGCGGAGTAGTACATGTTGAATTGTCGCAAAAATCCGGTAAAAACGACAAGTTGTGGATTTGTAACATGAATGGCCGCCTGATTGCAGAGCTTTCTGTACCAGTAGAAAGGACAAAGTTTTCAATTCCTTTAAGTGATTTTTCGCTGGCAACCGGAACATATATAATGACAATAGGTAATGAAAGCAGAACTGTTCTGTTAGATAAAAATCTATAACCAGAATAAGATGATTCCTTTACGCAAGCCATTTTCGCTGCCGCTCTCGAGCTCATCGTAAATTAATCGTCTCCATTTTGGCTAATTTGAAAATAAGCTTAATTGAACAAACAGAATCATAAGAAGGAAGGGATAAATGGAAAAGATCAGGAAAAGTGAGGATGAATGGAGAAAAGAGTTAAAACCAGATCAGTTCAGGGTAATGCGTCAAAGAGGAACAGAGCATCCCTTTACAGGTGAGTACTGGAGCAGTAAAGACAGAGGTATCTATTTGTGTGGTGCCTGCAATAATGAGCTGTTCAGTTCCCAGGCAAAATATGATTCTGGAACCGGGTGGCCAAGCTTTTCGGAACCTCTCGGTGATGATCGTGTCGAAACTGAAGAGGACAGGAGTCGTGGAGTCGTAAGAACTGAAGTTCATTGCAGCAGGTGTGGCTCTCATCTTGGCCATGTTTTTTCCGACGGACCAAAACCAAAAGGACTCAGATACTGTATTAATTCTGCATCGCTTAAATTCAACAAGGATGAAAGTGAATCTGCCTGATCGGTTACCGAACTAAAAAGGATATTACACCTCTAACCTTCTTCTTCATTGTAAAAAATCGGTTTTGATATCGGTAATTACAATCGTTATTCTCATAATTGCATACATGTCGAGCTGTTCCTGAAAATTCGAAATGTAAAACTCGAAATTCGAAACGGAACCAAAGAAAAATCTGAAGATCAACAATAAAAATCAGAAAAATTTTATTGTTAAATTCGAATAATATGGAAATCTGAAATCTGTTTTTAAGATTCGCCCCGATTGCGGGCACAGGCGAGATACAAAACTACTCCAACAGCCGCGAATAGTAGAGCGTTCGATTATAATTCTTAACTCTTAATTCTTAAAGTGCCAGTGTTTGTGAAAAAGGTTTGCGTTAAGGAATCATTACAGGTAACTGCCTGTATTGCTTATTTTCAGGTTAAAATGAACCATTTTTTTGGTGCAGAATGTATAATATTGATCAACCATCAGGTGTGTTTGTAGAAAATCCGGTTACTGAATATCAGATTTTTTGGTGTTAAAAAAGTTTCTCTCAATAATTACAGGTAACTTTTAACGGATGAAATTGCCGGATTTTGTTTTTTATATGAAAAAGTAAATCAAAATACAGTATTGTTGCTGTTTAAACAATTGTTTAACAGGAAATTTATAACGATAAAAATTTGTAATCAGGATTGTATTCAGGTTTGTATTATGGGTTCAAAAAGTGGTTCAGGAAGAGAGTTACTGGTTCAAAGAGTTGTAAATGCAGGATTGTTTTCGAATGTATTACTTTCATTAATGAAAGTAATAATTGGAATTGCAGCCGGAAGCCGTGCGCTTCTTGCTGATGGAATAAATTCTACGTCTGATGTTGCATATTATGTTCTGGTCAAGATATTTACACGACTTGCTTCAAAACCTGCAGATGCGGAGCATCCTTATGGACATCAGCAAA
>JAAYEB010000275.1 GCA_012728995.1 Fibrobacter sp. | reverse complement strand
CGTGGATTAGTGATATCGTAAGCCATGATAATCCATTCAGAATCGAGATTGCGGAAGACTTATCGGTTACAGCAAAATTCAAACGAGTCATGTACAAGCTTGATATTACTGTTAACGGGACCGGAAATGTAAATTTATCTCAAAAGCAGTTCCCCAAAGATACGGTTATAGAACTGACTGCGCAAAGATCTGCCCCCGGGTGGAGGTTTGTCGAGTGGAGCGGTGATGTTTCTGGAAACGATTCAACAGTTTCAGTAAAAATGAGTGTGGACAGAAATGTTACTGCAACATTTGAGAAAATCCCGGTACCGGACAATGTTTATTGTGTGAACAGTAGTGCTGAGGGCTTGGGTACAGGGACTAACTGGGCTGACGCGTTTACAACAATTGAAGAGGCTCTTGAGGCTGAAAATGCATCTTCAAACAGGAATACCATATGGATTTCAAGTGGATTGTACTCACCTTCAGATGTAAGTTTCGCACCGGGCAGTGGTTGTAAGTTGTCTGGAGGATTTACAGGTGTTGAATCAACGAATGCGGAAGCCAACAACCGGCAATGGTATAATAATCCAACTGTTTTAAATGGTGAATCTGTAAACTATATCATGAATTTGCAAGATAAGAGAGATGTTAATATCGAATGCATTGTTTTTACAAAAGCAATGCGTTCTGCGGTAGTTATCAACTCTCCAAATACCACAATTAAAAATTGTGTTTTCAAAAATAATGGAAGCAGCAGTAATTCTGCTGCAAGAGCTGTTTATATTACTAACAGTATTGCAAAAGGGTTTTATGGCGACAGTACAAAAATTCTTAATTGTGTATTCTTTAACAATATGGGGCCAAATGGATCTTGCATTTATACAGCCGCCAAGCATACGATAGTTGGAAATTGTATAATATTTAATAATGAAGGCCCGTCTATTGTCACTACAGTTAATGATCCTTCCTGTACAAAAATCATAAATAGTTCAATAGTAAAAAACATTTCGAATTCTGAAACATATTCAGGTGGCATCTCAAATGCTGGAATGATGATTTTAATCAATTCAATTGTTTACTACAACGAAGGCAGCTCTACAAATGGTACTCAGATAAATAAAACAAATATTGTAGAATCATGTAACATTCAAGATGGACTTACAGGAAACGGTATCGGAACCAAAGAAACCGGATTCAACTCAAACAATATCGATGTTAACCCGGAGTTCTATTCACTCACAATGCCTGCTGGAGATTCTATTGCATTCTGGTATCATCCAACGAATAATAACCATGCGCTTGTTCCACTTCAATCAAGCTCATGTAAATCTAAATATAACCTGAGTCAAACTACTGAGCCTACAATGTATGTTTTATACGATATCAGATCTAAAGGTCAGCGCGGCAATGAATACTTTATGGGGGCATATGAAAGATATTAATATAAAAACAAGTAAGTCAAAAAGACTATAAAGAGTCGATTACTTGAACACTTAAAACTAATATTTCTACCTTGCTTTACCAAGGTGTTACTGTCATCACTCG
>JAAYEB010000274.1 GCA_012728995.1 Fibrobacter sp. | reverse complement strand
TCCTAAAAACGCATCTTTTTAAAGATGGAAAAGCAAATTATAAATTACAATTTGTTTTAAACTGAAAATTTTTTGGATTCTTACCTATTTTTTATCGTAATTTGGAAAGAATCGCTCAGTTTAGGTTATATATAAAAACGGTGCATCAAGCAATCACAATTTAATTGTCAAAAATGAACAGTTGCTAATTTGCTGTAATGGCAAACATTACATTGCAAGTGAAAAAATGAAAAAATTCATCACGAAAATAGCACCACGGATAGAATAATCTGGTACTGAAACCAATCGAATAAGGGACTGACAACCTGTTGTAAAAATGTGTATTGAATAATTGAAAAAATTACTTTCCGATTATACACAGTGAAAATCTGGAAGGAATCTGAGAACTTTTGATGTGTGGCTATGTGTCTGAGCGCATGGAAGTTTCCTTTCGTTATTGAAACTAAGCAACAGAAAAAACGCCTGAGTGTTAGAATACCATTCTTCTCAAAAATAAAAATACAACTCCTGAAATGTCAATTAGTTATTAACATATGAGTACATGCTCATTTTGTTATTACTACCTGTAGAGAAATCCCCGAAAGAAAGATGGCAGATATGTAATAAAAATTGATAAACATTCAGATGATAATTATATTGTTAAAAACATGAGTGTAAAACCGGAAATAACTCGCAGATTATAATAGCTTATACAATCCATAAACATATTGGTTATTTATATGCTGATTTTTCGTGCAACTTTATTCCAGGAGGTTTTATGCGTTCTTTCATACTTTCTGCAGTTGGCATTATTACATTAAGTTTGAATTTACATGCCATTTGTCCCCAAAAAAACATTACTCTTCGTCCGATAGGAAATTATCGCACAGGTATTTTCGCTGATGGAGCCTGTGAGATTGTTGCTTACGATCCATTTACAAAAAGATTGTTTTCGGTTAATGGGCATACAGGTTCAGTTGATGTGACAAATATAAGAAATCCTTCCAACCCGACATCGCTTTTCTCGATTGCACTTGAATCATATGGGAAAAGTGCAAATAGTATTGCAGTTTGTAATGGTCTTCTGGCTGTTGCAGTTGAGAATGAAAATAAACAGGATCCAGGAAAGCTACTGATTTTTACGACCTGGGGAGACTGCATGTTATTGAAATCTATTGAAGTCGGTTCTCTTCCGGACATGGTTACCTTTACTCCAAATGGGCAGTACATACTGGTTGCAAATGAGGGAGAACCCAGTGACGATTATTTGGTTGATCCCGAAGGGTCTGTTAGCATTATTGACCTTAGGTGGGGGCCTTTTTTAGCAACAGAAAAAAAAGTTGATTTTAAAAGATTTAATGATCAAAAGGAAGAACTGATAAGAAGTGGAGTAAGAATATATGGTCCTGATGCTACAGTCGCGCAGGATTTGGAACCTGAATATATTGCTGTATCGCATGATTCAAAAACTGCCTGGATAACTCTTCAGGAAAATAATGCGATTGGAATAATTTCCATAAGAGATGCAACAGTTAAGTCGATTGTTCCTCTGGGCTACAAGGATCATAACTCGCCAATGAACAAGTTTGATGCTAGTGATAAAGATGGAATGATTTACCTGAACACATGGCCGGTAAAGGGATTGTACTTGCCTGATGCGATATGCAGATTCAGAGTTTTTGGAAAAGACTACCTTATTACAGCAAATGAGGGAGATGCACGTGACTATAAAGGGTTCAGTGAAGAAGTACGGGTAAAAAAATTAACTCTCGACCCGGCAGCATTTCCATTCGCTTCGTCATTGCAGGAGGATCAAAACCTGGGGCGTCTGAAAGTTACGACAACCCTGGGAGATACAGATATGGATGGAGATTATGATGAAATATATTCTTACGGAGCCAGATCATTTGCGATTTGGTCAGACAAGGGAAAGTTAATATATGAAAGTGGGTCGCTTTTAGAGATGATAACAGCCGGGTATTTTCCGGAAGAATTTAACTCGAACGATGAAGAGAATGAATCTTTTGATGGTCGTAGTGATGACAAGGGACCAGAGCCTGAGGGAGTAGTGACTGGAATGATAAAGGGAGAAACGTATGCATTCATTGGATTGGAACGAATCAGCGGGATTATGATTTTTAACGTTTCAAACCCCTATTTCCCGGTATTTGTTGATTATATAAATACACGGGATTTTTCTGGCGATCCTCAAACCGATTCGGCTGGGGATATTTCACCGGAAGGATTGATTTTTGTTCCTGATTATCTCAGCCCAACTTATAGACCTCTTGTTATTGCAGGATTTGAAGTTAGTGGAAGTATCACAATTTATGAAGTTGTGTCTAAAAATGTACATAAAAAATGTTTATACGGTAGGAATAATAGTTTTCAAATGGGATTTTTGAAATAAAACCCTTTGTATGTTCAGGCCTGTTTTTTCTGGTTTTGAGAAGTTCTAAAGTGGATAAGCCGTTGCCTTTTCAATAGGATCAGAAATACTGCACCGTAATCGTTGTTCATGAAAGTGGTTACAACCTGGTGATATCTGAAAAACATGTATTCAGCTTTTATTAACGGTGCAGATATCTCTGGTTCTTTTTTTTTGATTGTGCGTGAGTGGTTGCTAAATCCTTCGGTTGCCAGGATAATGGGGGCAGTGGTAAATTTTTCGAATGCAGGTTCGTTATAGACGGCATGTTTACAAGTTTATAATTCAATGTATTGCAAATTGAGATCTGCTCAGTGTGCTTTGGGATTAAAAAGGTTAAAAATGAGTTAGATACTATCAATAGTTTTCATAACGAGGGAATTCACTGATTCACCATTTATCTTGAACCAGGTATGATGCTGTTAAGAAAAATAGTAGAGATGTTTTTCTTTTTTGACATTATATTTATATATGTTAATAGTTCAAAAATATACCCTGTTTTGATATTGGGAGAAAGGTATGATTAAAACTGTTTTGTTTGTATTAGCATTATTTTTATACGGTTTTACTCAAACTGTTAATATTACAGGAACAATTGTTAATCAGGCTGATACTCCTGTTGAAGGAATGGTTGTTTTGCTTAAACATAATCAGATAAGTGATACAACAGATGAAAATGGCGCATTCCATTTGTTGAAAAATGCTACAACTGTTTCAAAACACAAGCGTTTTTTTCTGAATATATAAGTATCACTGGTGATCGATTATCAATTCTGCCTGGTGTTAGTGGAAGGGACATAGCTTTTGAACTGTTTTCACTGAATGGAGCAAAACTTTTTTCGATTAATGATTTGAAAATCGGACAGGGTATTTCGGTTTCCAGGTACCTGAAAACATCAAAAATGCATATCGGAATAATAAGGATTGCCGGGCGGACTTATAAATTTACCATGATTAAAATGGGAAATAAAGTCGTCAGTCGTAATATTATTGACAGAGTAAGTCCGTCTCTTTGCAAAACAGGACAAATTGATGGTGATACGCTTTCTTTCGTCCGAAAAGGAGTTGTCGAGTTTGAGAAGTATAAAACGGAACTGGTTGATGAAATTAATGTTAAACTGGACCTGGTGCCTTTGGAAGTTATTGATTTAGCTGTAAAAGAAGAGGGACGATATCCGGATGAAGTTGGAAGGGATCTGAAGATTTATCCTTATGCAATTTCAAATTATCTTCAAAAAACCGGGAGTGGAGTTCATGATTACGAGGCCTGGTGCTCAGAATTTGTATCCTGGGCATATAAAGCAGCAGGTTATGAGTTATCAGGAGAATACAATGAACAATGGATGATTGGTGGATCTATTCAATTAAGAAGCTGGTTCCAGGAAAAAGCCGAATTTGTAGATAGAGAAGACAGGCGTTGGGAGAATTTTGTTCCAGCTCCGGGTGATTACGTGCGATACGATAATGACTTTGGTGGTCATAGTGGCATAGTAAGGTATGCTTCTAACGATACACTTTATACAGTTGAAGGGAACTGTAACAATAAAGTTTATATAAGAAGAATTCCTCATTGGAAAACCTACCAGGATAATGATAATACTCGTATTGATGGTATAGGAAGAAGAAGCGGGACTACTGATGTAATTTTTTGAGTTTTTTTTTTGTAGTTTCGAGTTGGACAGTCTGATCAACTCATAATTTCATATAGGAGCTATGAATTTCTTGGCTTAATTCAGATACTGGATTAGGTAATGACAGGTTATCCTGTATAAATGGAATATTGACAGAACGTCCACTTGATTTTACCGGTTTTATCTACAGAAACTGGAGAGATATTAAAAATTTGATTTCAAAATTTGACATTATGCATTGATTTAAAAACAGGCTCACAATAGCCAGCGATGTTGATTCAAACCGTGAAATTACAATTGTCCAGTTTCGTGTTACATAGAAACAAATGGAAAAATAGAAATGATGACCAAACTGTTTTGAGTGGATATCTGGTATTGATAGTATTTGGAAAACTGTAAATACAATCTGTTTATTTTATATTTTTAAACATTACCTCATAGTATTTTTTCTTTATTGGCAGTCGATTTACATCAATCTTTTTTGAAATATTTCAAGCTAATGTAAAATCATCTTAAATAACTGGCTATTTCAATTATGTGAGAATTTTTGATGATAATGGTAAGGGAAGAGAAATAATGGAAAAATCGCAAAATAGGCGATTTAGTATTTATTACAGGGTAACGGTAAGTGACGGTCGACCGATTCAGGAGCATGCCAGAGAAATTGCTTTCGAGCAAACAGTGGAGGTTCCATTTGACTGTATTCCCGAGAAACATATCAGTAATGGAATTATTGGACAAATAGAATCGATTCAGCCTGTAACAGAAAGCGCATATCAGTATGATGTATGTATTAGTTATCGCTCAGATGTTACTGCAAACAGTATCCCTCAATTTTTGAATGTGCTATTTGGTAATATTTCATTGAAAAATAATATAAGAATAATTGATTTCACTATACCTGATCCAGGAAACAACTTCTTCCCTGGCCCATCACATGGTATCAAAGGAATCAGACAGATGACCGGTATTTATGGGCGGTCTCTGACCTGTACAGCTTTAAAACCTCTTGGGTTATCATCACATGAGTTGGCAGGAATAGCTGCAAAATTCTGTGCTGGTGGGGTCGATTTTCTCAAAGATGATCATGGATTGTCGGATCAGTCGTTTCATCCTTTTACTGAAAGGGTAGCGCGGTGCCAGGAGGCTGTTAACCAACAGAACATAAAAAGCGGAGATCATACGTTCTATTGCCCCAATGGTATCGGGACGATTCGATGAAATTGCACGTCAGGTAGAGTATGCTCTTTCATGTGGAGTGAGGGGGATACTTATAGCACCGATGCTTGTAGGTATGGATACGGTTCGATATATTGCCCAGACTTATCATCCATTAATACTGGCACACCCTGCATTTACTGGAACCCGTTTTCATGATCGCAGTCACGGTATGACCCCTGCAGTACTGCTTGGGAAAATTTATCGCCTTATTGGAGCAGATATATCAATATTCCCAAATGCTGGTGGACGATTTAGTTTCAGTCCTGAGGAGTGCCGTGAACTGGCCAATGCTCTTCGTGAACCAATAAAGGGGATATTGCCTTCGTTTCCAAGTCCTGCTGGTGGAATGAAATTTGCAAAGGCAGATTCGATTATTCAGCAATTTGGTTCAGACAGTATGCTCTTGATAGGAGGTTCCATTTTACAGCATTCTGGTGGGATAGAAGCTGGTACCCAAGCGTTTGTGGATATTGTAAAAGCATTATCGGGAGTTGACCGAGAAGGGGTAGATGAATATTTGCCTCCTTTAACAGCCTGCGAAATTCCTTCAAAAAATTTATCAAATCACAAAACAGGCACCGATATTTTGCGATGTCATTCGTTTCGTTGGGACAATCGTTTTGTAGATTCATACAAAACTGAAGGGTCGGAAAATTTCAAAGGAATTTCACGTCAGAATCTGACTGGTGTATTTGGAGAAAAAACCTCATTTGATTTGCGTTATTTTGAGATCGAACCTCAGGGTTATTCGAGCCTGGATTTTTAGGGACGGACTATTTTTTTACCTTTATTTAAAGAAAAAAAATAGTCCGTCCCATTTTCCCTTCTTGGTATAAATTTTGCAATTTCTTTTTCTTCTGCTTTCATTGCTGTTTTAATAATTTTTTAACAACAGAAGAAAAGGAGAACAAAATGCCTCGTATGGCCCGATTTGAGCTACCTGGTTCCCTTTACCACGTTATGGCACACTCCATTGAAGGAAAAAATCTGTTCGTA
>JAAYEB010000273.1 GCA_012728995.1 Fibrobacter sp. | reverse complement strand
CCCTTACAAAGAGCCTTATTCGCTTTATTCTCTTTTCACCCCAGGTTATTGGTTCCGTTACTGATTTTTTTGCGGAGCAGCATTTTCAAAAGAAAAGGCGAAAGAATATCAATCGTATCCTGCAGGGCTTTTAATTTCATGAAAAAACTTAGTCCTGCATAGATCACTGTGCCAGTACTTATCTGACAAAGCATTAACAGTATATCATTTTCAATATTTATTAATGAAACAAGAAACATGGCTGTACCTGCAAAACAACTGCAGATTAAATACGGAAGCAGGTCAGTTATCTGGCTGCTCATTTTATATCCTATTTCACGTTCAGTGAAAAAAGCGCTCAGGAGAAATGTTAAATAAGACAATGCACCATAAGCGATAAGCATTCCGTTTATTCCAAATGGAATCGAGAAAATAATTGAACAGAGAATAGTGGCATATTTAAATATTTGAAGTTTGAAATTCAGCGATGTGTTCCCCTTTGAAAGGATTGCATTATTCAGAAGATTCTCCAGAGGATAGAAGAGGTTTGAAATACAGAGGATTTGAAACATTGGCACACTTGGCAACCATCTTTCACCGAAAAACAATTTGAACAACACCGGTGCTGCAACAGCACTGATTATCAATGATGGGAATACAAGAAAAGAGAGATTTCCGGATGCTTTCTCCAGCGCCCTTCTCATTTTATCCGAATCATTTTTTATCGATGAGAAGACAGGGAAAGCAACTCTCCCCACAATCGTCCAGATTGTGTCTAATGGCAGCTGCTGAGTCTGGTTAGCACGAGTATAAAAGCCAAGCTGGGAAGGAGAAAAAACTTTACCAATGAAAATGGTGTAGATATTTCCAAAGATCATCTGGACAAGCGATACTAACAGCATCTTTGATCCGAAACCGAACATTTTCTTCAATGAAGTTAAACTGAAAAGAAGCCTTGGCCGCCATGAATGCACAAACCATAATAGTATAGTTTGCAAAGCAGTCCTGAAAAATGTCTGCACCACCAGAGCCCATACGCCGTAACCAGCATAAGCCATGGCGATACCAACACCACCTGATAGCATTGTAGCTGGAAGACTTACCAGAGTTTGTGCTTTAAAATCGATCCTTTTTGTCATCATAACATTTTGGATCGTTCCAAAAGATCCCAGTACCACATTAAAGGATAAAACTTTCAGAATCGGGATCAGTTCCGGACTCTTGTAGAAATAGCCGATGAAAGGAGAGCTGGCAAAAATAAGCGCTGTGCCTATAAAACCTATGATAATATTAAAATAGAAAACTGAGCACTCATCAGTTATTGTAGCCTCCTGATTGTTAATAAGGGCAAGTCCAAACCCGCTTAAAACAAACACGCGAGCCAGCTCAATAACAACATACGCCATCCCTATAAGCCCAAAGTGTTCAGGTAGCAGTAATCTGGCTAGAACTATAGATAGCACAAACCGGATCACCTGCTCCCCACCCCTGTCACAGAGACTCCAGAAGAGTGCGGAATAGGTTTTTTTTCTAAGATCCATTACTAAACCGATCATTCTTAAACAAAAACAGAATAAATTTTGTTTCAGAAAAATAGGTAAATACAACAGTATTTAACAACTTAACTTCAAAAAATTGGAAAGGTATTTTTATTATCTCTTTATTTTGATTAGTAAATAATGTAATATTAAGTATACACACCTCTACAATAAATAAATCCTGGAGATAAAATGATTAAAGCAGCATCACCAATGTGTTTATCTCTTCTATTTGCAATGGTATTTTCTTTCGAACCCGTTATAACAGTACTCCCGGATTCGCTTGTGGAAGTCGGCGATGAAGTTTTATTCAGTGCAAATGGGACAAATGGATTAAAAGACCCCTTTTTAGCTTTTTATGAATGGGACTTCGGGGATGGATACGCCCTTAAACGCGGATTTCCATTTGCTTACAGCGCCTACACTGGTGCAAACTGTGTTCATTACTTCATGACCCCTGGGACTTTCACTGTAAAGCTATTTATAACCGATACTGACAGCACAAAAGATACTACAGAGAAGACTATCACAGTTACAGGCGAAAGCCCAGCAGCGGGGTTTGAACTATGGAGAGCACCATACCATGGAAGAATAGCACAGTATATCTATGCACAGATTCCACCAAGCATTACAGCAACAGCTGGAAATAGTCTAAGAGTCAGATTAATCCGCAATACTAAAGATACCACAACCATCTTCAACAAAACAGGATTAAGTCCAGAAGAACCCTTTCTGCTGCAGAACGGTAATCTTCCTGCCGGTGAATATCAATTATTTACGGAGATATTGAATAGTGGGGGGAATAGAATAACTTACATAAAAGAAAAGTTCTCCAAACCATACGGTGGTGTACCAAAGATTGGAATAAATGAACATAATGCAATCTGCATCAATGGTGAGCCGTTTTTTCCTGTAACTCCCTGGCTTTGCAAAAAATCGTATGTTCCAGAGTGGGCTAACCGATACATAAATAGCTGTTACGGAGTAGGCTATTATGCCACAAATGATGTAAGTACTTGGACTGATTACCTAAACATTTGTTCCCAAAGTAATATGAATGTTATAGGTCCTGAACGCTGGGACGGTAAAGGACCTTTACATTATGAAAAAAATTCAGATATTCGTAAAATTCGAGAGTATGTCAATTCAACAAAAGACCATAATTCAATGATGATGTGGATGTGGAAAGATGAACCTAATATGGGTGGCAGAGGTGAAAAAGTGCCAAACGTTGTTAACGCAGCATGGACTGGCCTATGCCATTTACTTGACAATCAACATTTGGTTGCTGCGAATCTCTATGGTTATGGATACCTGCCTTACTACAACAAGGCTGGCGATGATTACGATTACCTTAATAATGCGATCTATTTTGGTGGAAAAAAGCATGCAATTTTCGATGTCATTGGCTTTGATATCTATCCGCTTCAATATACCGAACATGCATCACTGAAAAATAGACGAGTTATTTCAGATTATGCAGAAGCAATTGACTTCCTACAGCAAAATAACTACAATCTCTTTCCAGTTACTTCTTTTATTGAAGTACAAAAATTAAACAACAGCCCAATTCTTCCCCAACCCCAACAAATTCTAATGTCAGCCTGGTTGAATGTAATACATGGCATTAAAGGAATTAATTGGTTCCATTATTTTGGAACCACACCCACGGAGAGCCTGAATTCTATGGAGCTTTTTAATAATCAAATTAAAAGATTTGCCAAAATCATTTTAGGTGCACCGAGTTCAAGAGCGGTGACTGATAATGCAAATGAACCCGGAAATAGAGTAGATATTATGGTCCGGGAACAAGGAGATGGAATTGATTCAGCAATATACATCTTTGCCGTTCGTGTTACGGAGCCAGATACAGGTGAGCAAGGCTATCAATTGAAAGAGGAAGAGCCTGAAAAAATTGTCGTCAGTTTTAAAATACCCGGTGTATATAATGATACAGTGATCTCCAATTTTGATCATAGAAAAATACCTGTTACCAATGGTGCGTTTCAGGACACCTTTAATAAATGTGAGGTAAACATTTATCATCTTGGTAAAGATTTCTCTTCAAATCAAAAGGTAAAGCAGCAAAAGAAAAACTTAGACGAGAAACTTATTTCCTTTCCACACTTTAAAACATCATTAATGATAAACCGATTCAACCACCAAAGCCTTCCAATTTACTCAGTAAATGGTAAACTGGTTGAGAAGATATCATTGAAAAAACGGATCATCAATCCTAGAAATTTAAAGAACAGTGGTGTATACATTATTAAACAAAACAATGGACAAGGTAAAAGGGTTGTTTTAATTAAGTAATTACTTGGATTCTTGTGTACATAAATGAAACCCTAATCAGGGAAGTATAATGAAAAATGGTCTTATAAGCAGATTTATGCTCGTGGCCTGTTGCACTGGGCAGATAACCTGTTCAAGCAACGACAATCCAGCAACCAGCCATTTTATTGCCCCCCCACCAAGTCATAGTAATGCTGAGTCAAAGGTAACCATTGATGGAATTACCTGGTTTTTTGATAAGGATTATCCTGTAGGAAGATTTGCAAATGGGGATTATTGGGTAGCAGGTGATACAGTAATTATAACCAGAATAACCCCTGATTTTGACGGTGAGCAAAATGGTTGGGAAGTAAACCCGATTGTAGATGGCCCTCAGGGATT
>JAAYEB010000272.1 GCA_012728995.1 Fibrobacter sp. | reverse complement strand
TTATTTCACCGGTTTTTGAAGACAGTCTTGTTATAACAGACAGATCAGATCTGGACAATGTTGTGGCTGATATTCCTACTAACCGTCTGAATCATCTGGATTATGATTGGAAAAAACCACCAAATGTAGCAAAGGGAACTGTTGTTCGAATGGCTGCTTTCCTGGAAGGTTTTATTCAAAGTAAGACTGTTACTGGTACTTTTTTTGTTTTTGAACAAAATGGTGCGGGTGCAAGCAGGTACTCCATGCCAATTATATCCATTGTTACTGATAAAGCTAACTTCTTTAGTGATGAGATCGGAATTTATGTGCCTGGAAATACTTTCAATGATAACACCGATTATTCAGGAAATTACTGGCAAAGAGGTGAATTATGGGAGAGAGAAGGGAATATCGAATTTTTTGATAAAACTACCGGTTATTGTTTTCTCTCTCAAGGTGTAGGATACAGAATTCATGGTGAAGGATCGAGGCCACATCCCCTAAAAACACTTAAAATTTACGCAAGGAGTAAATATGGCAATGAAACGATCAATTTTCCCTTCTTTGATAACAAACCTTTTGAAGAGTTCAAACGATTACTATTAAGAAACTCCGGAAATGATTTTTTTAGTACGATGTTTCGTGATGGCATCGCCCAGTTGATGGTTGATCATCTGGATTTTGATACACAGGGGTTTGTTCCACATATTGTTTTTATCAATGGAGAATACTGGGGAATTCAAAACTTAAGAGAACGCTATGATAAAAATTATTTGCAAAGAGTATATCGTGCAGATCCGGACAACATTGATCAGGTATCTTTAAAAAGAGATTTTGTGGTGGAAGTCTATGAAGGGGATGATCTTTTTTATAATGAAATGATTAATTTTGTTAAGAATAACGATATATCGGATAATCAAAATTATGAAAAACTGAAAACTTATGTAGACATAAATAATTTTCTCGATTATATATCAGCTAACATATATTTGCAAAATTGTGACTGGTTAAATAATAATATTTATTTCTGGAGAGTGAAAAAACCGTATAATCCCAATGCTCCTAAAGGCCTCGACGGCAGATTCCGGTTACCGATGTTTGATGTTGATTTTTCATTTGGGCTTTTTGATCAGCATCCCGACATGATATCTTTTATAACAGGAATGAATTACCCACTGCTCACGGGTTTGCTTACAAATTATACTTTCAGAACAGAATTTATAAATCGTCAGGCAGATCTGCTGAATTCAGCATTTGTTGAGCATCGAGCACTTTTTATGATTGATAGCATGCAACAGATATTTGAACCTGAAATTGAAGAACACATACAACGATGGGGCTACCCCGAAAGCAAGGAAGAGTGGTTAAGCAATATAGAAAATATGAGGAATTCTGTACGTATAAGACCTTCCCAGATGCATCAGCACTTAATAGAACATTATCAGCTTTCCGGGACATCAGAGGTTTTAATCAAAAATGATATCTTAAAAGGTTATGTAAAAATAAATTCTCTTGTTTTAAATAAAAATCTGCCGGGTGTTAACAAAGAAGTTTATCCATGGATCGGTACTTATTTTAATGGTAATCCAGTATGTTTACAGGCAATATGTAATGATGGGTACAGGTTAAAAAAGTGGATTGTGAATGATATGGAATATACCGATAGTATTATTGAAATTGATCCTGGGAATGGACTGATAGTGGAAACAGAGTATGAAGTTTTATCAATTAAAAATTCTGGCAGCAAAACTGTTTTCAAGACCCAAGTTATCAATAGTCATCCTAATCCCTTTAAAAAAACAACAGTAATTAAATATGCATTATCCCGAAAAAATCATGCGACACTGGAAATATATGATATAACTGGCAAAAAAATTGCCAGGATTCTTGATAAAGAATTATCACCCGGAACACATTCTTCAATTTGGGATGGCTCGGGGTTTAAGTCTGGCATCTATTTATGTGTTTTAAAAGTTGATAATAAAGTGTTTAGACAAAAATTGCAGTTGATTCGTTAATACTGCTTAAAATTTGTCCTTTATACATAAGGTTTTCCGGTTTACGTTTCTATTTTAAAACAAAGCCTGTTACAACGGTATGTTTACCACTAAAGAATCATCACCACTGATATTAAACTTTTTTCCATATTTTAACTACTAACTTTATCTGGTTAAACCGAAGGTCATAACCAGTTGGTATATGCCGATGTATCGATTTATGCGCAAAGATTTCTGGTCTATTGGTGTCTAATCATCTGCAACTGTAAGATGCTAAGGGTTTCAAATTTTTCTGCATCAGTTATTTTACTGTCATTCGTCATCGCAAATTTCATTTATAATCAAAAATAAATTTTAAAGGAGCCAGTGTAGTGATTTTGAGAGGCCAATTTTTCTTATTTCCTTTTTTAGTTGTTTTCTGTCTTGGTGCACAGGAAATGCTTAAAAATAATGATTTCTCCAATGGGTTCGATAATTGGGGTAATCCATCAATTCCACAGGGGAGTGTATCAGAAGTTAATGATACCCAATGGGGAAATGGATTGTTTTTTGAAATTCAAAATGGCGGCACAAATAACTGGGATGTACAGATGGTCCAAAGTGGAATTAATCTCAGACCAGGTTACACTTATAAAGTAACAGTTAAAGCGTATGGTAATGGTGGTAACAGGAAAATTTTGGCAGGAATAGGGGAAAATGGTGGTAATTATGATTCATACATTGAACTTGAATGTAATTTAAAGGATAACAATCATCTTGATTATACAGGTCTTTGGGAAAATTCGGATATAACAAATCCGGATGCACGTTTTTTTGTAAATGGTGGAGGCGAAAATGTAAGTTTTACCCTTACCTCAGTATCTGTTTTTGAATCAAAAACCCCTGGGGGAGATCCAGGTGATGAATTTGTTCTTCTGAATCAGGTGGGGTTTTACACAAATGGGGCCAAAATAGCAGCACTGCGTAATGGTACTGGAGATTCGTATAAAATTTTAAGCAGTGATGGTGTTGAAGTGTGGTCTGGTAATCCTGGCAGCCAGCTTTCTTATCAGCCGTCAAACGAAACCCTCAGGACTCTGGATTTCTCAGATCTTACCCAGGAAGGTACATATACTTTTTATCGAAATGGTATTGCTGTTTCACGTGAATTCATAATAGCAGAATCTCCTAACCGGGAGATTTCAAAAGCTGCTCTGAAAGCTTATTATTACCAGAGGGCATCAACAGAAATTACCCAGGAGCACGGAGGAATATGGAATCGTCCTGCCGGGCATATGGATGATATCGTTTATCGGCATTCCACTGCAGGCGATGGCAGTTTCTCAAGTCCAAAAGGGTGGTATGATGCAGGAGATTATGGTAAATACATAGTTAATTCAGGGATCAGTACATATACTCTTATGTTGCTTTACACACATTTCCCCGTATATATGACCGGGCTTTCTTTAAATATTCCTGAAAGCAGTAATAATTGTCCGGATATACTTGATGAGGTTAAATGGAATCTTGACTGGATGCTGACCATGCAGGATGAAGATGGGGGTGTTTATCATAAATTGACAACACTGAATTTTGAGTCGGATGAGGTCATGCCACATGAATGTTTTTCAGAACGATATGTCTATATGAAAACAACTGCAGCAGCACTGAATTTTGCTGCTGTAATGGCTAAAGCAAGTAATACTTATTCTGAGTTTGATCCGGCATTTGCAGAGCAGTGTTTAGTTGCAGCTGAAAAATCTTTTTCATGGGCACAGTCTAATCCTGAAGTTTATTATGTTCAACCACCAGAGGTTAATACTGGTGAGTATAAAAATGGGTATCTTGAAGACGAGTTTTTCTGGGCTGCAGCACAATTGCAGGCTGTGACAGGATCCCAGGATTACCAGTCATATCTGACCAGCTTACCGGATACAATCCGTGTTCCGGACTGGCAATACACAGCAGGTCTCGGTCTGTTTACAATAGCAGCCAACAGGAGCATGTACGATAGTGCTATCGTAAATATGTCTTGTGAACGTTTAATAAAAATCGCAGATACACTTGTCGAAAACCAGAATTGTGGATATGGGGTGTCAATGCGATCATCGGAAACAGACTTTATCTGGGGTAGTAACAGTATGGCCGCAAATCAGGGAGTAGTTCTACTTCATGCTTATTATCTTACCAGGGATACAAAATATCTTGATGCCGCCGTTTCACAGCTTGATTACCTGCTTGGACGCAATCCTCTTAATATTTGTTATGTAACAGGGTTTGGAAGAAAATCTCCCCTTAATCCTCATCATCGTATAATGAATGCCGATGGAGTTGCTGCTCCTGTTCCAGGCTTTCTTGTAGGGGGACCACACACAGGTGGCCAGGATATAACTGAACTCTGGGGATGTGAAAACTATATTGAATATGATGCTACTTCATATATTGATCATTATTGCAGTTATGCTACAAATGAGGTTACAATCAACTGGAATGCATCATTTTCTTATCTTTCAAATGCTCTTGAGGCTCTTTTTTCAGATGAAATTGTTGAAATGTTTGATTGGGGTTCAAATTCGATTATTAAACCAAAATTGAGGGGTTCAAATCCATCCCCAATTAAATATCATGAAATTGCAGACAGGTCAAAATTAAAATTTACACTCAATCTAATAGATGTAAACTACACACTTTTAAAAGTTTCAATATTTAACCTTGCAGGAAAAAAGATTTTATCAGAAACAATAAGCCTGAAAGCCAATGAAAATGAAATTATGATAGACAAAAAAAAGATTGGTAGAGGAATTTTCATTATAAATGTATCTGATGAGAAAATAAAACTGAACAGGCGATTTATAATTAAGTAAGTGAAATCGTAAAAAGAAGAATGCAGTTTTTTTTTAGGTGATATCATTACCTGACGTGTTAAGAGCCAGTGTAGAAATCTTCTGTGGATCACAGTTACAGGTGTGATTAAGATTACACCTGATCCATGTTTTTGGTGAATACGGCCAATATGCAGGAGTACACTGTTTTATGCAGATTCAGTGATTCCTGGTTTGTCACTGACTCTGCATAAAAGTTAATTGTTCTGATTTCATTCTCTTGGCTCTCGATCTGAACGGTTGTAACCAGGGAAACGCACGATCATCAAAAATGAGAAACACAGCATAACAAGATACAGCACATTACATGGTTGAAAATTCATATTACCTCCTGCCATATATATTACAAATATTATGTTCATTACTCATAATATCTCGTTTTGTTATCAGGCTTTTATTAGGAGATGATTATAAATTAATTATACCCTCGATCAGCACTTATTCAAATAATAAAAATCGGGGAATTATAAAAATTTAAGCGTTAAAATTGTAAGTGCATAATAATAAACATGTTGTAAAAGTTTACTTGGTGCGGATAAAATATTACTGCTTATTAATAAATACAGGTTTCACCTTTGGCCAAAGCTGGTTATCGGGAAAATGGTAAAATAAGACAGATCCATTTTTGTCTTTATGCCGGGTAAAAAGATTACCCGGCTGCTGTGCTTTTGGCTAATCAATCATCAAAGGCATTATCTGTTTTCCAGACTTGCCAAACCTTACCAACAAGATCCGGACCTGGTTTCAGTGTCATTTTTCCAGGT
>JAAYEB010000271.1 GCA_012728995.1 Fibrobacter sp. | reverse complement strand
TTTATTACAAGCAAGATTCATACTAGCGGAAGTTTCAAAGATGTATATCAGAACAGCGGATGGGGTACTGCCCGTGATGTTCCAACTGCTGCTATGGAATTCGGTATGGCATATGTTACTACTTCAGATCAAAACGCAAGAGACATATACCTCAACCATGCTAAAAATCATATTAAATGGGTTACCGGCGATGTTTCATACTTTAATTACAATGACGGGATAGCATCATTTGTTATTGGACATGGAATTAATTATCCAAAAAATGTACATTACCGTCCAACCTACAGTGGTCCCAGTGGCGGAGTAGTCAGTGGCCCCGGTCCTGATGGAGCCTGGTATGACGGCCATGAGAATTATCAATATACTGAAGTCGCACTGGATTATAATGCAGGTATTGCAGGAGCTGTAGCTTTTCTTAAAGCTGTTTCTTCTGCTAGCCTTGTCACAAATGAATTCTCTGTTACTCCGTCAACTGATGTAGATTTAAGCAGTGGCAAAGTTACAATAAAAGCAGGTTTTTCAAAATCCGTTTCCTGGAAAGTAACAGTCAAAGGCGGCTGCGGCACAAAGACATTTGCCGGTGATGGAAACAGTATCAATGCAGAATGGGATGGAAGTGCAGATGAAGGTTATTTTCTTGGTGGTGAAGAAGTAATAGCACGGCTTGAAATTGACGAAAACATTCCAGCCATTGACATTGTAAAAATAAAAGCTAAAACAATCAGAATCGAAAAAGCTAAAAAAACTCCTCAAAAGGATGGTGATGTAGTTATTGATGATTTCGAGGACAGTGATACTATTAACGTTTTGGGCGGTAATTGGATCACTTTTTCCACATCAACATCAACAGCCCACCGTACCATTAAAGGTTTTGCCAATGAAGAGAATTCCAGGGTAATCAAGGTAACACACAGTGTTATTTCCGATGGGCCTTCAGTCAACTCGGGAATTAAAGCAACTTTTAACAGTGATGGTACGCCTGTTTCACTTGGAAATCCAAAATCAATATATTTCGATGTTAAAGCCAGCAATCCTTGTAATTTGCGCGTTGAACTCGAACAGCAAAACATTCTGGACACAGCATACTACGGAGCAGTTATTCCGGTAACAACCGCAATGAACAGTTACCGGCTAGAAATTGGTGACTTTTTTCAGCCGGATTGGAAGACCGCAGATGTTCCTCTTGATCTGAATAACATAGTCGCATTGAGATTTACTGTATACGATTCTGTTGGAATGTTGAGAAATTTGTTTCTGGATAATGTTGCTATAGAAAGTCTGACTGTCAGCGGCACAAGAGTTTCTTCAAAACCAGTTTCTCAATCTTTCAGACCACTTATTTCCAGTAAAGTTTTAACATATAACTGGGTGCCTAACATTACTGAGGGCGCAGTGAAAGTTTCGATTTTTAATATTGCAGGCAGAAGGGTTATCAGTCAGTCCCTGAACCCTGTTTCAGGAAAACCGGTATCTGTATCTCTTCACGGACTGCCAAAAGGAATTTATACTGCGATACACACTGCAGATGGAAAAATGATCGGAAAAAATCTGAAACTTACTGTCTGCGAATAGCTTTTAAATCGGAATTCTTTCTAAAGCCCGGTTATTTCCGGGCTTTTTTTGTTCCTTATTTTTTGGAAGAATACTGTCGTATCATTTACCCTTAGCATGGAGGTGAAATTATGACTACTATTGCAGAAAAATGGATACAGGAAGGTATTGAGAAAGGTAAACTCGAAGGTATCGAGAAAGGCATTAAGAAAGGTATTGAGAAAGGCAAACTCGAAGGCAAACTGGAGGGTAAACTCGAAGTTGCCAAAAAGATGCTTCAAATGGGCTTAAATATTCAACAGATTATGGATATAACTGGTTTGGACAGAAATAAAATTGATAAGTTAATTAACAATCAATAAGTAATAACATAAATTAAAACAGGGTTTTTTATTACCATGCTTTGGTCCCGCATAAAGAAACAGCGGGACACATATGGTAAATTATTTTTCTCAACTAAAAGCCTCGTTCACGAGTAAAAGATCATATTTGGGGGATTTTCAATAACACAGGCATGATATTTTCCAGGTTTCCTGAGTGGTTTCTATTTGTCTGTTAGTAATAGAAGTCTTATATCGGAAAGATTATCACCAAGGTCGCAACCGCCGGGCAGATACAATACCCCCCCCGCAGTAAAAAATAAAAATTCGAAATATTAAGCACTAAATTCGAAACAAAACAAAAACCATCCGTATCTTTTGATGGTTGGGTGTATGTTATCCATATTGCAGTTTCGATTTTGGGAAAAGTAATAGGTGGTTCAAATCCACATAGACTCAATTCGAGGCTGTAGTCCAGATTGTTTATTAGTATCTAAGGACACGGGATTTCGTCTTTGCCGTCTTCAGAAAAACACTTATGATACACAGTTTCACCATTATGAAAAACTTCCATTTCCAAAATGTTGCCATTTGGCCACCATTGATAGGATGTATCAATGGGAGTACCTTTTTTCCAACTCTTTTTTAAACCTATGATTCCATTTTTCCGAAAAATTTTCCATTTAAATTACCTTCAGAATCTTTTTGATAAACAGAATCTAAAAATATAGACATTTGGCTTTTCCATTGAAGGTTCATTATTGAAACTTTTTCTGCAGAATCCAAAGGTAACATCTGAATTTTTTCATATACATCATTTTTACTATGATAAATTAAAACGTATTGGCTTATATCTTCTATACCAAATTTAATAAAAAGTATTCTGCATAATCGAATTTTGCATAGATAATTTGCATAAATAAAAACACAAAAAGGTTTATGTATATTTTCATTTTAGTATTACTTCTCCCTTTTATGATTTGAATCACATTTTTTATATAACGAACAATTGCTGCAAAATGATCTATAAATATGATCCTCCAAAATATTAGTTCCACTTTTCCAGAAATCTAAATGTAAATGATTATGATGACCATGTAATTGATTTACAAAAATATCTATATTAGGAATAAATGCTGTCATTTCATTACATTCCCTCGTAACATGTGGACACAAAGTAATTATATATTTAAATCCCTTATCAATTGCTTTCTTGGCGAACTCAACTGTTTTTTCTTTATCATAAAAATGATTAGGCGAGTCATGTTTTACCATCGCTCCTACTCTGTTTGAACGGATATCAACGCTGTGTCCATCTCTGTGAGATGCATGTCCAATATTCACACAATTCCATGCGGAAATATCTCCAATTTCCAGAATATCTCCATTTTCTTTCCACTCGTTTGACAGTTCTAAAAGAGCTTCAATCATTTTCTTTGTGCCCCATGCATCATTATGGTAAACATCACCAAGCTCTCCACCTGTTGAATAAATGGGATCTCAGTATCTTTTATAAAGGTGGTCCGGTGACGGCGGCAGTTGGAAAAGCCTTTGCGGCTTTGAAGGCTTTTTGTTCGCATATACACAAAATAATCCATCGGGAATCGATGAAGCTTCAACTGGAATACCTGGCCTTTTAAAATCGGTTTCTTTAATGATCTTTAGTTTCTTTTCTTGTAATGACCAGCATAGAATTTCTTTTTTTTATACTGCCAAACAACAACATTTTTTTGTGACAAAATGAAAAGCTCTTATACAAACATACTGGATGCCCGCAACCACTTATCAGATTCTGCAAATTATCAAATTGCTCATCAAAACCAGTGTAAAAAATATTTGACTCATCATTAAAATAGATCCTTCCATGGGAATAAAATCGAAAGGGTGTTTTTGTTAAGTTTACTTTTTTTTGTGATTTTTCATTAATTTCATAAACAAATAATTGATTGTTGATTATCGAAAAACATTTTGTACCCATAACTACTGTATTAGAATCAACCAGTTTGATTACATCATCCAAATACAACCTTACATCTGTTATTTCAATTGGTGAGTAAATGTTTTCACCACTAAAAGGATCCAATTGGTAGTAATAAATTTTACTTTTTGCATTCTTAGGTATAGCAATAATAACAAGTTTTTGAGATGTTGCATATATCGAATAAACCAGAGCATTAATATCAATAATTTTTATTTCTTCTGATCCTAATTTTTTTTTAAAAATTGTGCTATTAAAAACCGTTTCTGAACATTGTTCAGGAATTATATATTTATCAGTATAGAATATCAAAGATGTATTAATTTGTTTACCATAAATTTTGTTATATAAACTATCTACCAGTGTGTTTTTTTCAAAAAAATAAGTTTTATCACCTTTTTTAAGCCCAACAAAGCAATTTACAGAAGTAATATTTTCATTAACCGAAATACTTGTTATTTTATGTTTTAATGAATCTCGCCAGACTATTTTGCCGTCAATTGATAGTTTCCATATTTCTGATTTGTCATTATAATAACCTGTTTTATTGTATTCATTTACACCCAAAAATATCGGTTCGCCTTTTTTACTCACAGCTACTGCATCAAATTTAGAACCATCAAGTTTTATTATTTGTTCTGAATCATGACTGAACAATGTATAGGAGAATAGCATTATTGATAAAACAAAAAAGATAGCCATATTATTATTCATACTGCCTCTATCTGCTTCTAAAATCCAAATTCCTGAGGATTTAGTGTGTTGGATGGATAAATGCCTTCGTTTATACGTACTTCAAAGTGTAAATGCGGCCCAGTACTTCTACCTGTATTGCCGGAATAACCTATTATTTGTCCTTTTTGTAATTTTGAGCCAGATTTTACAGAACGTTCACTTAAGTGAGCATATACAAAGGTGTTTTTCCCATCGTTAATATATACAGTTTCCCCATAACCTTTGTGAAAATATGATCTTTCAACATCTGCATTCGTAACTGCATACAGGGGAGTTCCTTCTGGAACACCATAATCTATACCATAATGCATACCCAAACTTCTGAGCCCATATGGAGATGTCACTTGAAAATTATGGCCACTTCCAAGAGGATGTAAATAAATAAATTT
>JAAYEB010000270.1 GCA_012728995.1 Fibrobacter sp. | reverse complement strand
AATTTTACCTATAGAACACGTGAATTCGAACAGATGGAGATGGAGTTTTTCGTACCTCCACAAGATGATACACACTGGTACGAATACTGGAAACAGGCCCGGTTAAAGTGGTATATTTCGTTAGGTATAAAATCACAAAACCTTCGACTCAGAGAACATGAACAGGACGAACTCGCACATTATGCTAAAGGATGCGCCGATGTTGAGTATCTGTTCCCGTTTGGATGGAGTGAACTTGAAGGAATTGCAAACAGAACTGATTTCGATTTAAAACGTCATTCTGAAGCATGCGGGAAAAGTCTGGCATACTTTGACGAAGAAACGAAGACGCACTATTTCCCATACGTTATTGAGCCGGCTGCAGGAGCTGATCGCGCTACTCTTGCTTTTCTTATTGATGCCTATGATGTAGAAGGTGAGGGTAAAAACGCCCGTACAGTCCTGAGATTTCATCCTGCAATTGCGCCAATCAAGGCAGCCGTACTGCCACTTGTTAAACGTGACGGCATGCCGGAAAAAGCAGAAAAAATATTCAAGGATCTTCTTGAAAATTCAATAAAATCCTTTTACGATCATACATCCTCTATCGGGCGACGTTATGCCCGGCAGGATGAAGCAGGTACGCCATTCTGCATTACCGTTGACAGTCAGACGATGGAGGATGATACAGTTACTATAAGAGAACGAGACAGCCGCAATCAGTATCGCATTAATGCTGCATCGGTTGTTCAAAATATCACCGACAAGCTCAAGGATATAAACCTATGACCATGCAGGTCAATATAGTCATGGGAGGGCCATCTGCCGAATATGAAGTCTCCCTTCATTCCGGGTTTGAGATCCTTACCCATATACGGAAAGATCTTTATAAGATCAGGATTGTTACAATTACCAAATCCCAGCAGTTCTTCTATTCGGATATTGGATCCTCTTTACCGGAGTTTTCTGAACTTTTATCTCCCGAAAAATCGGACCGATTTAAAGGGCCATTTACAGCAGCCTCCAGCGATCCGGTATGGGAGAACTGTGATATAGCATTTTTAGCCCTTCATGGGTCTTATGGTGAAGACGGAATTATTCAGGGATTTCTCGATACTCTTGGAATTACTTACACTGGTTCAGGTGTGCTCGCAAGTGCCATTGCAATGGATAAGATTATTTCAAAATTCATTTTTATCCAGAACGGTTTTACAGTTCCCCCGTTTTCTGTTTTTGGAAAGAATTTCCCAGATATCACGCCGGATATTCTTGAACGCAAACATGGATTCCCCTGTTTTATCAAATGCCCGCAGTCCGGTTCAAGCCGTCTTATGGGAAGAGCAGGATCAAAGGAAGATCTTGTTGACTTAATCAATGATCTTTCGAAACATTCTCCGGGACTTCTTGTTGAAAGCTCGATCGAAGGTCCGGAGTTTTCATGCGGTGTGATAGAGCAGAATGATGGTTCTTTGATTCCTCTTCCACCTGTTGAAATTCGTCCTAAATCGATCTTCTTTGATTACAAGGCAAAATACACTACAGGCGAATCAATTGAACTGGTTCCTGCACCACAACCAGAAGAACTGCTTAAGCAGATCCAGAAGATTGCACTTGATGCGCACAGGGCAATTGGCTGCAGTGGAATATCAAGAACCGACATGATTCTAAATGATGATTCCCTTTATGTACTCGAAATAAATACACTTCCAGGAATGACAAAAAACTCCCTTCTGCCCAGGGCTTTTATGTCGTGTAAAGGAACTTACAGCGATCTTATCGATACGATTATCAACTCTGCATTAAATAAACGGCAGTATGGAGTAAAATGAGCTGGTTACTTGGAATAGATACATCATCAGTTGATCTTGGAGTAGGACTTTTTAACAACACAAAACCGGCTGCGTCATTTTCCAGATATGTTCGCAACTCTCATGCAGAACATATTACTCCGGTTGTCAAAACGATACTTGAATCCAATGGAATAAGTCCTGAAGATATAACCCATCTGGCTGTTACTACCGGCCCGGGTTCCTTTACCGGCCTCAGGATCGGAATTGCATTTGCAAAAGGTTTCTGCTTTGCCCAAAATACGGTGATCTGTCCGGTTTCTTCTTTAGAGATACTTGCTTATGGAGCCCGCACGCACAGGGGACGAATCGTTACAGCTATTGATGCCAGAAATGATGATGTCTTCTGGGCTTCATTTGAATCAGACGGCTGTTCCGTCAAGAGACTTGGAAACGACACTGTTTGCAGTGCAGAAGAATTTGAGGATATAATCAAACAATCTGATACAATAATTACTGATACAATGGGATTTTCACGAAGCACTGTTTTCAATTTTCTGGATAAACATCAGAGTTTCTACCCTGTAGAATCGTTTCCGTTACATCGGGGTTTTCTCTGTACTTTACATGCATCATTATTGCTTGATAACAAGGATGTATGGAAAAAGGGAAATGAGATTCTACCCAGATATCTTCGTCTTTCTTCGGCTCAGTATAAAGCAAAAAAGGTTCAGAATGCATGAGATTTGGTTTTTGATATTTTTTCTTGTTGTAATTGTCATACTTGTTCCGGTTTCGGTTGTTCTTTACCGTAAATACCCTGTTCATTTAATTTACAAAAGTAAAACCGACCTTCAGGATATGCTTGATGGTATAACAGATCCTCTTGCCGTTATATCTTCTTCATACAAAGTAAAACGTGTGAATAAAGCCTATATAGCTTTATGCGATCTGGAATTTCGGGACACAATAGGTAAAAAGTGTTACGAACTACTCAGAAAACGCATTACACCCTGTCCTGATTGTAAGCTAAATGACGTATTGAAAACAAACAAGCTCGCAGTAGTTGAAAACTCGCCACACCCTCTGGGCAATGGTTCCATTTCAATCAGTTTCTCGCCCTGCAATCTTACCAATGAATCCAGTTGCCAGCATATTGTAGAACATATAAGGGATATTACAGTTCTTGAAGAACTCAAAATATCGTTAGAAAAGAAGAACGATTCTCTTGCAAAAACAACGACAATACTAAAAAAAGCGCAGCAAAACATTCGTGATGAACTAAGGCTGGCCCGTCTTATCCAACAGGACATTCTCCCCAGGGAAGCTCCGTCTGTTGAAGGCCTGAAACTGGCTGTTACATACCATCCTATTACAGATGTAGGCGGAGATATCTATGATTTCATTCAGTTCACACCTGACAGAATGGGTATTTTTATAGGTGATGCATCAGGTCATGGTTTATCTGCAGCACTTGTTGGTACAATTTCAAAAATGTCACTGTATTATAACACCAAAGAGGAAATGCCGGTTCAAGATCTGCTTTATAAAATTAACCAGGATCTCCTGGACAACATTCATACAGGGCATTACCTGACCTGTTTCTGGGGTATTTTCGACCTTAGAAACAGTACATTTACTTTTGGAAAAGCTGGTCATCCTGCACCAGTACTGATATCAAAAAACGGCAAAATAACTCCCCTGAACACAATGGGTACGTTTCTGGGACTTATAGCAGGTACTCAATTTGATCAAAATTCGATCTCTTTCGACAAAGGCGACAGAATCTTTCTTTTCACTGACGGTATTTATGAGGCACTCGATACCGAAACCAGAACAGAGATGCTTGGTTACGACCGTTTTGTTCAGATCCTCTCGGAATGCAATTATCTTCCCTTTAACAAACTTCTGTCATCAATACAAAAACAGCTCTCAAATTATACCTATGATGACGATTATACACTCATTGCAATAGAAACAACTCTCCCAAAAAATGCGGAGAAAACCAGTTTATGAAATGTATATCTTTTTTTCTTGTACTGCTCATTTGTTCATCTGTTTATCCAGATACTTTGAAAGCGTCCGATAAATCAGTATCTGCTTCAGACACCCACATATCAGCACCAATATCCGATTCTATTTACACATCACAACACTCCGAAGACTTGGGCAACCCGGATTCTTCAATATCCGAATTTTTTTCAGATTCATCCTCAGATCTTCCACCAGACAATAATTCATCATACCATTCTACTGCTGATACTGTCCAAGACACATCAGCCAGCTCGTTGGATTCATCTGCAGATATCCAGAGTATTTCTTCCGATTCAGGTGAAAATGTCATGGCAGCAGAAAATTCTCCGGACCTGATAACACCTCCTGTCATATCACCTGAAACAAGTGAAGGTTTAAATGAAGATACTCTATCGTTGACAGGCTGGCACCTTGGCTTTGGAGCTGGATTTTCACTTGGCAGTCTTCCTGTTTTGAAGTTATGGGAAAAGTCACTCCCGTTATCACTCGAAGATTTCGGACTTGAACCACAATCTTTTATCAGAACTGATACCAGCGGTGATTCCCTTTCTTTTGTAGATACTTCTTTACTTGCATTTACTGAAATAGAGGCGCCTACGATATATAACATTACATTCCCTCTCATGGTATCGATCATCAGATTTCGTGAAAACGACAGATTCATGTCATCACTGGGCTTTTCACATATTTCCAGGCAACAAAAGACAACCGTTTTTTCGAGGGATGATACTACTGGCAGCAGAGTAGACATTCGCAATAAGTTGAGATTCTATTCGTTAACAATTGATTTGACTTACAGCCGGCAGATACCACCTGAATATTTCAGTATCAACAAATTTGACAGAACCGGTTTTTTTATTGGATGTGGAGTTTCGCCGCTTGTATCCGTAAGTACCATTTACAAAACCAGTTCACATTTTGACAGACAAAATGAGCGTATGATAGATGTCGAAAAGAGTATTCTTGAGAATGGCAGTTCATTTACCTGTTATGGGTTATCGGCATTCCTGAAAGCAGGTATTAGTACAGTCCGCCGGCTTTCAGCCCGCCAGAGCATGGAAATATCTGTTTCGTGGTCTTTGAACAAATACGATTATTTCAGATATAATGGAAACAAGGTCTTGAAAAAAGAGATCAATCCCGGGCACGAAGACAATACGAAGCTCTCCTTTCTTTCGAATCGTCTTGACGTTACATTTTCACTTCTAAGAAGATTGAAGCATAAGCAGGTTAAATGAGGAAGAAGAGTGAAGATATCGAAAAAGTATACGAAATTCTCGAAAAAGAGTTTCACAAGCATCGTATGCCGGTTGTAGACCTGATCGAGTTTCAGACCAGAGACCCGTTCAAGGTTCTCGTCACGACAATAATGAGTGCGAGAACCAGAGATGAAACTACCAGCATGGCTGCCAGACGTCTTTTTGATCATGTCAATTACATAGGTGACCTGAAGAAACTCACTGTCGAACAGATCAAGAAACTGATTTATCCGGTAGGTTTTTATAGAGAAAAAGCTTTACACCTTAAAAAACTTCCCGAAATTCTTGAGCAGCATTTTGATGGTAAAATTCCTTCAACTGTCGAAGAGCTTGTTACACTTCCAGGTGTTGGAAGAAAAACAGCGAATCTTGTTGTTGCCGTGGCATTTAACAAACCTGCTGTATGTGTCGATATTCATGTGCACAGAATATTCAACCGTCTTGGGTATCTTGAAACGTCAACACCTTTTCAGACTGAAATGCAGCTTAGAAAATGGTTTCCGGTCAAGTACTGGACAACATTCAACTCCTATTTTGTATCATTTGGTCAACATACATGTCTGCCTGTCAAACCTCACTGTGATGGTTGCCCTGTATTTTCTTTTTGCAGCAGAGTTGGAGTTAAACTTTAAGTTGCTGCCAGCAATTCTTCGGCAATTTTTGATATAGGCAATACTTTTTGGACAGCTCCTATCCGGATAGCTTCTTTAGGCATCCCGAAAACCACAGAGCTTTCCTCATCCTGTGCAATGGTGAATGCGCCCGCATTTCTCATTGCAAACAATCCCCTTGCTCCATCCTTCCCCATTCCTGTAAGAATAGCTCCTGCTGCATTTGTACCTGCATATTTTGCTACAGACTGAAAAAGTATCTCGACAGCAGGTCTTTGATGATATACAAGCGGGCCATCCTTTAATTCCACATAATAATTTGCGCCAGACCTTCTGAGCATCATATGGACATTTCCAGGTGCAATAAGCACTTTTCCGGGGGTTATCCTGTCACCATTTTCTGCTTCCCTGACTTCAACGGCACATATACTGTTAAGTCGTTGAGCATAGGATCTGGTAAAATGTTGTGGCATATGCTGAACAATCACTGTGCCCGGAGCATTTGACGGGAACAGCTCTATTACATTGCGGATAGCCTCGGTACCACCGGTAGAAGCACCAATAGCAATAATCTTGCTTGTTGTTTTTGTCAGAGAAAGCCGGTTAACAGTTTTAACCTGTGAAACAGAAACAGTTCTCCCCTTTACATCAACCATTGCAGCAGCCCTGATTTTGTAGATCAGAGCTTCAGACATATCTCCGACACACCAGGATTCCCCCGGTTTACACATAACATCAACAGCTCCGGTATCCATTGCTTCAAGAGCCAATATGCCTCCCTTGTTTGTCAAAGAGGATACAACGATAACCGGCAGGGGATAATGTTTCATCAATTTTCTCAAGAAGGTCAAACCGTCCATTCTTGGCATTTCAATATCAAGAGTAATAACATCCGGTTTCAGTGTAACAATTTTGTCCCTTGCGACATAGGGATCAGGAGCAGTTCCAACGACTTCAATTTGCGGATCTTTAGAGAGCTGTTTCGAAAGAATTTCTCTTACCACAGCCGAATCATCAACAATAAGGACTTTTGTTTTCATGATACCTGTTTATCATTCATTTGTTAATTGATACCAGTGTCAAAAAAGGATTCCCCTCAATGTTTAACGCAAAAGACTGGTCATTTTCAATAATTCCAGTTGCAGTTTCCTTTGCAGCAAGACAACAGACAGGAGTGGAAATAGTGAAGATCTCATTTTCGCCATAATATTCGGTCAGGAATCTTCCACAAATTATGTTAAGCGTTTCTTTTAGTGCATCTTCAGATTTTTTCTCCGAGTCTATTTCTTCCGGCTCGATTCCAAGAATATTGGCTGCAAGAAGATTACAAAGGCTCCTTGAAGCAATAATTTTTATGTTACCCGATGATATACCATAAAAATCAATTTGCGCCATCAGACCATTATCCAGATGATCCAAAACATCATTTTTATTTCCATAATCTGAAAACATGAATGCAAGGTTTTCAAGAGTTGTCATTATTGTTGATGAAATTGTTTCATTTATTTGTTTATTCATGATATATCCTCACGACTGTAAAACTTTCTAATTTTCCAGTACATCAAAAAGAACATCCCTTAAGGCTTCCGGAGCAACCGGTTTTCTCAGGAATGCCTTGACACCTTTTCCAAGCATTTCATCAATCCTTATTTTACACCCCTCAGTGGAAACAATCACTACAGGAGTCATTTCGATCAATCCTTTATCCACAAGGTTTTGAACAAATTCGATACCATTCATGACCGGCATATTTATATCTGCGAAAACTATATCAATCCAGTTCTGGTCAATAACCTCCAGTGCTTTTGCTCCATTTTCTGCCTGAAATATCTCATTTATCTCCACACCGGTTATCTTCAGTGTTCTGACAAGAACAGCACGGATAGTCTCAGAGTCATCTACAACAAGTACATTGTATGCCATTACCCTCACCCTCCATATCGTTTATATTCAGATTTCCACCTCTTCACCCTGAGATTTGACAAATGTTTTTCCTGATCCTATCTCAAGAATCATTGTCCTTGATACAGAACCACCAATCACATTTGATTTTAGAAGGATACCGTTTTTCCACAGAAGTTTTCTCAGTACTGTAAAGTTTCTCTCACCGATTTTAAACAAACCTTTTGGATCAAGGAGCTGCGCACAACCTGCAGCTTTAATGATAATTCTTTCCTTCTTTGCACCTGCACAGTATATTTCATTTAACAGTTTTGTTACACCTGTATCAACAAACATTGATGGTGATTTTTCTGCTTTTTGGGGATCTACCCCGGAAACAGGCAGCATACAGTGAATCATACCCCCTATTTTTGCATCCGGATCGTATATTGTAACTCCAAGACACGACCCAAGCGAATAGGTTACAAGAATATCCTGATGCTCTGATGACAAGGCCATTTCAGCAATTCCAACAACAATCCTGTTTGTCATAGTAATATTAATGTCAGATTCATTTTGTTTTATGTTAATTTACGGCAGCGTATTAATTTCATTTTTAATTATACGATTAAAACCAGACAATTCAAAGCTTAATGCAGATTCCATCTACTTGACGTATATTGACGGTTTAACGCTTCTTAGAGCACATAGCTGACCCGTCAGGCTTTCTGCATGACCAGTAAACAGATACCCTCCTTTTTTCAACAGTCTTTCTACCTCTGAAAGCAGTTTTTTCCTTACAATATTATCGAAATAGATCATAACGTTTCTGCAAAAAATACAATCCATCGGTCCTTTCATGGGAAAGGGCGGAGAAGAGAGGTTAAGTCTTTTAAAAGTAATCAATTTTTTCAACTTGTCTTGAACCTGGAAATATTTTTCTCCGTTTATGGTTATCCTGTTAAAATACTTGTCAATAAATTCCGCCGGGATTGCACCTGTTTTTTCTGCTGGATATACACCATCAATTGCTTTTTGCAATATTTGGGTTGATATATCGGTTGCGAGTATCCTTATGTCCACATTATTATTCTCTATACAGTTAAGAAGAGTAACTGCAAGTGTATATGGTTCTTCACCACTTGAACAGGCTGCAGACCAGAATCTGAATTTTCGCTGACCTTTTCTTAACCATCCTTTCATTTGTTCTCCAATAAAATCGAAATGAACAGACTCCCTGTAAAAAGAGGTAACATTAGTAGATATCACGTCAAGCAGATTTACCAGTTCGGCTTCAGAAGAATCTTTTTTCAGGAACTGGAGATATGCTTTCAAATCTGGCAGTTGTAATTCTCTGAGCCTTTTTGAAACCCTGGCCTCCACAAGGGCCTGTTTTTTGTCGCCAAGATTTATTCCTGCTTTATCGTATATTATTTTTTTAAACTTGTCATATATTTCGATTTCCATACATCTTTCCATTAGGAAACAATTGACCAACTGCCGTTTTTTTTGATACGGCAGTTGATCATTTTATTTTAGAATTGACTTAATTCATCATCATCAAGTGGTATTACCTTGCTTGGAACCAGAGCATCATTCTTTCCATTCTTGCCTGGTGATACTGGGGATATTGTTGACTTTCCGTTAGTTTCAATCTTTTTTGAAAAACTTTTTTTTGCCACATTTATAAACCCGTTCTTTTTGTTATTATCCATATCCTGCTTATAATAACCTGAGCTACTGCCATTTTCTGATGATGACCCACCAACGATTTTTACAAGTTCATTTACCATATCCTTCAGTTCCCGGGCCTGAGCAGAAAGTTCTTCACTTGCAGATGCACTCTCTTCTGCGTTCGCAGCATTGCCCTGGGTTACTTTGTCCATTTGCGATACAGCTGTATTGATCTGCTCTATACCCTGAGCCTGTTCTTTACTTGCAGCAGCAATTTCACTGATTAGACCTGCCACTTTCATGGCACTTTCCGAAATACTTTTTACCGCCTCTGCAGCATCATTTGAAACTTCAACACCCTGCTCAGCATTCTTCTGTGATTCTTCTATGAGAGCTGCCGTATTTTTTGCGGCCTCAGCGCTTCTCTGAGCAAGATTGCGAACTTCTTCTGCTACAACTGCAAAACCTTTACCAGCGTCACCCGCCCTCGCAGCTTCAACTGCTGCATTAAGCGCAAGAAGATTAGTCTGAAAAGCTATTTCATCGATAGTTTTTACGATTTTTGCTGTGTGATCTGATGAATTCTTGATTTCACCTATTGCTTTATTAACTTTTGCAATTGCGCTGTCTCCCTTTTCAACCCTTGTTTTGGTTTCCCCCATTAGACTGTCAGCCTGTCCCGCATTATCAGCATTCTGTTTTACCATGGATGACATCTCCTCAAGACTGCTTGACACCTCTTCGAGGCTTGATGCCTGTTCGTTAGCCCCTTCTGCCATCTGCTGACTTGATCCACTGACCTGATTTGATGCTGAAGCAACCTGTTCTGAACCCTGATTCAAACCAGCAATAATCCTGTTTAGTGCTTTTGAAATTGATGTACTCAGGAATATTCCAAAAACTACTGCAAGCAATGTTCCGATTATGGTAGCAATAATTGTTAAAACAGCAACGAAATTAGCAGAAGCAACGGATGCACTGATTTCATCATTTGCGATATTATTGCTAATTTCAACCAATCTCCTGAGATGACTTAATGCGACATCCTGTTTTTCTCGTACATCATCCATCGCAATTATTGACATTTCACTATTTAGCCTTGATGCTGCAGCAGCCTGTTCTTTAATGGTATTAAAACCGCCAAAGACCACTTCTGCATGCTTATGCATGGTTCTAAGCTCCAGCTCTGCGGCTGCAATATTATTTGCATTTACCAACTGCTTAATCGCTCTGACAGATTGGTGAAACTGGGCATGCGCTTCCTTCGAATTTGATATAGCCGAATTGATTAACCTGTTATTTGTACTGAAACTACTCAGCCATTTTCCATAGTTGCAAGAGGTATGATCCTCACCACCTTCAAACTGGTTTCTGTTTATAATCAGGCTTGCAATCTGTCCTTCAAGTCTGTGATGTTCACCAATAAACTGCTCGATTGATGCAAGAAGCCTGTCAGGGTTGTATATTCCTGTCTCATCCAGTTTTTTCAAATTATTTTCGAATCTGCCATTCTCTCTACTCCAATCATCAAATGCCGATACAAACTGTTGCCATATACGGTTCATTTCATCGGAATGCTGTATCTTCTCATATTTCTCCATGGCTTCCTGATATCCATTTCTTGCATTGGCAAAATTGTCAATCTGTCTTTTTCTGTCATTATCATTCAGTTCCGGATTGAGCATAGTTCGTTGAGCGACCCTGTAAGCTTCAAGATTTTGCTGTAGTGTCAATAAAGCCTGAACGGTTGGAAACTGTTTATTTCCTATATCATCTACATTTTCGTTCAACTTGACACTTCCATTCCATCCAATTACTCCAACTACCAGTGTGATTGCTGCAACAATAAGAAAACTTCCTATTAATTTTGTACTCAGCTTGAGATTCATTTCTTTTCACCCTCCATTAATTGTGAATGGTTTATTCCGTTTTACCTACCATATTGATTTCATCACCTGAAAGTACCCTGTCTATATCTAGTAGCATAACAACTTTTTGTGCAGTTTTTCCCATGCCCAGAATAAATTCTGTGTCAACAGAAGCTCCGAAAGATGGCGATGGTTCTATCTGGTTACCTTTAATATCAAGAACTTCAGAAACCTCATCCACAATAATTCCCATCACCACGCTATGATTATTATCGTTGTTTACCTGAACCACAATAATACAGGTCTTGTCAGTATCTTCCTTTATGTCAAATTCAAATTTTACCCTTAAGTCTATCACGGGAATAACCTTACCCCGAAGATTTATCACTCCTCTTATAAAAGAGGGTGTTTTAGGGACACGTGTTACATTCATCAAACCTATAATTTCCTGTACCTTGAGTATTTCAAGCCCATACTCCTCTTCTGCAAGCCGGAAAGTAAGATATTTTCCGGCTAGACTTGCCATATTTTTCAGTTTCTCCGCTGATTCACTCATCAAGCTACTCCTTTTATTTATGTTTTATACTGTTTTGTGTTTCTTAATATTCCACCAACATCTATAATCAGGCTTACATTACCATCCGACATTATGGCTCCCCCTGATATACCAGAGATACTCCCGATACCTTCACCCAGACGTTTTATAACTGTTTGTTGCTGCCCGATTATTGAATCTATTACAAGTCCGCATCTTCTATCCATGTCTTCAATAACCATAATAATTTTATCATCATCAATTTTATTATCGATTTTTCTTTCAAGTATCTCACAAAGATAAACAAGCGGTATCAAATTATCTCTGAAATCAACCATTTCCCCCTTATTCGTTACAGAAGTAATTTCTTCTTTTTTGAATTTCATGCTCTCAACTATTGCAGATGTCGGGATTATATATCTTTCCCTATCAGCCATTACTACCATTCCATCCATTATAGCCATTGTCAAAGGCAAGTATATGGAAAAGACTGTTCCCTTTCCTTTTTCTGTTTTTATGTCAATACTTCCCCGCAGGTTTTGAATATTTTTCTGTACCACATCCATTCCCACTCCCCTTCCGGATACATCAGTGACTTTTATTGCTGTAGAAAAACCGGGTTGAAATATGAGAGAATGAATTTCCTTGTCTGAAAGATTATCTGTTTCTTCCATTAAACCGAGGGAAATTGCTTTTGCGCGTATTGCATCTTTATCCAGTCCTCTTCCATTATCTTCGATTTCTATACATATGCTTCCACCGGTCTGGAAAGCCCTTAGTTCAATTCTGCCACGTTGTGTTTTGCCAGCCTTTTTTCGTTCATCATCAGGTTCAATACCATGATCTGTCGAATTTCTTATCATGTGTACCAACGGATCACCTATATTTTCAATAACCGACTTGTCTAATTCGGTGTCTTCCCCGCAAGTAACGAATTCGATATTCTTGCCACTCTTTTTTGACAAATCCCTTACAAGTCGTGCCATTTTCTGAAAAGTTGATTTCAGTGACACAAGCCTCATCGAAAGGCTTACTTCCTGAAGCTGGCGTGTTATTTTATCAAGTTGCCGCATGTTTCTTAAGGCTCGTGTTGAAGCCCGTTCAACGACTTCTTTATCACCTGTCACCATGGCTTCTGCTATTACAAGTTCTCCTATCATGTCCACCAGTTTGTCCAGTTTTTCGGTGTCAACCTTAATAGTTTCCCTGACTGCAACCTTTGGGGCAGATTTCCCCTGTTTCCCCAACACCTCATCAATATCTTTTTCACTTACAAGTCCATTTTCAACAAAAATCTCACCCAGTTTTTTTTCTGGGTGTTCAACCTGTTTTTTCAGTGCAGAACAAATCTGTTTTTCATTAACCTTACCTGAATTTTGTAAAATCTCTCCGATTCTTTCAGGTCTGTTTTTGTCGCTTTTCTTTGTAAGGCATTCCATATAGCTGATAAGCTTTTGTGTTTTTTCGTGAACTGTATAGGTTGTTCCATTTTCAATTCCTGTCTGTAACTGTTTTATCTCGAGTTTCAATGTATCTATTGAACAAAAGACTGATTCAATTTCATCGTGTTGAAGCGGGTTCCTTTTTTTTCTTGTTTTGTCAAGCAGTTCTTCCGTAATATGTGAAAGTGTCTGTATGCCTTCAAGGGAAAGAAATCCAGCAATACCTTTAATGGTATGAAAAACCCTGAAAAGAGAGTTCAACAGCTCATCGTCCATCGGATTATTTTCCAGCTCCAGCAGAAGGTTATCTGCATTTTGCAGATGTTCCATTGCTTCTGTAATAAAATCCGACAATAATGAAATGTCCGAACTCAACCTGTTGTTATCAATCGATTTCTCATATTTATTCTGTTGAGGTTCAGAAATGTTTGTAGCAGTTTTTTTCAGCTTTTTAATCACTTCCTGCACATTTTCTTCGTGAACCTGATTATCACGAAGAGAAGCGAAATGTCTGTAAAGCCAGTCTTTAACATATAATAAATCATCAATACTTCTCTTGCCTTCTTCTATATAGTCTTCAACACAATGACACAATACCGAAATGTCATTGAGCTGAACCATACCGGATTCACCTTTAAGAGTATGAAAAATTCTCTTGAGCGGATCTACAGTTCCACCCTTTTCAAGAAGAAGGATGTGCTCCTCAAGTTCTTCAAGAACTCCAAACTGACGAGCTATGAAATTTTTTACGATTTCATCATTCAAGTCAAATACCAACTCGTCTGGCAATCCAGAACCGCTATCATGAATTTCCATATCTGTCTTTTTTTCAATGACCCTGTCATTTTCACCTTGCCCAGCGCAATTTATTTTTTTGACAAGCAACCGTTTTTCACCCGACAAAACAAACATCATTTCATTGATAGTTTCATCGGTGCCTTCATTAAGTATGTGTTTTTCAAGCATCTCAAGACAATTTCTTGTCATTTTGCAACAATCAGGTTCAGTGCAAACCTTCTCAAGCTCTTCAAGCAATTTGTATATCTCTATACACTCCTGGGGATCTGCAAGGTTTGCGATCAAAATGGCAGATGTAATTTGTTCAATTAAATCAAGTGCGACTTCATCATTATTGTTCATTATTCACATCCACATATTAATGATTCAGAATTTTTTATGCTGTATTTAACGCATGATTCAAGCGCTTCTTCAAGCTCGCGAAAATCATAAGGACGTATCATATAATAGGAAACTTTATGTTGCCTTGCCAGCCTCTCAAACTGTAAGCTATTATCCGATACAATAACTACAACCGGTATTTCATAATTAAACGGTTTACGACACGACATTACATTTTTTAAAAGTTCCAGATCCGGTATTACCATATCATAAAGGATTGTATCTGGCCTGAAAGATTTGCAAACATCCATACTTTCCTCTGCATACCTGCAGAAATGCAGTACGAATTTCTCCGAAAAGATTTTCTTCAACAACCCGTTTTCGTATGAATCACTACCGATTACCAATATTTTTCCGATCATTTCAGTTCCTTGATATGTTTTACGGAATTTATGTTATTACGCAACTTTCAGACCATTTCGTTATTCTATTTCAACTTATTTGATATCAAGCATTTATAATTATTCATTAATTTGGGGCAGTGGAGTAACTTACTCCGGTATTTTTTGTTAATTGATTGATAATTAATTGATAAATATGAGATTAGATCATTTTTTCACTAGTGGTTCTTTTTACTCCAGTAAACGACAATTATCCATCTGTAATTCCATATTCCTTTCTTAATTACACTTTCGGTAATTGCAGGAATTCATCAGTGGTCGTTTATACTTTTGGGGAATATAGAGCTGGAAGAAAATCTTTATGCTATAATTTCCAAAACAGTGGATTTAACAAAAGATTGTATCGGACTGATTTTTTTTCAAACTGTCAAAGTTTTGATACAAACCAAGAGCTTTAAGCTTGTCTCTTAGATTTTTTCTGTGTATTCCCGATATCTGGGATGCTTTGGATATGTTGCCATCTGTCATTTCGATCAGATTTTTTAAATATTTTTCATCACAAAGATTTCGGTATTTGCTGAATTTGGGGATCGAAGCAGATTCATTTATATCGTTGATATCGTTACAATCTCCTGGGATCATCTTTTTGCTGCTTATTATATTTTTTATATGAGTTTCAGTTACGACAGTACCATTTGATCTTGCTTTCAAAGTTTTAATAAAAGTCGACAATTCCCTTATATTGCCTGGCCAATCCAGTTTTTTTAACAGCTCGATTGCACCATTTGTTAAAACGATATCAGTATCATTCAAAAAATGATACACAAGATAAACCATGTCATCGATTCTGTTTCTCAGAGGCTGAAGTTCAATCTTTACACCACAAATTCTGAAATAAAGATCTCTTCTGAATTCTCCAGCATGCATCATTTTTTCAAGATCACGGTTTGTGGCACTTATGATTCTTACGTTGACTTTTTGAGGGTAACTTTCTCCAACACGGTAGAATTCACCTGTATCAAGAACTCTTAGCAATTTACTCTGGAGATACAGGGGTAATTCTCCTATTTCATCAAGTAAAATCGTTCCACCGTTCGCAGCAGCAAAAAATCCATGCCTGGTTTTTGTAGCGCCAGTAAACGCGCCCTGAACATGTCCAAACAGTTCCGATTCAATTAAATTAGGCGATAAACCTGCACAGTTTACGGTTATAAATGGTTTCGAGGCTCTTGAGCTATTTTCATAAATGGATTTGGCAACAACCTCTTTTCCGGTACCAGATTCTCCGGTTATCAAAACAGGTATATCAACCGGAGCGAATTCATAAATTGACTTTTTTACATCAATGATATGCTTTGATTTTCCCACAAGGTCAGGAATGTCGCAATATTCTTCTTCGATTTTAAACCGATTTGAATTTTTATGCAATTTATTCATTTTTACTGCACCTGCGACTGAATATATTAATTGTTCGACCCTTACAGGTTTAATAAGGAACATGAAAATTCCATTGTCAGTTGCCTTCTTGTGTTTTTCTCTGTCAATACAACCAGTAACCATAATAGTCTGAATATCAGGAGAATGGACAAGCAATTTATCATGAATTTCAAACCCATCATACTCAGGCATCATTATATCAAGGACTGCAACACTATATTTTTTTTTCAGTAAAGCATAATCTGGTTCAAGAGGATTATATTCGATAACCTTGTGTCCTTCATTCAAAAGGGTCGTGACAATAAAATCCCTGAATTCCTGGTTATCATCTGCAACAAATATTGAAATATTTTCACTGTCTTCCGTAGTATATGCTTCTTGTGATTGAAAATCATCCATTTTAAGCCCCATATTACTT
>JAAYEB010000269.1 GCA_012728995.1 Fibrobacter sp. | reverse complement strand
GGTAATTGTGGAAATACAGATGTTCCGCATTTCCCTGTGTAAGAATAGATATCGATTTCGTTACTGTTTTTTTTCCTGAATGCCATAAGAAGAACATGTTGAGAATTTGGACTATTATTTTCATTTCTTAAAAGAAGTGGTCCGGGAGCATATTGATATGTAAAATACGGCTCATCATAATACAATGGCGTATCAACCTGATAATCAGCTACCAGCACGGGAGTTTCTGCGAAAATAAGATTCACTGCAACAGCAAATAAAAACAGAACTGGAATTTTGAGGATTTTCATAAATGTAATCCTTTTCAAAAAGTTATTGCTTTTTAATTTTATAATTCTTTTCCGGTTATTACAAACAAGTATATATAAAACAGGTTTGTCTGGTATTAATATCAATGCAAATTAAATAATAACCTTGATCAGTTTCAATTAAATGCTGGTTATTTAATCAAAAATTTGACATTTATCTTCACCAATAGATCGGTTTGCAAAGCAAAATAAAATCGAAGCCTTTTACAACATGTTATATGTGGTTAAAGTCAGTTTGCAGCTTAAGGCAATAGTTTATTAATAAATCAGGTAATCATGCTCGCCGGGCGCACACGACCCCCGCGGCAGCTATAAAAATTCGAAATAAGGAATACGAAACAGAACAACTAAATTGATGTTGTGGGTGTGTAAAGACCTGTTCTTTCTCCGGTTTGCAAAATAATTAGTGAATATAAAAAAATGGAAAATTATTTTGTACATAACCCGGTTTTTTAAATTTCGGTGGGCGATACTATATTGTAATATTCAGCGAATTGCAGGAATATACGAATGAAAATACGAAGTTTCATGTTTTTTTTGTTTATGGCTAATGTAGTTATATATCAGGGGTGCTCACGTTTTTATTTTCCCGCTACTGCTTTTCGAAGAAGCCCTCCAGTATTGGTTCCAAAACAAAAAGACAACGATTATCACCAGAATATCAATATATGCTACTCAAATAATGATTTTTTAACAAATTCGAATGAATACAATTTTTCAGGGTCCTTAGGATATGCTTTGTATAAATATTGGAAATTTTTTGGACTGGATTTTCAATCAGAAATGATAATCGGAACATATTGGGTATCTGGCATCGAAGGCTATGATGGGTCGAAACGTTATTTTGGAGCACACAACTCATTGTTTTTGGGTTTGAGATTCGGAAATGACAAGATCGGTTTTGCATTTGGCCCTCAGACTGCATTTACGTATGAATTTGGGCCATACTCAGATTTCAGGAAAAAAGCTAAACAGGCAGGTTTAATAGAGACCGATTGTGAGGATTATTGTTTCCATTACCATGGTATCTTAAATTTTCAATTCTACACAAAAGATAACGTATGTGTATTCTTTCAAGGCAAAATTGGCATTATGGAAATTGCGACATTATCGATTGGTACTACCATTATGAAAAATTCGTTATGGATATCAATGATGCCGCCGATCGATTGGCCCGGATTTACATTAAATTTTGGATACAGCCGGGAATTTTAAGATTCACATCTGGTATGGCAGGGCTTTGTCTGGAACTGAATGGAATTGATAATTTGATAATTATCCCAGGGTGCTTCTGGACCAGTCAAAATCGTTGACATTAAACGCATGGGTTAAAAGTGAAGACAGTGCGGGCGAGATTATTTCGGTTGGCGATAATACCGGTATGAAATTCGCCTCCGACAGTACAGGGTTTCCTATTTACTGTTATTATTCTTACGGTGACGAAACCATCTGGCTTCCTATAGGTGCGTAAATAGAAGCAATTGACCACCAATGGCACCATGTCTATGTGGTTATCGATTCTGGCGCAGGTACGATTTCTCTTTACATTGACGTCTCGCTGGCAGGTGACGCTGAAATGATAGGTGAACTGCTTTGCAATAAAACAGGAACTGATACTATAGGCCAGGGCTTCCGTGGTCAGTGAAGGGCAACATCCGGGAAAAAAACTGTTAACGAATTAAATCAATCCAGCCTTTAACCGCGAGCTGAAGGAAATTTAGTGTTTCTTTCGGGGATGGTTGAAACCCATCGCCTTCAGGCGAAGTTATGTTATATTTTGTCGCTATGCGACATTATAGATTAGGATCTCATACCAAAACCGATTTGAAAGTTCATTTAATCTGGATACCGAAGTATCGTAAAAAAGTGCTAACAG
>JAAYEB010000268.1 GCA_012728995.1 Fibrobacter sp. | reverse complement strand
ATGTCGCAGCATTAATTGCAATCGGGCCAGGTGTCATCTGCGCTATTGCAAAAAGTTGTCCCAGCTCATCAAGACGCAGCCAGTTCCGTTCACTAACAATTTCATGCTGGATTAATGGAATTGTAACCAGTCCCCCACCATAAGCGCCTATACCGATAATTATAAAACTTAGAAACAAACTGATCAAACTTTTCATTTTTCATTCTTATTTTCTAAAAAGAATATACCCTGTTAAACCGGTTGTGACAATTGCCCACACAGGATGAACATCCAGACCTGCAACAATTGCAAGACCGGTAACACACACAAACACAGCATTCCATGATTTGAGCTGCTGTTTTCCAAATGTAAATGCTGCAAATGCAAGTAATCCTGCAACTGCAACAGAGCAGCCTCTGAAGAACTTTGTTACCAGGGGTAAACGAAAATAAGGCATTGCGAATTGCGCAATTATCAGAATGATAATAAATGATGGTAATACTGTACCCAGGACCGCACTGAAGGCGCCTTTTTTTCCTTTGAGTTTTTTTCCCTGCAAATATGCCAGATTTACAGCAATGGCTCCGGGTATTATTGTAGCAACAGACATTTCTGAAGAAAACTCTTTTTCAGTAAGCCATTTTCGTTTTAACACCAGTTCATGGCGCATAACAGCAGCCATGGCCAAACCACCTCCAAGTGTCAAAAACCCTATACGATAAAAAGTCCAGAATATGGTGTAAAGTTTGATACTTTTTTCTTCTGTATTTGCTTCCATGTCACTATTACTAAAACGGACTCAACCTTTCACTAAAACCTGTTCATATCTTCAAATATCATATAAAGATGGGTAAATATGAAGAGGGAAAGTTCTGATTTTTGGTTTTTTTTACCGTACCCGGCAAATGAATCACGACGTAACCTATTCCTGATGTGATAAATATAATTTCGATTCCTGAGCCAGGGTACAGATAGTAAATTTAACAGTCTTTGTTCTGCTCAACATATATTCAGACAGAAATTGGTTTTAAGGAAACTTTCCATTATCTGAACTTTTAAAAACCGGTTCAATAACTTCCTGTAAGCTATCGTATACTATAGTATTATTCTTGGACTAAACCATTAAGTATATTTATCCGCTAATTTTCCAGGGCTTATTCAGGCTGTCTGATGTATTTAAACATACCTGTCCAAACAGCATCGGAATTTTTGGTGCTGGATTCATGTCTTGATTATGCAGGACAACAAGAATACAGTTTCGTTTAATGATTTTCAGTATGCGAAGACGTGATCTGTTATTGTTCAGACCGGATCTGACCGGGAGAATCAGGCAGTGTAAACTGCAAATTACTATTTCGGACCAATATTTATACAGGAATTCTCGTGAAAACAGAACTTATCAGAAATTTTTGCATTATTGCCCACATAGATCATGGTAAATCAACACTGGCAGACCGTTTTCTTGAGATCACCGGTACTATCAGCAAAGAAAAAATGCAATCCCAGGTACTCGATGATATGGATTTGGAGCGTGAAAGAGGAATAACCATAAAATCACATCCAATAAGGATGATGTACAAATCCGATAACGGTCAAACATATCAGTTCAATTTAATCGATACCCCTGGACATGTCGATTTCTCTTATGAAGTATCCAGGTCTTTGGCTGCTTGTGAAGGAGCTATTTTAGTAGTTGATGCATCTCAGGGGATTGAAGCTCAAACACTTACCAATATCTATCTCGCCCTTGAAAATGAATTATCGATAATTCCTGTAATCAATAAAGTAGATCTGCCCTCTGCCCGCCCCGATGAGATAAAACAACAGATTTCAGACCTTCTTGGTGTTGATCCCGAAACAATTATTGCCTGTAGTGCCAAAACCGGTGAGGGTGTTGCTCCAATTCTGGAACGTGTGATAAACGAGATTCCTCCACCAGTGCATACAGAAAATGCACCACTTAAAGCTTTGATATTTGACTCCAAATTCGATTCTTTCAGGGGTGCTGTTGCATATATTAGGATTTTTGACGGGAAATTAAAGAAAGGCGACCAGATTCGTTTTATGTCAACTGGATGTGAATACGAAGCTGATGAAATCGGCTGTTTCAAAATGGGACGTCTTTCTCTCGACCAGTTAAACCCTGGTGAAGTAGGTTACATGATTGCCAATATCCGTACAATATCGGATGTAAAAATAGGCGACACCATGACAACACGCCTTAAGGGAACTTCGGAGCCGGTAGAGGGATATCGTGAAGTAAAACCCATGGTATTCAGCGGAATTTATCCTGTTGATAAAGCTGATTATGAAGATCTCAGGAGTGCTCTCGAAAAACTGCAGCTAAATGATCCTTCAATTACCTATGAACCGGAAACATCGTCTGCACTCGGATTTGGTTTCAGAGCAGGCTTCCTTGGACTCCTGCACATGGAAATTGTTCAGGAAAGACTTTTTCGTGAATTTAATGTGAATATTATTACAACTGTACCTAACGTAAAATATCTGTTAAAGTTGAAAAGTGGTGAAGAAATATTTATTGAAAGCCCGGCAAAAATGCCGTATCAACAGGAAGTGGAACATATCAGCGAACCGATAGCAAAACTTCAGGTTATTACACCATCCGAATTTGTTGGAGCAATAATGAAGCTTTGTGAAGAAAAACGCGGAAAACTTGGAAATATGGAGTATCTTGATCCAACACGGGTTTGTCTTCATTACAGAATCCCGCTTTCGGAGATAATAATAGATTTTTTTGATCGCCTGAAGAGCTGTACACGTGGATACGCATCAATGGATTATGAATTTGACGGATATGAGCGTAACAATCTGGTAAAGCTGGATATACTTATTAATGGATCTGCAGTTGACGCTTTTTCATCAATTGTTCACAAAGATAATGCTTACAGTTTCGGGCTCTCAATAACCAAAAAATTAAAGGAATTAATCCCCCGGCAACAGTACGAAGTCGCAATTCAGGCAGCACTTGGAACCAAAGTAATAGCGCGTACAACAGTTAAAGCTTATCGCAAAGATGTAACTTCAAAATGTTATGGCGGTGATATTTCCCGAAAACGTAAACTGCTGGAGAAACAGAAAGAAGGCAAAAAAAGGATGAAACAGGTTGGGAATATTGAAATACCACAGGAAGCATTTCTTGCTGTTTTAAGCAGGGAGTAACAATGAAGGAAAAAAACCTGTCTACACCGTTCGATTCAAGGACATTTTATTTTAATTCATTAAAACGAATTCTGATTATCGTTATTGCCGGGCTGTTTATCAAATTCTGCATTATTGATATCAGAAGAATTGATGGCAATCAAATGTCTCCAACCACTATCAAAGGAGACAGATTTGCAGTGTCGAGAATCTCCAGTCTCCCCCTGGTCAGAAATTTAATAAAGCCCAAACGACTTCAGCCTGTATTGTTTAAAATGCCTTTTGAACCAGGAAAAGAGGGCTATCTTCGCATTGCAGGTATCCGGGCAGACACCGTTTCAATAGACAGCGGTATCTTTTTCAATTCCAGATTGGAATCAGATTATTTCCAAAATTCACGTACCAGTACTGAAATAATCCCTTCGGATTATTCACCACTAGATTTTTTTGCTCCTTTTCGCGTCCCTGCTTCAGGAGACACCCTTTATCTTCAAACTGATAATTTAAGAGATTTTTTCTTTGCAATTTCTGTAATCCGCCAGGAAAACCCTCAATCATCATTTTCACTAAATACCAAACTGTTATTAGACGATTCGGTAACCAACGATTATTTTATAAACGGATTTTCGCTCTATGAAGGTTTGCTGGATTCAATTCCTGAGCATAATCGTTTTGACTGGTTTTTCTGGACCAGACTCAAAGAGTATCTTTCAATGATACATTATAACCAGAATGTGAATCTGAAATTCACATTCTGTATAGATGGCGAAGAGGTTTCCAGATATGTGGTAAAAGGATCATACGTTTTTCTTCTGGCAGACAATTGGAAAAATGGACTGGATTCCAGATTTTTTGGTCCCCTGAAAACAACATTTGTCATCGGAAAACCATTTATGATTTTATGGTCTTACAATGGTGATCCCGAAAATTCAGATAAATTCAAAATAAACCGTATCGGCAGAATAATAAAATGAAAAAAGATGTTACTCTAAAAGGATATTTTGGAAGATTTGGAGGTACGTTCGCGCCTGAAACCCTTATGCCGGCACTGAACGAAGTCCAGCATGCATTTGATGCTTTTATGAAGGATCAGAAAATACAGTCTGAATTCAAGGATTTACTGGAGAAATATAACGGCCGGGAAACACCACTCTATTTTGCATCACGATTAACAAAAAAACTCGGTGGAGCAAAAATCTATCTTAAAAGAGAAGATCTTAATCATACTGGTGCCCACAAAATCACAAATGCACTCGGACAGGCACTACTGGCCCGATATATGGGAAAAAAGCGTCTTATTGCAGAAACAGGGGCTGGTCAGCATGGGGTCGCAACTGCCACTGCTGCAGCTTTGCTGGGTATGGAATGTGACATCTATATGGGCACTGTTGACATGCAGCGTCAACGACCTAATGTTTTTCGAATGAATCTTCTTGGAACTCGTGTAGTACCTGTGGATAGCGGTGGAAAAACGCTCAAGGATGCAGTTAATGAAGCTATGCGGGACTGGTCAAAAACGGTACGCACTACACATTATGCATTTGGATCTGCCCTGGGCCCTCACCCGTTTCCAACAATTGTAAGAGAGTTCCAGTCTATTATAGGTAAAGAAACGAAAATGCAGATTTTAAAAGTTGAAAACCGTTTACCAGATACAATTGTTGCCTGTGTTGGAGGCGGTTCAAATGCGATTGGAATTTTTACTCCGTTTCTTGATGATAAAGATGTGAAACTTGTAGGTGTTGAAGCAGGTGGTTGTGGTTTAGACAGCAATAAACATGCAGTCAGGTTAACTCATTCTGACCTCTCACGCACCGGAATTTTACACGGCTCCTTCTCTTATGTTCTTCAGGATAAAAACGGCCAGATTTCAGATACACAATCTATTTCTGCCGGACTTGATTACAGTGGAGTTGGTCCTCAACACTCTTTTCTTCACGAATCCGGACGCGTTGATTATACTTATGCAACCGATACTGAAGCTTTGGATGCATTCAAAATGCTGTGTGAATATGAGGGGATTATACCTGCTCTTGAATCTTCACATGCAGTCGCTTATGCCGTTAAAAATGCCCCTTTAATGCCATCAGGTTCCATAATGGTAATTAACCTTTCCGGACGCGGAGACAAGGATATTTTCACAGTAGCAGACTATCTGGGGATTAATATATGACCAACCGTTACGAAATAACTTTTGATGCTCTTAAAAAGAGAAATGAAGCTGCTTTTATACCCTTTGCTGTCGCAGGGGATCCCGATCCAGATAAAAGCGAAGAAATATTCAGGGCTTATATTGATGGTGGTGCAGATATTCTTGAAATCGGGTATCCGTTTTCTGATCCGATAGCTGACGGTCCGGTAAATCAACGGGCTTCACAAAGGGCTATCAGAAACGGTATGGACCACGAAAAGTTTTTCAAACTTGTCAAAAAATTAAGATCCTGTTCAGATATTCCTGTTGGTATACTTCTGTATGCAAACACGATCCTGCATCTGGGTACCGATCTGTTTTGCAGGAAAGCTGCAGATGCAGGTATTGACAGTATTCTTGTTGCAGATATGCCTCCCGAAGAGTCCGAGGTTTTACAATCATCAATGGAAAAATATGGAATCGGAAGAGTATTCATAGTTTCGGAGCTTACACCGCAAGACCGCATCAAATATATATGCAGTCAAGTTGATTCTTTTGTATATGTTGTAAGCCGTCTTGGTGCTACAGGCACAGACCTGAAATTCAGTGATTCAATTTCTGGTACCATTTCCCGGCTTAAAACAGTAACAGACAAACCTCTGGCTGTCGGATTCGGTATATCTTCTGCAGAACATGTAAGAAAAGTTACTCAATGTGGTGCAGACGGTGTTATAGTCGGAAGCGCACTTGTAAAAAACATCGAGTTATCATATAAAAACGCGAACTTTTTAGATAAACTCCGGGAACAGGTTTTTGATTATAAAACTGCAACCCGAATAAGATAGATTCTAACCCTTATAACTTATTTTTGAACAATGCAGCAACTTGATTTACAAATTATTGCAGCCAAACTGGAAAGTTATGAAGAAACCATCATTTCCAGATTGATTGACAGAGCTCAATTCCATGCGGATCTTCGATGTTACGAACCTGGACATAGTGGATTTTCCGGCGAAACCAACCGTAGCCTTTTTGATCTTAGGCTTCATTATCAGGAAAAAACCGATTCGCTTTTCGGGCGTTTTTGTGTCCCGGAAGAGCGTCCATTTACCAGGGGCCTCGAACCACCCAAACGCAAAGTAATCCTTCCGAAAGTCAGTCTTAATATTGACGATTACAATAAAGTAAGCGTTACTGACAGTGTTCTGGAAAGTTATTTAAAACTTATACCTAAATTATGTCCTGAAGGTGATGATTTGCAGTACGGGTCGTGCGTTGAAAAAGATGTCTACGCAGTACAGGCAATTGCACGAAGAATTCATTATGGAGCCCTCTATGTTGGTGAAAGTAAATACAGAAGCAATCCGGATCTGTATTCTTCACTTATAAACAAATGTGATACAGAAGCGATTATTGAACTCATTACACGGAAAGATGTTGAAGATCAGATTATCGAAAGAATCCGGATTAAAACCGGCAAAACTCAGGAAACCGTAAACCGACTTATTCGAAACACCATTGACCCTGATACAGTTGCAGAGTTTTATCTGAATGTTATAATACCTTTAACAAAAAAAGGTGAAGTTCTTTATTTAATGAACAGAGGTAAAAACTGAAATGCATTTTAAACCAGATAATATTACTATATATAGTGTCGGGTTACTTGGTGGTTCGCTGGGACTTGCTTTAAAAAAGTCCGGTTTTGATGGTCAGATAACAGGACTGTCTTCTAATAAAAATCTGGATATTGCTTTGCAATTAGGCTGTATTGACAAGGGTTATTCTTATAATGAACTTCAAAAAGTTATTCAAAAAACACAGCTTCTGATTCTTTGCTCGCCAATAATGCAGATAATAAAGACAATTGAAACTCTCGGCAAAATGAATCTTCCTGATGGTCTGTTGATCTCCGATGTAGGGAGCACAAAAAAAACGATTGTTTCAACAGCCCTTGACCTGCCGGACAATGTACGTTTCATTGGTGGACATCCAATGGCCGGATCTGAAAGAAGCGGATGTGCAGCTTCAGATCCATATCTGTTCCAGAATGCGATTTATGTGCTGACTCCTTCTTCTGACAAACCAGATGAAATGGACACCTCATTTGCTGAATTTCTCTGTAAATATCTTGGGTGCAGAACGCTTTTTTTAAAACCGGATGTACATGATAAAATTGCTGCAACTGTAAGCCATCTACCACATCTTCTTGCTGTTGCGCTGGTTAATCTCGCAAAAAATATGGAACTTCAATATCCGGGAACACAATCTCTAGCAGCAGGCGGGTTTCGCGACATGACCCGTATTGCATCAGCACCTTACAAAATGTGGCATGATATTCTTAACACAAACAAAGGACCTGTTGTTCACCTGCTCGATTCGCTTATAGAATCACTTGAAGAGATTAAAAAAGGCGTAACCAGTGATTCACTACAGAATTTATTTGACTCTTCAAAAGAATTCCGTTCACAAATACCTCTTCAGAATAAAGGTTTCATGAATAAACTCAGCGAAGTACTGGTTCTGGCAAAAGATCAACCCGGAGTAATATTCAAACTTGCAGAATCCCTTTCTGAAAATGGTATCAATATAAAAGATATTGAGGTATTAAAGGTCCGTGAAGGAGAAGGCGGCACAATACGTCTGGCATTCGAATCACCGCATATTGCAAAGAAGGTTGTTTCGATATTGACAAAAAGTGGATTCAGCGCTCGTGAAAGGAACTAATTCTGATGTTTACAGTTAAACCCGCGAAATCTCTTCATGGAAAATTTATTCTGCCACCAAGTCCGGATCTTTTTTTCCTGTCTGCAATAATATCAATAGCATCAAAACAGCCTGTAAAAATTTCACCATATTACGATACGCCTTTAAATGGAAAACGGCTTGATTTCATTAAAGGATTAGCCGATTGTAAACAAGAACAGAATGTATGTACAATTATACCCAAAAACACCGAAAAAAGTTCTTCATTTATCCCGGTCTCCTATGACACTCTTCCCTATCGTGATATAATAGTTTTCACACTTTTGGGCATGGGTAAAACCGTTGCATTTGACTCTATTTCAGAAAAAAAGATTGCATACTGGAAAAAAATTGCAGATAAGTTTGGTTTCAGGATTGAATCAGGACTGTTTGATGATAAAACCGGACTTACAATCAATAGTTTTCCTGAAACGATAAACGATAATCTCACATTTACAGAAACTGATATTGCCCCGCTTATTGGATTGTTATTGGGACAAAACCAGGATTTTTCTTTTAATACAGATTTTATCTTTTCAAATCCGCTTCGACTGATTTTACCAGCTTTCGGCTTTGAACTGAGTGTCAAAAGCCTTATGCGAAAAGAAAACGATCCACTTGCACGCCGGATTAAATTAATTCAATCGAAAAAAATGCAAAAATCCCGGAATCAAAAATTTATCGTTACTGCTACATTTTCTAAAAAAAGCATCTCAGAAAAACCAGTTGAAATTACTCTTCCTGGTGATGAAATACTTGGGGCGATATTGATTACATCAAAATGTCTGCTGCCCAAAGGATCATTTGTTCTCAACAATATGCCTCTCGAAACCTGGGCTACACCGGTATTAAGTTATATCAGGAAAATGGGATGCAAGATTTCGATTCAGGAAACCAGCAGATGTTCATTTGGTTCTGTCGGAATGGTAAGCATTCAGAAATTTGAATTAACTGGTCGGAAAATGGAGTGTAATCCACCCGAAAATTATTATGTTTATATACCGGCACTGGTCATTTTGGCGGCATTTGCAAAAGGACAATCGGTTTTCAGGAATATGGAAGATCTTCGTAACGATAATCCCGACGGGATTGACCTTATTGAATCATGTATTCGTAAACTTGGTGCACGCCACGGTGAAATGCCGGACGGGATTGTCGTAGAGGGTGGATCAGATTTTGACGGATTTGATTTAACAGAAAATTACCCTGCACATATCAGCGGCAGTTTTTGTGCAGCAGGTTTCAAATGTCTGGGAGAAACTCATATTGAAGATGAAAATATAAAACAAAGATGGCCTGATTTTGAAAAGATCATTTCAGAATTAGCCGAATTCAGGTCCTGATATGAAAAAAATAAACTCTTTCGGGATAGTCGCTTTCAAGCAGTCTTCTCGCATAAGTGATGTTTTGGTCAGAATACTGAACTGGTCTGATCAAACCAGAGTTAAAATTTATTTCCATCCATCTCTAAAAAACCAGTCGTCTGCGGATGCTCCAATATGTCAGACTGAAAACGATTTTTTATTATCAAGCGAGGCAATAGTCTCGCTGGGGGGTGATGGAACTTTTCTTTCCGTAGCACATATGTGTCAATTTTCCCAAAAACCGGTAATTGGTGTAAACATGGGCGGTTTGGGTTTCCTCACTGATATAGGACAGGAAGAACTGGAAAACAGTCTTCAGAAAATTCATAGTGGTGATTATAAAACAATTAGCCGAATGGTACTTTTCATACAACTGGAACGGGATAATAAAGTAATCCAGACATTCCATTGCTTAAACGATTTGTATATAAACAGAATCAATACCCCGAAACTCACATCAATTTCTGCCTGGTATGGCAATGATTTTATAACAGATTTTTTCGCTGATGGTATTATCGTTGCAACTCCAAACGGATCTACAGCTTATTCATTAGCTGCTGGCGGGCCGATAGTCGAGCCCGGACTCAAAGCTTTTATCCTGACTCCTATTTGTCCACATTCTCTTACTGAACGTCCGATTATCCTGTCTTCAGAAAAAAATATCCGACTCATTATTAACGAAAAGAATCCGGATCTTCTGTTAAGTATAGATGGCCTTGATTCAATTAATCTTCGCAACGGAGATCATATAACAGTTTCGTACGGAGGTATTGCCACCAATCTGATTCAACTTACAGAGCGTTCATACTTCGCTTTATTACGGCGTAAACTCAACTGGGGACGTCAATACAAGGCAGGCACTCAATGATAAAAGAACTTCGTGTCAAAAATCTGGCTCTCATTCAAGAGTTGTCACTGGATCTGGAGAGTGGATTCAGTGTTTTTACAGGAGAAACAGGCGCCGGAAAATCGATCCTGATAGGTGCAATTGGATTACTTCTGGGAGAACGTGCATCAGCGGAAATGATCCGAAGTGGATATGAAGAAGCATGGATCAGTGGTATATTTGATGTTGAAGAGATTAAAACACCACTTGCGAAACTGCTCGAGGATCAATCCATTGAACCTGAAGACGGGCAATTAATTATCAGAAGAAAAATATCGCGTAATGGACGAAATCAGATTCACATAAACCAGATCCCCGTTACCCTCAATGCCCTTAAAAAACTGGGCGACCAATTAATTGACCTTCACGGACAGCATGAACATCAGTCTTTGCTCAATGAAGATTACCATCAGTTAATTATAGATTACCTTCCTGAAGTCCTGCCTTGCAAACAGAAGTATGATGAATGCTATCGCGGCTATATGGAAGCATCCAGAATACTGGAGACGCATCTTAAAAAAGCCAGAGAACTGTCAGAAAAAAAAGACATAATCCAGTTCCAGCTTAATGAACTGACAAAACTTGAGCTCCGTTGCGGTGAAGAACAGGATCTGGAATCAGAACTTTCCCTTCTTTCATCGTCTGCACAGCGTACAGCTTGCATATCTGAAATACTCGAAATATTAAATGATTCCATTAATAAAAAAATCTCTTTTATCAGAAAAAAACTGGAGAATCTGTCAAAATATGATTCATCAGTAGTTCCCTGGATTACTGATATCGAAACAGCAGGAGCTGCTTTTACAGAACTTGAAACATACTGCAGTACTTATGCACAAAACATCTCGGAAAGTACAGATCCGGCCCGGCTGGAATTCATAAATTCCAGATTATCCAAAATACAGCGTCTGAAAAAGAAATATTCATGCAGTATCGATGAATTAATAATAAAACAACAAAGACTGCAACAGGAACTTCAATCACTCGAAAATATTGAATCAGACAGAGAGCTTCTTGAGAAAAAGGTAAACGCCAGCCTTGAGAATTGCCTGTCAGCAGGTAAGGTGTTGAGAGAAAAACGCAAAAAAGCTTCTGAAGAATTTGACATGGCAATTTCTTTACTTATGAAAAAACTGGGATTCAGGGGCGGAAAGTGGAAAACGAAGTTTCATCAATTTGAAAAACCGACTCCCGATGGCCTGGAGGCTGTTACATTCACCGTTTGTACCAACCCTGGTGAACCTCTGCTCCCATTAGCCAAAACCGCTTCAGGCGGCGAAATCTCACGTTTAATGCTCGCGATAAAGACAGTTCTGGCAGAACATGACAATATTCCTGTGCTTATATTTGATGAAATTGATACGGGTATCGGAGGAATGCTGGCTGTAGAAGTAGGTAAAGCCCTTTATTCACTAAGCAATTCTCATCAGGTCCTGTGCATCTCACACCTGCATCAGATCGCATCTCTTGCAGATCAACAATATAAAGTATTCAAGGAGATTTCTGAAGACCGTACAGTTACCCGCGTCATAAACTTGAGTTTTGAAGAGAGAATTGAAGAAATCGCAAGAATGCTTGGTGGAAGTTCTGATATTTCAATAAAACATGCTCGGGAGCTGCTTGAGAAAAGAAAATTCTGTCTATCCGAAAACCCTGAATCTGTCTCTGGGGATTAGATTCTCTTTCCCGATTCCTTTAACCCTGCAGAACAGGGATTAGTGCCTGATTTGAATATTATCTGAACAACAAGTGTATTGAATTTGATTTAAGTTTTCGGCTCTCTTTACCGACTATTGCCCATCCATATATACTTTTCTGTAAAAGAACAGTTTTGGATCTGTAACCCGGTATCGTTTGTTCCCGAATATCATATCTGCACCAGTTTGCGACTGAATACCGTAACCGATATGTACATGCGGACCGCTGGTTCTTCCGGTCATACCAATTGTACCTATTGGCTGTCCCTGCCTGACCATCTCACCATCTTTTACGAAACGTTTATCCAGATGCATAAAACAGATAAGTGTTTCATCCTTTATAATCCCGACAGTTCTCCCCATGATTGAAGTCGTTTTCAAAAACGCTTTACCATCCATGGGACTGTAAACTTTTGAACCATAGCTCCCGGCAACATCAATACCATAATGCGGTTGTCCACCACCAAGCCCGCGTTCACACCAGTCACCTGTAATGTAACCATATTTATCATCAACCAGACCAACAAAAAATTTGTAAACCGGCAGCAACATTTTTTCATTGTCATTACGAATGTTCATAGGCGGATAAAAAGTCAACGAAAAACCTTCAGGTATTTGTCTGGCAAGATCTATTTTCGGTTCATTTTCATTTTTTGTCAAATTGTAAATATCAACAGTTTCTTTAGAATAATCATTTACATCCTTCGGACTTGGTACAACGGCTCTGAAATGGCATATTGCATATTTTGCAATTCTAAATACAGATTCACCTTTTGTGAATGTGTGAGTTATATTGCCTGCTTCGGGTATTGTAAGCTGCTGTGGAGCAAGAGGTCTTGGTGCGTTCAATTCCGGTACGGGCAGGTTGAAAACAAATGCACCTATCAATACAGCAGCGGCAATTATGGCAGGAACTGTATTGAGGATATCAGTTCGCAGATTTTTTTTATGAACAGGAGTATTCAGAACATATTGTACTCTTTTGGCAAGTTCTTCAAATGCTTTTGTTATTTTCCCATACTGTTGGTAATGATGAACCGATTTACCCTCAT
>JAAYEB010000267.1 GCA_012728995.1 Fibrobacter sp. | reverse complement strand
TCTGCCTACATCGAACAGATTGAGAACTTGAAAAAGAAAAGTACCGATACCGGATCTGTTGAAGATTCTGTTGTTGATACAAACAGGTTGCTGAATAAGGATAGTCTGGCAGAAAAAGGTGCTGCTCCCAAAGAGCTTGAAAAAGTTGGTAGTGCTACTGTAGACAGCCAGGACAGTAAACCTGTTGTGGCTGATGTTGCTACTGACAGTTAATAAAAGTAAATAAACTGCTTAAAAATTAAAGGGGACAATTCTTGATGGGATTGTTCCCTTTTGCTATATGGGTCGGACCGGTCATGGTACCCAAAACTTTATTCATCCTCACCCGACAGATTCCACAAAACTCAAATTATATTGCAATAGAGTCTGGTGAAGCGCTTACTGTTGCACGCGGGACAGCAAAAACAGAAAATGGTAAGGCTGAAATTGAACTTCCCGAACATTTTTCACTGGTCACAAGCGAAAACGCGCCTCTTACAGTGCTTCTGACTCCGGAAAACGTGCCTGTTTTACTATATACAAAAAACAAAAGCAAAACAAAAGTAACAGTTGCAATGAAAAAATCCGATCTGTTTGAATTCGGTGACGTACAGTTTGCGTTCCAGGTTACAGGGGTAAGAGACGGTTTCGAAGATGAAGAGATTATGGTGGATACAGATAAAATGCTTAAAAATGAGAGAGAAGAACCCAAAGAGTTGAATCCTGTCAAAAAGAGAATAAACGATTTAGCGAAAAAAGCACGGAAAATTAATGAAAAAGAAAAGAAAGATAAAAAATAATCGTTAACTATATTATATATAAAAGTAAGTCAAAACGATTAAGTTAGATAGGATTTTATATATCGATGATCACCCGCTTGTGCGCTCGGCGTATATGAATATCTATATCTTAATCCAATCACAGGCTCGTGCATTCGGCGTAACTATTATTTATAAATTGTATTTAACAATCAGCTTATGTGCTCGGAAACATGATTTCATTGAACATTCTTTCACCCGAACGTACCCCGAGCAGGGTCGAGGGGCCGATTTATGCGATTACGACAACGATTACGATAAAGACAACGACGAAAGATAAATATGCCCATCGTAGATGTTTTTCTGATTCTAATCATTCATCATTCATGATTCATATAATCGATTCAGGTATTATTTTGTTTTTTAAAATCAGGAACATTTTCAATCCAGCACTAAAGACAAATAGCTGAATAAACATTATCGAAATTGATTTAACAACAACATATTCTGTCAGGGACCTTGTTTTCGAGAGGGTGAGTATTATCTCCCTGTTTAATTGTGGAGGGTATGCAAGTAATAAAGATATCCCGATCATTGCAAGAAGAAAAATATATCTCAAAGGCTGGGAAAAAACTGCCCCGGGTACGATTTGTGGCCTGGTTTTGCGATACCATCCGGTAAACCAGATAGCTATTATAGTCAACCCGGCAACAGTACTGCCATGTTGAAAAATATGATGCAAGGCAATAGAGCCTTTTGAGGTTCTTAAAACACGATATTCAACAAAGTTCATACCATGCTGTTTCCATTCATGTTCATGTGTAAGGGTGTCCCAGGCAATATGCGTAAATGCGCCGATAATAATAGATAAAATAACAAGTTTGAGCTGTTTGAAGGATAAATACCCGGACTTTTTTGTGTACTTGAATAATCGGCTTCTGAGAGAATCGGGAAACAGTTCAAGAAGAGGACGTTTTAAAATGTAATGAAATATCAGAAAAAGAAGAAGACCTGAAGGCAATGAAAACAGGAAAATACCAAGAATTGAGTGAGAAATACGGTTTGGTGTAGCAAAGCCTACATAATATCCAAGGTCCGGTGCAATGCTTCCGATTATAAGCGCCGAAAGAACAAACCTGTGTTTGGCAAGCGGTATTATAGCTGCCGGATGTGCTCCTGTGAAAGGCATACTTGAAAATACCTTATTTTGGTATTAAAGAAAACAAATACGGGGAAAATAAAAAAATATTTGCTAATAAATAGTGTAAATGCTAATTTAAACACAGGAAGTAGTGCGTAGAGCTTATCAGGAACTGTTAGTTAAATGGCTTATTTGCACATTGTTGAAGGTCCTCATCAGGGAACACACGTACCACTTTCAGGCAAACTTACTATTGGGCGCAATTCTGCAAACGGTCTTTGTCTGAATGATTCCAGTGTAAGTAGAATGCATGCTGAAATCTGGAACAAAGATAAATATTACGCTCTGGTGGATCTGGGATCTTCAAACGGATCAATTGTAAACGACACGCT
>JAAYEB010000266.1 GCA_012728995.1 Fibrobacter sp. | reverse complement strand
GCCAGTGATGAAAAAAAAGAAGAAGAAGAAAATGAGCTGGATATAAATGAAGACTCTATAGATTGGGAAGAATATCTTGAAGAAGGTTTTGATCTGGGATATTCATACAATGAAGAAGTAGATCGTAATGAAGAGCGGTATGAACCTACACCGGTTTACCAGGAAACACTCGAAGAACATTTAGCCAACCAGCTTGCCGAAAAAAAACTACCTGATAAATTAAAACTTCTGGTTCAATTTCTCATAGGCAGCCTTGATACTGACGGTTATCTGAGAGTTCCACTTGAAGACATTGCTGATTTTATAAAAGTCGATATTTTTGAAATTAAAGAAGCTCTTCATATCCTGTGGAGTATGGAACCTCCAGGAGTAGGAGCCAGAAATCTGCGTGAATGCATTTTGTTGCAATTACGTTCGAGAAACTTGCATAACACTCTGGCAATGAAAGTTGTAACTGAAACCTGGGAACTTTTCGAAAAACTCAAAATACCTGAAATTTCACGGCTTTTTGGAGTTGAACCCCGGGTTATTCAGGAAGCTTTGGAAGTACTGAAAACTATCAATCCCAAGCCGGGATATCAGTACAATCCAGATAAACCATCTACCATTATTCCCGACCTGATTGTAGAAAAAATTGATGGTAAATTTGTAGTTATGCTCAACGATCGTTCTGTACCGACCCTGCATATCAACAAATCTTATGCAAACATGATCAAAAGAGGCAGTAATGCAAAGCGGGATGTAAAAAAATATATACGGGAAAAATTTAACAGTGCCACATGGTTTATCCGCTCAATAGAACAACGTAAAACAACCATGTTAAAGGTGATGTATGCAATAATCGAAAGACAAAACAATTTTTTTGAAAAAGGCCCGCCAAATCTGCACCCTTTAAAATTGCAGGATGTTGCAGATATGGTAGATATGCATATTTCAACTGTAAGCAGAGTAACCAGCAACAAATATGTTCAAACCCGTCATGGAATATTTGAACTTAAATATTTCTTCACTGAAGCGGTTGGTCGTGATGCTGAAGGGGCAGATATTTCTTCTGAACGGATCAAAAACCGCATTCGTCAGCTAATCGAAACTGAAAATCCCAAAAAACCCCTTTCAGATCAGAAAATTTCTGATATTTTATCCAAAGAGAACCTTCCTGTTGCCAGACGAACTGTTGCTAAATATCGAGAACAGATGAAACTACTTCCTGCCCGACTCCGTCAAAAATACGAATAATCGAAAAAAAGGGGTATTTCCCCTTTTTTTCGATATCAAAATCGATTCTCCATACGTATATTTAAGGGAAAGATTCTAAATCGTTCTGGTTTTTCAACCGCGTACGCAGCGCATAATGAAATGAAAGCAGCCCATGCTACAAGAAATTTCCAAAAAATCACGCAGACTTCCCCCATGGCTTAAGCGCCAAATTGCTCATTCTGGTAAACAAAATATTGTAAAGAAATTTGTCCATAACCCCGGACTGCATACAGTTTGTCAGGAAGCAAAGTGTCCAAACAGAGGTGAATGTTATTCAAAAGGAATCGCAACATTCCTCATTCTGGGAAATATATGCACCAGGAACTGCTCTTTCTGTAATATTTCGCATGGTTCACCAAAACCGCTCGATAAAACTGAGCCTGCTAAACTTTTAAATGCAGCACAAAATATGAACCTTCGTCATGTAGTCATTACATCTGTAACAAGAGATGATCTTCAGGATGGTGGTGCGGGAGTATTTGCAGAAATCGTAAACCTGCTCAGAAAACAGATGCCATCTGTTTCTGTTGAACTTCTTGTACCGGATTTTCTGGGTGATACAAGTGCTATTGATACTGTATTATCAAGCCGTCCCGATGTTTTTAATCATAATATCGAAACGGTTCCGGAGCTATATTCAAAGATTCGTCCTCAAGCCGATTACAAGCGATCCTTGTTTGTTCTAAACCGGGCAGCATCAAAAGGTTTAATTGTTAAAAGCGGGTTTATGGTTGGATTAGGAGAAAATGAATCTCAGATAACAGATGTCATGAAAGATCTTCATCAAAATGGATGTACCATCTTGACCATTGGCCAATACCTCCAGCCATCATCCGGACACACACCGGTAACAAAATTTATTGAGCCCGAAAAATTTGAGCACTTCCAGCAGGTGGCAAAAAATATTGGAATTAAATCAGTATTTTCGGGACCTTATGTGAGAAGTTCATACAGAGCAGCAGAATTGTTGCATAATCAAATTTCAGGAACATAAACTATACTACCTTTTAAATGAAAATTATGATAATATTTCCATATGGTTTTACAGAAAAAAGGTTCTTTGGTAGATATACCTCAGAATAGTGTATTTTTATTCAACTCATTTGGAAGGAGACGGTGACTATGGAGATTCAGATAACCTCACGTCACAATAAAGCATCTCAGACACTTCAGGATAATATCACCGCCGAATTGAAGAAAATGGAAAGGTTTTATGATAAAATTACCTCATGCAGAGTCGTTCTGGATAGTGAACATGTTGATAAAATTGTTGAAATTTCAATGACAACACAGGGACATCAGCTTATTGCTACTGCTAAAGCAGATAATTTAGGAAAAGCAATAGACAGCGCCTTAGCAAAAACTGAACGACAATTAAAAAAATTAAACCAAAAAATTAAAAGCCATAAACCTTAACCTTTGAATTTTTCAAAAATATCCAGATATGTCCTGTAAAAAGGATATATCTGGACTATAAGTGAACAGAAAGGACTGTTCAGAGTGAAAAAAAACAATATGGATCTGATTGTTGGCGGATCCATTCTGGCATCTCTTGTTATTCTTGTTGCTGGTGTACTGTGGCTTAAAGAAACATCCGTATCACAAAAACAGGTAACATACGCAGCACTGTTTTCAAACGTAGGAACACTGCAGGTTGGTGATCCGGTAATGGTCAACGGCGTATCCAAAGGTTCAGTTGCGGACATTTTGCTTCGGGATAATAAAGTAGCAGTCATTTTGAAACTGGATAAAAAAATCACACTCACAGATTCCAGCTCTGTAACAATACAAAACATCGGACTTATGGGCGAACGGGGAGTCGGAATTAACCTCTCTGCACAAGGGACAAAAATAACTCCGACCTCCAATAACGATACAACTTTTTTAAATGGAAATTTTGATACCGGAATTGCCGAAGCTATGGGAATGCTTGGTATTGTACTTGGAGAGGTACAGACTCTTGTCTCAAATGTTTCATCAATCCTTGAAAACACAGTTGGAGATTCGGCGTTTCATTCAGTTTTTGTTTCCCTGGTAGGCAGATTAGATACCATTACTGACAATGTACAGGTTTTACTCAAAAAGAACGAGCCTGTGCTTAACAAAAGTTTTAAAAACATTAATGAAATCACTGAAGACCTTAAAAAACTTTTAGATAAAAACAGTGATAATTTAAGTTCAATTGTACAAAATGGCGACTCACTCTCATCGTATGCTCTCGTTTTAGCATCACGTGTTGAATCATTAGCTGCATCCGTTCAGAATATTGTCGATGATATCGGGAACGGTGAAGGCACTGTAGGATTGCTGCTTAAGGATGATCAGTTCTTTTATGATATCAAAAAAACAGTTAACAATCTTGACACTCTGGTAAACCAGGTTCAGGATGATGCACTTAAACTCAGAATAAAACTGGGATTCGGAAGAAAAAGAAAATAGATTTATGGTTGAACAACGTATTATCGTAAGTAACACACTTGGCATCCATGCACGACCTGCATCTTTGATTGTCAAAACTGCTACAAAATTCAAATCAGAAATTATTTTAGTAAAAGATGGAGCTTCTGCTGATGCTAAAAGTATTATGAATGTTATGATACTTGCAGCAGCTTATAATTCGGAAGTT
>JAAYEB010000265.1 GCA_012728995.1 Fibrobacter sp. | reverse complement strand
GCCTTACATTCATATATATATGTGCAGTAAACAATTCTGCTTATCTTCCAATAATAATTATCAAGAACATATGGGGAGAAGACGCCCTTGCCAATCTGTTTTTTTTTAATCTTGGAACCACACTGGGCATATGGACAATTGGCGTAAGTATTCTTGGTGCCTCGACACTTAAAAACATAGTTAAAAATCTCTTTACGCCCAATCTTTTTGCAGCTTTATTGGCGTTCTTTTTTTCTGCAAGTGGTTATACCAGCTCTATTCCTGGTGTAATTAACAGGATAATAACAAATGCAGGAAGTGCAGCCGTTCCATTAATGCTTGTACTTATTGGAGCTTCTCTTTGCAATAAACACGCCTTACGTATTTCCTGGCCTGTTATTTACATAACTACTATAAGACTGATAATAATACCATTATCTGCAATAGTTATTCTAAAGATGCTTCCAGTTACATCGGATGTGTTCACTATTACTGCGGTTGTTTCATTAATGCCTGCTGCAGTGGCATCAGTTATTATGACAAGAAGGTTTGGTGGTGACTCGAATTATGCAGCAAGTACTGCTCTGGTATCAACAGTGATGGCCATCTTAACTGTACCTGTAGCCATGTCGATATTGTTTTAAAGGACTTCCATAAGTAATTAATTGACAGCAAATTGGAATGTTTGACGGTTTCGTAGTTTTGCCATCCGGATAAAGGTAATTTAAAAGAGATTATTAAGCATTTCAACGCTTCTACGTACCGAATGAAGGAGATCTTCAAGATTGCTGAAACGATCTACAGGAACTTCAAGGAGAACTGTATCATTATATTCGTGTCGTGCCAGTTCGGCACAATACTCCTTCCACGGCACAATGCCTGTCCCCAAAGGAAAATGGTCCTCATGTTGATCTCCCAAAAGAATTGTATCATGTGCGTGTACATGTTTAACCCTGGCAAGAAAATGTTCATCAGGATACAGATCATGCTTCTTAAGATAAGAAGCTCTGAAGGTATGCCCGAAATCCCAGCAAATTCCGATACTGGTTCCTTCAATAAGTTCCAGACAACCTTTATACGTATCTCCTAACCTTAGTGCACCTTTTGAAGATGCACTCCAGGGAGTCTGGGTTTCACAAAACGGTATTACATTGGAATATTTCAAAGCTGTCAAACTATCAATTGCAGCAAAAAAAGTTTTTGCACATAATAACGCTTTCTGTTCAGGAACCATGTGTGGTTTCATATTTGCTAATCCACCATGAAAAACACATGGAACGGGTGCTCCTGTGATCTCCCCTGTTTGGTGGACAATTGTAAGCAACCTTTCCAGATCATCATATCTGTTTTGATCAAATATTTCAGGTGCTAATTCTTTGTGCAAATATGGATGCAATGAAACTGAAACGCCTTCATTACTGAATGTTTTTGCGGTCTCATAAACGATCTCTGCTTCAGTATCTTCATTTATCGGGAATTCCACAAATGAAATACCCTGTTCACGCAGCATTAAACCAAGTAGTGAAATTTCTGCATATTTTTTCTGCCATTGTTCATCTCCAAGTTCTTTCAAGGGAAGTTTTTGACCATAAGTTACACCATTGCCCATTTTTTCAATCCTGATAAGTTTTTTATTTCAAGTAAATAGTAATGATACCATTATTTAACGTAAGTTTTTTACACAGGCATCGGCATGAAAGGGGTTCATGTCTTCATCTGACTGTTTAATCGGGCAGAAAAGTTTTTTAAAACTCTGAACCTCTTCTGTTCTGCCAAATACTCTCCTTAAGGTTTCATCGTCAATTGATCATCCGAGTCAGGTATTTGTATTGGATAGAATAAATTATTTTGACATTTTTTAACAACCTGTACTAAAAACTATTCATTAGAATATTTTTTTAATTCTTTTTCTCTGATATTCATCTTGTATTATGTTAAAAAAGACTACTATACCAGATTATGAGAGTTTCTGAATAGAATCATTCTGGATTTTCATAAGTTGTTTTTCAAAGTTCTTGCAAAACACACTCCATTTTATACAGAAGGGATATGAGTGGAAACATATTCCAGTAAAAACAATTCATATTTATTCTCTATCGAGAATAAATTATTGAAATAACATATTATTCTGAAAAAATTATTATTATATTATATAGTATATTTTGGATTTTGGCTAAAATGTACCAGATTTATAACTCCGAATCAATGGCACAGGCAGACAAATTAATTAAACCGGTTAATCAAAGGGTAAAATTATGGGCACAAAACAAATCAACAATGTTTCAAAGGGATTTCACTCTCTGTTTTTTTTGATCTTTACATCTCTTCTTTTCAATGTTAGCGGTGATGAAATTTGTTACTGGAGAATCAGTGATTGTCCCGAACATTTAAATGGTGAAACTGTTACTGTTCCGGATAATGTGATTGCAATTTCTCCAACAGTAAGATCATGTAACATTGAAACTACAATCGAAGAAATGAAAGGTAAACCACCTTCAGTTTTCTTTGTCATTGATCATTCAAGTAGTATGTCAAGACTAGGAGGCGGTAATGATGTAGACGGTACAAGGTTTACAGTAACCAGAGATATTATTGATACAATCAGCCAAACTTTCCCAAAAGCAGAAATCGGTCTGGCTTTATTCAGAAATGTTCTCTATTTCGATCAAAGAAACAATGATATTGTCGTACCGCTTGATAATTATCCTGTTATAGATTCGATGGATTATGAAAACCAGTCGTATTTACCACTTCTTCGACTTGACAGTACATACACGATGAATGGATCCGAGATGAAAGGTATAGACATCATCAAATTTTTTCTCCAAACAGATACAGTAGATAGAACTGTAGATATCACATACAGTCCTGAATTCGAATCAGAACAGGGTACAAATATCAATGCTGGTTTTGAAGCTGCATTACGTGCAATGAGTAAATCAACCAATGAACCTGACAATCAATTTCTGATATTTATCTCTGATGGAGAACCTTCCACTTATGGTCAACCCGATTCTGTTGATATAAACGCATTTGCAGAAGGTCTGAATACACCTACAACTTTTACTATATTCATGCATAACACACGTAGGGTGGCACCGGGAATTCTGGATACGATGACCGTTAATATCCAAAATAATGGATATTCCGAAATGAATCAATACAGTGAAATATGGACCATAAGTACAAGTTATGATGTACTCATGTCCCTTTTCAGGGAACATATCCTTCAACCAATTTTAAGAGTAAGATCCGGACAGGCTGTATCGATGGTTATTAATGATATTGTCTCGAACGACAGACAGCCAGACAGTTCTTTTATTTTCGGTTCTCAATTTGGATTGAATCACGAATCAAATTCAACAGAGGTTAATATTGTAGCGACATATGAAATTTCAGACAGTGAAACGGGAGAAAAGGACGACAGCACAACAACTACAACATTTACAATAATCCGAAGCAGCAGTGTGCAAACACCTTCCATGGGGTCTCTTGAATGCTGGAATAGAGATCTTGAACTTCGCTTTAACGGAAGTGCAGTAAGCTCTGTAAATGAAACCATGAACACTCTGGAAGCTGTTTTTATCGATAGTGATGGCCAGTACAAAACAGTATCCATAGAAATCACTAATTCAAATCCTGAAAAACAGGACTTGTTAAAGCTTCCACTTACCCGAACAGATAATGAATTCAGCAAATCTTTTTCAAGAGAAATCAATGATCCAGATATTAATGATGCGATTTTTCAGCATCAGCTTTCAGACAGTATTATTCTCACTTACAGAAATCCGGATAATCCTCTGGATACTCTCAGAAGAGCTTACCCTTTTTCCATAAGCAAAACAATCTCATTTCCTTCAGCTGCTTATTATGACACTGATGCAAACGGTTTTGTAGACAGTGTCTTTATCGCTATAGATGGTACTGTTATAACTGAAGACCTTCCGGATCTTGTAAAAAAGATAAAATTGCCATCCTATCGTCTTCTTAATGTTGACACTGTAAAGATAGTACCTGGTGGTTTAGCGTATATAGTAGATTGCAAAATGAACAGACCATCTACCAGTGTAACTCCTGATGACATTATAGTTATAAGTTCAGGTATTCTTTCCAATGGTGGCATGATTAATGGAGCTTCCCTGTCTGTGCAGGACAAAATGGCACCTGTTCTGATCAATGAAGCATTCCTGTCTTCTTCCAATTTACAAACAGATTCACTTAAAGTAACTTTTTCTGAACCTGTAGAACCATTCAACAATACCAACCCGTTTTTATTTAGTAAACCTGATGGAAGGCAATATCAGGTTACTCTTGAACCAGGAGGAAAATTTTTAGATGATAATACATTTGTAGCACAGGTAAGATCTGTTCAAAGCGGATTTACCATTGTTAGTGAAGATTCGATCTGGATTAATCCATCTGCGCAGATAGGTGATACTAAAGGCAATAAACAGACCAATTCTTCCAACATACGTGTTCTTTTGAATGTTAAATATCAGCCATATGATCTAATTCCTTCAGTTATTAATAACCCCATGAATCCAGACTTTGAAATACCCCCTTTTATCAGAAATCTGTATTCAGAAAAAGGTTTACCCCCACCTGGGAATGGATTGATAATTGTTGTTGAACCAGCAACAGATCTCCCTCCAACAATTAATATTGATGCCAAGGTTACCATTTATGATGTAGCTAAAAATATAATCCAGAAAGATTTACCTATGGTTTTTGAACCTGACAGTCAAAAATTGTATATGGTATGGGATGAAGACCTTTCTATTAACAGAAAAGGTAGAAAAGTTGCTACTGGTACTTATCTTGCGCTGGTTACGATTACTGATAATCATGGAATGGTACAAACTAAAAAAGTACCTGTTGGGGTTAGAAGATAAATGAACTATTATCCTGATAAAGCAGATCTCTTTATGAGATCTGCTTTTTATTTTTCAAGCGACTTCATCAAATAACTGACACAACCTCCAACAAAAACCTTCATTAAATATTCTTGACACTTTTTTATACCATCCTGCAAATAATCGATTGATCTTACATCTGAAAACGTGAGGTGTAATCCCTGGTAGAAGTATTGTTGTAAGATTTATCCATAATCACCTTTAAATAAAAATCAGGTTTAAATAGCTAAAACAGTTCTTGATTTTTCGGTTCTCCTATTTATAAGATTTAGTAGACGCTTAAGCGAATAACCTTCGATGGAGCCTGCAAAAATGAAACAATTTAATTATTACGTTGTATTCATACTCTTAATCTGTGTTTCGTTATACGCAAAAAAACCTGCTAAATCCTTCATTATTGCCCGACCTGTTGATGCAGGTGCTACGGATGAAACATCAAAGGATATCTGGACAATAAGCCTTCTTGATGAATTAGTTCGATTCCGTCTTGAACCACTTAAAGAAATAAAAGTAGTTCCGTTACCAATTTTAAAAAATGTAATACCAGAAATTTCAAATCCAGCAGTTTACCTGAATTCGGAAACTTATTTCAATGCAGCAAAAAACTTCAAGGCATCATATATTCTGACACAAAAATTCGAATTAACAAACAATAAGTCGATTGATTATTATCTGGAATGTATATCATCAGACGGTGATCAGTTAATCACGAGTTACGAGTTGTCATTTACTCTTGACAATATGGCTGCAAGCATTGACTCCTGTTTATTAGGTTTTTTAAAACAGATGGATATTACGCTCAGTCCACAAACAACAAATTTTTTCAGGATACCACTGTTAAGTAAAGATACAAAACTGATAAGGCAGCTTGGTGAATTGATTTCACAGGAAAAAAGCAGTAAAACACCTGACTATTCACATTTCGCCAATGAATATGAAAAATTAATAGAAAAAGATCCTTTTTTGCTTTTAGCAAACTATGCTGCGGGCCTGTCTTTTTTTTACAGTAAAGATTATAACAAATCTGCAAAGTATTTAAAGGAACTTCTGGACCTTACACCATTGCACACTTCCCTGTATCTTGTTCTTGCCAGAAGTTATCGGCTGGCAAAGCGATACAACGAAGCATTTGATGTCTCAACCCAGTGTGAAAAAATGCATTTACGCTCAGTTCCTTATCTTCTTGAAAAAGCATTTGCTCTCGAAGGACTCAATCAGACAAATATGGCCTTATCGGTCCATAAGCAGATACTAAGTCTTGATCCCAAACAGCCACAATCACTGCATTTTCTTGCAAAGTACAAAAATGATATAGCTCAATACAAAAAAGCTCTTGATTATGCAGAAAAACTTGTTTCCGTTTCACCCCAAAATGGTTATGGCTATTTTGAACACGGGAGGAGTCTTTTTGCAACAGGTGAATATGATCAAGCCCTGAAATCTTTGGAAAAAGCCAATTCACTTATTCCAAATGACAGAACAATACTGGAATGGTTAGGCGACCTGTATATGAGAAAACAGGTTTACAGTAAAGCGTCTGATGCTTACAAAAAATCATACAATAACAGCAATAAAGACCTTAAACTGTTACTTAAGACTGCAAAAGCATTTGAATTTGACAGTAAAACTTCTGAAGCGCTTAATTTACTGAAGGAGAACCAGAAATCGTTTCCTGATAATCCACAAATTCAAAAAGCTATTGGACAGCTTGAATTGGTTAACGGTGATCTTGAAGCTGCATATACTATTCTCGAAACATATTTGAAATCAAATCCTTATGATGGAGATGCCCTCTGGAATATGGGTAACATTTACTCCAGAAATTCACAGCCTGATCAGGCAATTGAGATGTACTCCCGCGCTCTCCCCCTTCTGGAGAATAAAATTCATTGTAAATTAGCAATTGCGGAACAGCATCTGAAATGTAAAGACTTTAAAAATGCAAGCAGATTTCTTAAGGAAATCATTTCAGAAAAGCCAATAAAAAATGCGCATAACCTTATGGGTGATGCATTTACATTGGCTGGAGATTTAAGAAAAGCATTATCACATTATGATCAGGAAAGAAAACTTCATGGTGAAAGTATATCACTACAGGAAAAAATTGCCAGGATCTCCTTTGAGATTGAAGACCTGTTCTTTCCTGCCAAAAAGGAGTATGAAAATATATTAAAAATGTCATCTGATCATACAGAAGCTCATTATTATTTGGCTATTATCAATCTTAAGGAAGGAAATCTGAAAACTGCAGAAACACATTTAAAAAAAGCATCCAGTCTTGGTAAAGGCGACGATAAAATTTATTTCAATCTGGGGCTTTTTTACAGCAGAAACAAACTGGATTCAAAAGCTGTGCAGTATTATGAAAAATGTATTGAATACAATGATAATCACATACCAGCGCTCAAGAACTTAGGTGAATTGTATTCCGGAATCGGCAATGACAGTGCAGCAGCAGAAACTTATATAAAACTTTTTAAAGCGGATAATTCACATTCTTCAAAGCTTGCTCAAGCTGGTCATATTTTTCGCAAGCTCAAACTTGATGACAAGGCAGTTGAGACATACGACTTTTTTCTGAAAAAAGGGTTCTCAGATTTTAGTGTAAATGCAGCATACTCTTCAATTAAATACGAAAACAAGGAATATAATACTGTAATTAAACTCTTACAGGGTATTAAAGGAGAATGGGTTGAAAATGAACATGTTTTGCTCATGCTTTCTGATGCAAATTGCCAAACAGGCCACTATAAATCTGCACTACCCTGGCTTAAGAACCTTTTGACTTTAAATCCTGAAAATATTAAAGCTTTAAAACTTTCTGCAGTTGCCAGTGAAAAAACCCAGGATACACTAACAGCTATTTCCATGTATGAACGTTATCTGAACTTGTCACAGGCAAAAGACAGGTCTGAAGATGCTTTTCACCTTGGTTTTTTATATGAAAAATCGAAAATGTTTAAAAAAGCAGTTTCTCAATATGAATCCAACATTAAACAATATTCTGAGGATATCAGGAATTATGAACAGTTGGGGGCATTGTATGCACAATTAGAAGATTGGAAATCTGCCGAACGGATTTTAAGAGTAGGCATCAAACACTCAAATGCAAAACCGGAATTGACTAAACTGCTTGCTTTTACACTTGCTAAACAGAATAAATTATCTGAATCTGCAACTTTTTATACTGAATATCTTGAATTGGTTAAAAACGATGCGGATGCATGGAAATCCCTTGGAAAAATCTATTTTTCTCAGGGGAAACACTCCGCTGCACTGAAGCCATTGTCTAAAGCTGTAGAGTTACTTCCAAAAGATTTTGATTGTCTCCATATGTTAGGAGCCTCCCTGGTAGAAACAGGTGAATTCAGCAAAGCGGTTGCTCCTCTGGGACGGGCCCGCTCAATAAAAAATAAAAATTCAACTGTAATTGAACTTCAGGCACGCTGTTATAGAAATCTTAGAGAAACGAGTACGTTAACCACTCTTTTAAAAGAATGGATATCAATAGATCCAAAACGTTATGACATAAAAATGGAACTTGGAGCCTTATACCTTGATGAAAAAGACATATCTGAAGCGATACAAATGCTTACCGAAGCAGTCAGATTTATTCCATCAGAAGCAAAACCGTATCTATTACTGGCTAAAGCATATGAAATTCAAGGAAACGACTCATTGCAGTATGAGCATCTTTTAAAGGCTTTAAGATTTTCACCAGATAACTGGGAGATCAATTATAATCTCGCACGTTATTATCGTGTAAAAGAGATAGTTGAAAAGGCGGAACAGCATTTAAAAATTGCCATGCAGCAAAACCCAGGCAATGCCAATATCCATTTTGAGTATGGATATTACCTTCTGAACCGTTCAGATTATTCGCAGGCAGCTAAAGAATTCAATATCGCTTTGGAAAGTGAACCAAATAATCCCCTGTATCTTGCTTTGTATGCTTATGCGATCTGTATGAAAGGTGATATCACGCGTAGCCTGGAGAATGTTACTATTGCTTCAGGAAAAGCGCCCACAGATCCCAGAATCAAATTTTGGGCTGGTAAAGTATACCTTCAGGCAAATAAAACCGAAACAGCCAGACAATTATTCAATGATGCTCTTGCTATAAATCCATCTTATGCAGACTGTTACGAAGCTCTTGGTGACAGCTATCTGAAAGAAACAAAATTTAAAGAAGCATCGAAATACTACTTTCGATCCTGGGAGAAAGGTGGATACAATCAACTTCGTGCATTAAAACTTGGTAATTCACTTGCATATGACAGGAAATTCACAGAAGCTAAAGATTTTTATGAGGCTATTGTCAATAAAAACCCAGAATTTGATGAAGCACTTTACAAGTTGGTTTATACTTACTGTGAGCTGGGTGATCTCAATAAAGCACAAAAAACTCTCGAACTTTTCAAGAACAATAACCGCCCATGGATGCAGTTGGCTCAAAGTAAAATATTCGAAACTGAAAATAATTCGGAAGCAGCACTGGTTGCTTTATCAATTGCGAAACGACTTGATTCCAATAATCCTTATTTACAATCAGCTTATGGACGAATTTACCTTAAAACCGGTGAATATGAATCAGCTATCATTGCCCTGTCTACTGCAACCGCGATGGACAGCCTTAATATGGATATATGGGTAAATCTTGGAAAAGCATTCGAATTGAATGGCGATCCATCCTCAGCATTCCAGTACTACATGGAAGTAGACAAAAGGTATCCTGAGCATCCCGATATACATGCATTGATGGCAAAAATTAAGTCCAGGCAGAAAGCTCATATTACAGCGATTCGTATTCTGGAAAGGGGTATAAAATACCATCCTGATAATCCCAACCTTTATTTTCTTATAGGCCGCGAATATGAATTGGCAGATCAGTATGAGTCCGCCCTGGAATCTTATCAAACAGCTTTAAAAAAGGGAAAAGGCAGACCGGCAGAAGCACTCCGATATATGGGGAATATTTATTATGAAAAATTAATAAATAGCAAAAAAGCTAAGGAGTTTTATAAAAAATACGTAAAGGCAAGTGATAATACGAAATACATAACAGAAGTAAAAAGAAAACTTGAAGGTATTTAAATGTAAAAATTACCATTAAAAATAGCAATTTCGTTTTTATTCGCCCTCTCCTTATTTGCCTCTGTATTTTTCTGGTCTGGAAACACCAAGGGGTTTTTTAGAATTCCAAGAAACAGTATTGGACAACAGACCAATACTGTGAGTGCTTTCCACACTTAAGCAGCATGTAATATTGCACATTATATAAAACTGCTCACCATTCAGAAATAACAGAATTAATGCACTGTTCTTGAAAAGACATATGTTTAAATTCCTTTTTAATTTTTTCAGTTTTATATTTATTGTATTTGATACATACATTTACCAGTTTTAGATATATAAAAAGAGAGGTGAATTTCTGAGTATTTGTTTATCCTGCAGAGGATTACATGTTTCATTCAAACTGGCTGAAATCAGTGCAAAAGCTGTTCGCGGTGTTTCTTTTGATATAGAAGACAAAACCACCTTGGGAGTTGTTGGCGAATCTGGCTGCGGAAAATCACTAACAGCACTTTCAATAATGCGACTTGTACCTGTTCCAGGTTATATTGAACATGGTGATATCTATTTTAATGACTGTAATCTATTAAAACTTTCGGAAAATGGGATACGCCAAATACGTGGAAAAAAGATTTCCATGATTTTTCAGGATCCAATGACCTCTCTCAATCCTGTTTATACTTGTGGTCAACAGATTCTTGAAGTAATTGAGCAGCACCATTTAAAAACTCCAATAGAAAAAAAAGGGTATATAGAGAATTTATTATCCGAGGTTGGAATTGCAGATCCGGAACGCACCTATGCGGCTTATCCTCACCAGCTAAGTGGTGGCATGCGGCAAAGAGTCATGATTGCAATGGCACTGGCGTGTTCTCCAAAGTTATTAATTGCAGACGAACCTACAACAGCACTTGATGTGACGGTTCAGGCGAGAATACTTGATTTATTGCACCAGCTTCAGCAGAAAAAATCAATGAGCATGATGCTTATAACGCATAACCTGGGACTTGTTGGAGATATCGCCAATAAAATAATGGTGATGTATGCAGGTGAAATTGTAGAGTTTGCCTCAACAGAAGATCTATTCAATAATCCACTTCATCCATACACAACGAGCCTTCTTAAAACTATTCCCCATCTAGATAAGAAAAAATGTCAACTTAAGGTAATTCCCGGAGAGGTACCCACTATCAAAAATATTCCACAGGGGTGTCCATTTCACCCAAGATGTGAATACGCAAAACAAAAATGCAAAACAGAAATACCACAACAGTATACAACTGGCAATGATCATAGTGTAAGGTGTTTTTTGTATGAATAATAATGAAACTGTTGTTGATGTCAAGAATTTAAAACTGTATTTTCCTGTTTATCAGGGCATATTTGGAAATGTTGTTAATCATGTTAAAGCAGTTGATGATATATCATTCAGTATAAAACGGGGCGAAATATTTTCTCTGGTTGGAGAATCCGGTTGTGGTAAAACTACTGTTGCACATTCAATTCTTGGTTTAATCCATAAAACATCAGGGTCGATAAAGTTGTCTGTTGGAAAATGGAAAGAATCTTCAATTGAATGGGAGAATCTATCTTATTCAGAAAAACGTGAATTAAGAAAACAGATTCAGGTAGTATTCCAGGATCCTTACAGCTCTTTAAATCCACGAATGAGCATACAGAGGATACTTGAAGAGCCATTTCTAATACATAAGATTTGCTCAAAACAAGAACGTATAAAAAGAATCATTAAACTTTTAAAAGATGTAGGCCTTTCAACTGAATATTTGAATCGGTATCCGCATGAATTTTCTGGTGGGCAACGTCAACGAATCGGAATCGCCCGTGCTCTTGCAACCGAACCGGAACTGATAATTGCAGACGAACCTGTCAGTGCACTTGATGTATCGATACAGGCCCAAATAATAAATCTTTTACAGGATCTTCGCAGTAGCTTTAATCAAACACTGCTCTTTATATCTCACGATCTGGCAGTTGTTCGACATATAGCAGACCGACTTGCAGTAATGTACCTTGGGAAGATTGTTGAAAGTGGTACAGAAACACAGATATTTGATTCACCAAGTCATCCTTATACGTCACTTTTATTGCAAAGTATCCCTGTGCCAGGAAAAGGAAGACGTAATCGAAATATAACGATTTCAGAAGATAAGAATAAAATTGCTGCTGAAAGGGGTTGCTCATTTTTTGAGCGCTGTCCGTTACGAACAGACAATTGTCTTGATCGGCATCCTCCTCTTCAGGACATTGGAGATGGACACCTTGTTTCCTGTTATAATGTCCAAAAATAGTGCATTTGAACAGTAATTTTTTCTTGTTTTAATTTTTTAATAATTCCTTTCTTGTTTTCAACGACTAAAAAATTTATATTTCAGTCGTTGTTGGGGTGTCGTCCAATGGCAAGACTCTGGATTCTGGCTCCAGCTATCGAGGTTCGAATCCTTGCACCCCAGCCATTTTTAATATGATAACATATGGCGCTATCGTCTAGTGGCCCAGGACGGGTGGTTCTCAGCCATCAAACAGGGGTTCGATTCCCCTTAGCGCTACCAATAATTAAGCCCTGTAAGTGATTGAAAATAAACGATTACGGGGTTTTCTCTTTTAAACTGCTTCAGGTTCACCAAATACTCTTTTTCCCTAAATCAACCTTTATGATAGTAGTATATGGGGTTAAATAGTAGTCCGATAGTGGCCCAACGCACAATAAATATCAAAAAGAGGAACCGGGAACTCCAGGCAATCGTTTTATGCTTGAATCCTGAAAAATTTATTTGTGTATTTTATTTTTCCAAATACTACTTAATTAATAAAAAAAACTGATTAATATACATTTGTCTTTTAGATCCATAAAAGAAAAAACGATTTTCCCTATCGTGGTGGATGAATAACAAGTTTTTTAATTTTACTTTTAGTCGTTTTTTGAAATCTTGGAGAATATGCTGTAATCTGATAGAGATAGACATCCGGACCCAGGATATTCCCGATTTGATCTCTCCCGTTCCAGAACACTCCAATTTCTCCGGTAACTGCATTGTCCTTTATGACTCGCAAAATTTTTCCACTTAATGTGTAAATTCGTATTACAACTTTTGTATAATCTGCCATCCATTTTTGTTCAGTTTTATCTGGTCTGAAGTAAAACCTGGTACTTTTTCCCATTTTCATCGGGTTTGGAACATTAAAAACCCTATCTAATTCATAATCATATTTCTGTTCAACTTCGACCTCTGGATTCAATCCAAAGTTTAAACCATCATCCGAAATATTAAGATCAAAGAAAGATTTTGAAACATTTCCTAAAAGGTCCCGTGCAGAGACAGCCGCCTTGTACAAACCAGGTTTAAAGATATTCTCATCAAAAACGATATTGGCACTTCCTTTTTTAAAGCTTCCTTCAGAAAACTGGAATGTATGGTTCATGTTTCTCTTTCCAATAACTCCATCCACCTCAATTACCAACCCCTCATCAGGCCCTGTCCCGGTAACATCAATACCACTTTCATCTTCGAGTACTATTTCACATCTGATAGCAGATGTCAGATCCTCCTGTTCCGTATTGTTACCAGATTCATCCAGGTTTTTAACTATTACTTTTGGACCTGAAGTGTCGTTTATTGATGTAATATTTTCTGTACCATAAAAAACCAGATCCTGCTTACATCCCAAACCGACACTGTTTTCGTTTTCTTTCCAGACATAAGCTGTTACTCTGGCTCCTTTTTTGCCAAAAGACAAGTTTTTCGGTATCAGCAATTGTTGAGTGATTTTCCCATTATTAATTTGTGATTTGCCGAGAAAAACCGGTGTTCCCGGAAGCTGATATCTTATACTTTCATTACTACCGCCATCTTTTCGCATTGCACTGTCTGGCGAATTAAAAAGGCCAAGATAAATAAAGGCTTTTTTATCCGAAGAACCGAATTTCGTATCAACTTTGCCTTTTTTATCCAATACGGTTGCAGTAACAGAAATTTGCTGTAGTGCCATAACAGTATCAATTGATTTATTTTTGGTATTTCTGATGTCGAGATTAACAGTTCTGAGAGGATTAACGAAACGTATAGAAGGATCTCCTAATATAATGTACAAGCGCCTTGATGTATTGACACCTTCCATTTTCATATTCATAAGTGCTATTCCAACAGAATTGTAATTTGAATCAAACATATGCCTGTAAAAGGTTTTGGCCATACTTTCGTTCTCAGTTGCATATGCAAGGCGGCTGCTGGAAACAGATGCCACAGCTCCCCTCTGAGGGGTATTAACCAATGCCGCAGACAAACACTCTCTATCGGGTAAATCGAATCTACCTACTGAACACGAAAAAGATGAAATGACAGGATAGCGTTTATCATTATACATGCTTCCTGTATGATCTGGAACAAGCACACGTTCATCTGTCCACTGCACCTCTGAACCATGTCCGAAGAAATTAACATAAGCAACACCGTTATTGATTTCATTCAGTATGGCTTTTGAAACAGCAGGTTTCTCATAAGCACTGTTCCATTCATATTCATACAAATATATCTTTCTCATATCAATTGAAGGATTTAACTCTTTAATAACATCACTTGTTTTATCTGAAGAAGTATGATGCCCCCATGTTCCAACAATTGGATCTTTTTTATCACCCTGCATGTCATCATCAGCAACAAACAGGGCTCGGTTACGCCATTCGCTGAAATCAGCCTGAAGCGGATCTTCAATCTCAATAACCTTCTTGACCAGAGCTGCTGCATGCTGCCTGTTTGTGCAAGGAAAACGTCCTAACGCCAGTTGCACCTTGCCATAAGCCGAAGAATCGGGATCTGTATAAGCAAAATAATCATCAACTGCTTTATCATTATAATAAAATGTCGGAATATAATTTGGAGCAGAGTACCTTACATTTTTATAATCATAATGTCCTCCACCAAAAAGAACTACATATAAAAGATTATCTGCATTCCAGAAGTTTCTGACAAATACCAGGAAATTCCGTATTGCAGAAGGATCAATATCATTGCCTGAAAAAAACCGGTAAACGTCATGTACAGAAACAACCTTTGGATGTGAAAATCTGGATTTTTTATGTTTAGCCAGTTCGATTGCTTCATTTATAAATTCAGGATGCGCTATTATGAGAAAATCTGTTGTGTTGTTTACAGCTCGCAAGTTTTTTACAACAAATGAGTTTTCATTGGAGGATTGAAAATTTATCTGTTGTGGTAAATCAATTATCATATTTTCACTGCAGACAAAAAATTGTACTATGCCTGTATCACACCAGGTATAGATTCCCTGACCGCGAATAGTATCGATAAAAGAGATCTGTTGTTCGTCAGAAGGAACTCTGAAAATGTATAAAAGCTCATCACCTGTTTTTTTAATGCTGTAATGATAAATTCCACTGTCCAGGGGAGAAAAAACATTGAATTTATCAGAACCAGCCGCTTCAAGCTTTCTTTTATATTTTACCTGAAAAGACACCAATTCAGTATTGGAGGTATCATATGGCGCTATGAGTTTGATTTTTAATCTTTTATCATCCCATTGGTCAACTTCATAGTCAGTATCGCTATTGCATTTCTCAAATATTTGCTTTCCAATTATAATATCGGCTCCCCCCCCATTAATTCCTCTTTTACTTAAACGAATTGATCCGCCATTATTCTGATCAAGACCAGGTAATTGTATATCATATTCAAAAGATGGATTTGCACGAGTAAGTTTTGTCCAAACCCAGTCCAATCCGCCGTCATTTTTATATGGCTCCTGAACCGATCTTTTAAACATGATTCTGTTAACAAAATTTCTGAGAGTATCACCTGGTTCATCGATCTGATTATATTTTTTCATACTTGATCCGTTTACTGATTTTCTGCACAACCAGTAATGCCGGTAATCATCATACCTGTCTAATCTAAATATGAAATCATTTATTGAATCATCATAAACCCAATCTGAAGCACCTGTAACGTAAGCGAGGAAGAAATCCTCCTTATCTACCATACCATTATTATTTTTATCAACCCGCATAAGAGGTATTTCTATGACACCATCTGGTATTTTGTTTTCAAAAGGTATTTCGACAGGAAGCTCTCCCTATAAAGAGCCAAATAACACTACCTGATTTATGCTTATTCTTCCAAACAGATCAAGAATTTTACTTCCAGTGATTTTGACAATACCATTTTCATTTGTTGTCGCTTCATTTATATCTGTATGGCCATCACCAATTTTGAACACGTAGGCTTCATCCGGTTCTAACGGATAGGATTTAGCTGTTTTTTTCTTCAGCTTTCGTTTACACCATCCCCGGGCAATCTGATAATTCCATAACAGATTATTCATCATTCGATCAAAATCGGATCTAAAAGAGGAAGAAACTGGATTTGAAATGTATTGAGGAAAATTAATCGTACAGGTTGCTTTGGTCAGTACTTTAATAGTGTTTAAAGCAGAATCATAAACAAATGGTTTGATAACAAATTGAACAGTTTTGACATTTCCGGTTTTTGAATACATTGGATCAGAAATCCATACAGAACTAAAATTCAAATCGGGCTGACGGGTTTCATCCAGAGATGAAAAAACTCTAATTAGTGGAGAGGTCAGTTTTAACGTTTTAATTTCCTGAGGAGAGAATGATATATCGACATGCCCCTCTGGAGGTGTACCAAACAGCATGGAAAATCCGGGAATTGCAGGTTGCCCGACCTCACCGATAAGCGTATTCTCACCCGAAAAACTAAGCGAAATTACTTTCTTTTCATTTTTTTCTACAGAAATTGTATCAAAATGATCTAATTCCCATGAAAAAGTGAATTTTGAATTATTGTTTTCTATAACTTTTACCTGAGCACTGATTGAAACAGCAGTTAACAGAAGAATCGGAAGCCATTTTTTTTTGATCATTTTTCTCTCTTTAAGTTTCGTTAGACTATTACATATTAAAAATAATCTTTGAACCTTCAAAGTTCTGCAATATTTCCAACATTCACGTCAGTAATCAACAGGTGTTTACCCTGATATTAAAGTGCTGATAAACAATATAATATGATATTGTACGAATTTTATGTTCGAACTGTTTTCCAGAAAGAAAATGACCAGTTTAGTAGCTATAATGATACAAGCGAGTTGAATAGAGACTGGTTGCGATTTATATTGTAATGTTTTATAAATCCTCATATTAATGATTTTTACTTCTACCTTAGAGGAGCATTTATATGCCAAGAACCAAAGTACCTCATGACGGAAATTCAGCCTGTGCGCATGTAGCGCATGCAGTTAATGAAGTTATTGCGATATATCCAATTACGCCATCCTCACCGATGGGTGAAATATCGGATGAAAAAAGTGCTGCAGGCAAAAAGAATATCTGGGGAACAATACCCCTTGTTTCTGAATTGCAATCTGAAGGTGGTGCATCAGGTGCAGTTCACGGAGCGCTTAGTGCAGGCTCACTGACAACAACATTCACAGCTTCACAGGGCTTGCTTTTAATGATTCCGAATATGTACAAAATTGCCGGAGAACTTACACCAACTGTTTTTCATGTAACAGCCCGTTCTTTGGCATGCCAGGGTCTTTCAATATTTGGTGATCACAGTGATGTAATGGCTGTACGACAGACCGGTTTCGCTCTTTTGGCTTCAGCAAATGTTCAGGAAGCTATGGATATGGCATTAATTGCTCATGGCGCGACTCTTGAAGCAAGAGTTCCTTTTGTACATTTCTTTGACGGTTTCCGTACATCACATGAGATCCAGAAGATTGAAGAACTGACTTATGATGACATGAAAGCGATGATTGATGATAATCTTGTAAGGAAACACCGGGCACGGGCAATGAGTCCGGACCGTCCGTTTATCAAAGGAACAGCCCAGAATCCGGATATATACTTTCAGGGACGTGAAACAGTTAATTCTTATTATGTCAAATGTCCGGGAATCGTTCAGAAATATATGGATATGTTTGCAAAACTGACAGGCAGACAGTATCGTCTCTTTGATTATGTCGGTGCACCCGATGCAGAAAAAGTAATAATTGCATTGTCTTCAGGATGTGACACGATACACGAAACAGTAGATTATTTAAATAATCAGGGTGAAAAAGTTGGTCTTATTAAAGTTCGCCTGTTCAGACCGTTTGACATGAATGCTCTTATTAAGGCACTTCCTGAAAATGTCAAGAAAATTGCTGTCCTGGATAGGACAAAAGAACCTGGTTCTGCTGGAGAGCCGCTGTATGAAGATGTGTGCACTGCAATCGGAGAAGCAATACAGAATAAAACAGCAACTTTTCAAAATTATCCAACAATAATTGGTGGACGCTACGGTTTAGGTTCTGCAGAATTTACTCCTGCCATGGTTAAAGCTGTTTTCGATGAACTCAAAAAAGATTCGCCTAAAAACCATTTCTCTGTAGGGATTGAAGATGATGTTACTGGAAACTCTATTGAATTTGACCGTTCATTTTCGATAGAACACGATGATGTATACAGAGCATTATTCTATGGTCTTGGATCTGATGGTACAGTAAGTGCAAATAAAAACAGCATCAAAATTATCGCAGACGAAACTGATAATTTTGCACAGGGATATTTTTCTTACGATTCGAAAAAAGCCGGAGCCTTAACCATATCTCATCTTCGTTTTGGGAAAAACCCTATTCGCCGTCCGTATCTTATTACCAAAGCCAATTTTCTTGCATGCCACAATTTTTCCTTTATTGAAAAATACAATATGCTTGACAATTTAATCGATGGCGGTACGTTCCTATTAAACTCTGAATACGATAAAAACACTGTCTGGAACAAACTGCCAGGTCGGGTTCAAAAACAGATTATCGACAAAAAACTTAAAGTTTTTGTAATAAATGGTATAGGAATCGGGCAGGAAGTTGGTCTTGGACACCGAATTAACACGATCATGCAAACAGCATTCTTTCAAATCTCCAAAGTAATTGATGAAAAGACTGCTATTGAGGCAATTAAAAAAGCTATCAAAAAAACCTACGGGAAAAAAGGTGATGCAATTGTTAATATGAATATTACTTCTATTGACAAAGCACTTGAAGGTATTCAGGAAATCGAAATTCCATCACAGCCGACCAATTCTATTGAAGGGATCAAGGTTGTTCCTGACAATGCGCCTGAGTTTGTCAAAAATGTTACGGCCAGAATAATGAAACAGGAGGGTGATCGTCTACCGGTGTCACAAATACCTGTTGATGGCATTTGGCCGTCTGGAACTACTCAGTATGAAAAACGTAATATTGCTGTTATGATTCCTGTATGGAATGAAAATACCTGTATTCAGTGCCATCGCTGCTCTCTGGTATGTCCTCACGCAGCTATACGCCCTAAAGCATACGACACCAAATACCTGGAAAATGCACCTGAAGGCTTCAAGTCTGCAGATGCAAAAGGTAAAGAGCTGAAAGGTTTGAAATATACCATGCAGGTCGCACCTGAGGATTGTACCGGATGTGGTGCCTGTGTAGAGAACTGTCCAACAAAAGGTAAAGGCAATGCGATCGTGATGCAGCCTCAGACACCGATCCGTGAACAGGAAGCAAAAAACTGGGATTATTTTCTGTCCATACCAGATACAGATCCGTCACTCTATGACAAAAAATCTGTAAAAGGAAGTCAGTTTATTCGCCCATTGTTTGAGTTTAGCGGAGCTTGTGCAGGATGTGGTGAAACTGCATACGTCAAACTTCTTACACAACTTTTTGGTGATCGTACCTACATTGCCAATGCTACAGGGTGTTCATCGATATATGGCGGGAATCTTCCTACAACACCTTACACAACACGTCATGATGGAAGAGGACCGACCTGGAACAATTCACTATTTGAAGATAATGCTGAACTTGCATTTGGCATGCGTCTTTCTGTTGATAAATTTAACCAATATGCAACAGAACTTGCTCAGCAGATTATCAACAGTAATGAAACTGGTGCGGAGCTGAAAGCAGTACTTGGTGAGATTCTAAATGCACAACAGTATGATCAAGCTCAAGTTGAAGAACAACGTTCCAGAGTTTCCAAAGCAACCGAACTGCTCTCAAAACTCTCTTCCGATACTGCAAAAGAGCTATTAACAGTTATTGATTACCTGGTTAAAAAATCTGTTTGGGCTGTTGGTGGTGATGGATGGGCATACGACATTGGATACGGAGGTCTTGATCACGTTCTTGCATCTGGTAAAAATGTAAACATTCTTGTACTTGATACAGAAGTTTACTCAAACACCGGTGGGCAATCTTCAAAATCTACTCCAATGGGAGCTGTAGCAAAATTTGCAGCAAGTGGAAAGCCTACCAACAAAAAAGACCTTGCCATGATAGCAATGAGTTATGGTTACATCTACGTTGCCAAAGTAGCCATTGGAGCTAATCAGAATCAGGTAGTAAAAGCTTTTATGGAAGCAGAAAGTTATGATGGACCTTCACTGATTATCGCTTACAGTCATTGTATCAATCATGGTATTAACATGACAAAAGGTTATTCGGAACAGAAACTTGCAGTCGAATCCGGTCACTGGCCATTATACAGGTATAATCCGGATCTGGCGCTTCAGGGTAAGAGTCCCCTGCAGCTCGACAGCAAAGATCCAACTATTCCGTTATCTGATTATGTCTACAATGAAAACAGATACAAGATTCTTCAGCGTTCTAATCCTGAAGCTTCCAGTCAGTTTATTAACTCGGCCCAAAAAGCTGTTCTTGCCAAATTCAAAATGCTCAAGCAGCTTGCAGCAATGGATTCCGATACTGATTCGACAGAGGAAAAAGCTGATAATCTGGTTACCAGTAATTAAGTTTCTGACAATCATTTTGATTATTGAATCCCGAAAACATATTGTTTTCGGGATTTTTTTATTTCCAACTTGAGTCTTTTTTACAGGTTTTCGCTGCTTTCAATAATAAGATCAGGTAAAAACAGCATTTTTATAGTAAGCAGCTTTTAAAATACATCGACTATTCTTATAGCATGCCACGACTATGTAATACAATTATTGAGGAATTGATGAGTTACATGTAGTTACCATTTTGGGCTCAATCAATAACCTTTTACAAGCAGCTCAATCATCCGCGGAGAATGAGATGAGGCAATAAATGAGAAGTAGAAAGATGTGAATCGATTTCGGCAATTATTTTCAAACCCTGTAAACTCTAAGAATCATCACTCCCCCACCAACTTTGCTCAGTGATATCAGAGTAGTTTTTCAATTGCATAAAACCTTAATGATATTATGAAACGTTCTCTATAGAAGCTAATAAAAAAGCGGTATCAGAATTCTCTGAAACCGCTTTCATTTTAATAATAAATTTCCTTTTACTTATCTATTGCAAATTTTAACAATTTCTTTTGTGTATTCTCAAGATTATCTTTGGCACGAACTTCAACATTATACGAACCGACATTAGCAAACTGAATTGGTCCGGTATATTTCTGTTCACGTCCCCCATTGATCGAAAACGTGACTTCTTTAACTCCTGATGCATCATCAATAACTTTCAGAAACATAGTAGTAGCGTCCTTGAAACGCAACAATGATTTATCATCAGACATGGGCTTTGAACTGAAAGTTTCCTCTACTACAGGCGGCGTACTATCAACCACAACAGCTATCATTCTATCTTCTTCGCGGTTATTTACATTATCGGTGCCGCGATATTTTAGGATAAACAGTCCCTCTTTCTTGATATTGAAAGGTTCTTTGTATGTGATATAGCTATCTCCTTCAAATAGATATTCGATTGACTTTATTCCGGAAAGGTCATCTTGTGCATTGAGTTTAATTTTTGTTGATGGTGTTATCCACAAAGTGTACTCATTTTTATGAACGGACCCAATAAAGCTATGACTGCTTTTTGGGGGTTTTGAATCCAGAACAACATTTGAACTTATCTGAGAATTTTCATTTCCTAATTTATCAACCACACGAGCAGTTATCAGATATTTTCCAGGTTCACCGGAAATGCAAAAGGGAGCTTTAAAAGGAACGCTTTTGCTTTTATTTACTGCATAATAGATATCGCGAATTTCGCTACGTTCATCTTTCGCTTCCACCTTAAACATGGTACGTGGTGATACAATTATCTGCTCGTTTGTTTTTGAGTGTACATCACCTTTACAAATTATTTTCCCGAGAGGTGGCGTATTATCAATAACAAAAGCGAACTGTTTAGGTTTTTCAATATTTCCCACATAATCTTCTGAATAAAAAACGAGTACCTGTTGATCTCCATCTTTTAATTTTTTCAGATCAACTGGTCCGTTATACAAATTAAATTTCTTTTCTTTTTCAAATCTATACCATGTTTTTTTTACACCAGATAAAGAATCTTTTGCAGATATCTCAATAGAATGGTTACTGGAAAGAATTGTTTTATTTTCAGCAGAAAGGCCACCAGCGATGACTTTTGTTTCCGGTGCACTCATGTCAACTACGAATTCAGTAAAAGCCAGATTGCTTCTGTTACCTACATTGTCGACAGCATAGGCATAAATGTTGTATTTCATTTCCTTACTGAAGTTGATTGTTTTCTCATAAGGTTTGAACTGAGCATTGTTAACAGATATATAAGATTTACCAACACCGGAATGTTTATCAGATGAAATTATTTCACACAGGATTCCTTTTCCAGAATATGTAATGTTATCCTGAACATGTAATGAAGCGCCACTTAATTTAATTTCACATTCAGGAGCATCACCATCAGAATAAAAACGTAATTTATATTTTTTCCCGGTTACCATATTATACCATCTGATAGCCTGTTTTCCTGTTACATCCAGTTTAATACCGTTTTTTGTTGCTTTTTTATCTATATTAACATCCGATTCGACTTCCTGAGAATCGGTTTCCTGTGAGAGCAAATAGGATGGGGCTCCACTGTCTGGTGATTCTGCGATTCTAATCCAGAATTCTTTTCCAAGCGGCCAATAAAGACGATTACGCTCATTATCTTCATAAACTTTCAACGAGTGCTTTAAAGGTAAAACCTTTTCGCTTTTTTGCTGAGCTGAGATCAATACAGCAGTACCAATTAATAACAAAGCAAGAATACGCATCTTATTGTTCATAAGAGCATCCCCTTTCAACCATAATGTCACAACCGATTCAAATTTATCAAACCGATTAAGTTAACTTACATTTTCATACCTATATAAATTAATTGATTATACCTCTTATAATGAGTTTTATTTTTACTTTTTACGTATGATTTACTCAATTTTTGAGCATATATCTCAAAATTCAAGGGTATATAATCATGGATACCATCTAAAAATATTACCGGTGTTTGGGATTTTGTGTTGTAATGAATCACTGATTTGTGATAACCGGTTTAATATGGAGATATCAATACCTCCCCGGAAAGCACTGACATTTTGTTCAACCTGAGTGCTGTTTCTTGCACCAATCAGTATAGATGAAATACCCGGCCTGTTTGCAATCCAGTGTATAACCAAATCGATTAAAGGACGTCCGGCCTCAACAGCAATCTGCTTTAGCTGTTCAACTCCCTCGTACACATAAGGCCATACATCATCATCAAAAAGAGTTGTATTTATACGGTGGTCACCTGATTCAAATTCGAATTCCCGTTCAAATTTGCCGGTAAGAATACCCTGGGCAATAGAGCTATACGAAACTATTGAGATTTTGTTAGAGATACAAAATGGGATTAAATCTTTTTCTGCCCACCGCCACAGAAGGTTATAACATATTTGATGTGCATCGATTTTCCCTACTTGCATCACTTCTTTCATCTGATCAATAGAAAAATTACTAACCCCGATTCCACATATTAAGCCCTTTTGACGGGCCTTCTCTAACGCCTCCATCATTTCAGACAGATCGGCATTTCTTTTCGGCCAATGTATATAAAAAAGATCCAGATAGTCTGTTTGCAGCCTTTTTAGACTGGTTTCAATTGATTTTTCGATTTTAGAACAAGGAGTATACATCATCTTTGAAGCAATAAAAACCTTATCACGGATTCCTTTTAATGCTCTTCCTATAAGCTGCTCTGAATGACCTTTTCCATATACCTGCGCAGTATCAAAATGAGTAATACCCCGTTCAAATGCAGCCTTTAATGCATCTATTGAATCATTGTCATCCTGAGCGCCCCAGTCTGCTCCTCCAATTGCCCAACAACCTAACCCCAATCTTG
>JAAYEB010000264.1 GCA_012728995.1 Fibrobacter sp. | reverse complement strand
TCGAGCGAAGCTCTTGTGCAGATGCTGCGCGGCATGGGTATACAGGTTAAAAGTCATATGAGCACTGTTGACGAAAGTCTTCGAAACGATATCAAGAAGAAATTCGAACAGGAACGTGCTGAAATTAAAAAAGAGTATGAACGAAAAAAACAGATGCTTACCAGGGCACGTGAAGAACTGATTGGGAAAGAGGAAGAACAGGAAGTTCAGAAGAGTGTAGAAAAAAGTGATACTGGTAATGAAAATAATGTAGAAAAGAGCGATATAAAACTAAAAGAAACAAAACCGCATGTTTTTCATCGACGGTTTGAGCGTAGTGAGCAACCATCAAGAGAACGTACGTATGTATCCCCTGAAAAAACAGTACCAACAGATACACCGGCAACAAAGGCGACGCCTGATAAATCTGCGGAAGATAAGTCCGGATCCAGAAAAGATAAAAAGAAAAAGTCCAAAAAACGTTCTGGACGGCCCGAAATTAATGAGATTGAATTAAAAGCCAATATTAAAAAGACTCTTGCAAAAATCGGCTCCGGCACATCAAAAAAGAAATATAAAAAAGAGGCCGCTCATATTTCTGAGGGAAAAGAAGAACGTAAAGTTTTAAATGTGGCCGAGTTTGTAACTGTTAATGAATTATCAAATATGATGAACGTGGCTGTTTCAGAGATTATTACGAAATGTCTGGAGTTGGGGTTATTTGTTACTATTAATCAAAGACTGGATTTTGAAACTATAGAGTTGCTTGCTGATGAGTTCGGGTATTCTGCAAAATTGATGACAGAGTATGCTCCTGAATTTGATGAAACTGAAACTCCAGAGGATACCGATAAGCTTGTGCCACGTGCTCCGGTTGTAACTGTTATGGGGCATGTTGATCATGGTAAGACATCACTTCTGGATTATGTCAGAAAAACCAATGTAATAGGAGGTGAATCGGGTGGCATTACCCAGCACATTGCAGCCTATGAAGTAAAGACCAGACAAGGTTCTGTAACATTTCTTGATACTCCTGGTCATGAAGCATTTACGGCTATGCGTGCCAGGGGATCTCAAATAACTGATGTAATTGTACTTGTGGTTGCTGCAGATTCTGGTGTCATGCCTCAGACCAGAGAAGCTATTGACCATGCGAAAGCTGCAAATGTTCCACTTGTAATAGCTATTAACAAAACAGATTTACCCACTGCCAACATCGATCGTATCAAGGGAGAACTCGGTCAATATAATGTTCTTGTTGAGGACTACGGCGGGCAGGTTTCATGTGTAGAGATCTCTGCAAAAACAGGTAAAGGTATAGATAAGCTTCTTGAGGTGCTTGCACTTGAAACTGAAATTATGGAACTGAAGGCAAATCCGGAAGGGTATGCATCAGGGGTTGTTATTGAATCGGAACTTGATAAAGGAAAAGGTTCTATTGCTACAGTTCTGGTGCAAAAGGGTACTTTAAAAAAAGGCGATGCTTTTGTAACCGGTATTCATTATGGTCGTGTCCGTGATCTTCTTAATGAACGTGGTATGAGTGTTGATGAAGCCAAGCCATCACAACCAGTATTGGTGTTAGGACTTTCCGGTACTCCCCAGGCTGGTGATTCTTTCCGGGTTGTTGAAGATGAAAAAGAGGCAAGAGAAATTGCTGCCAGGAGGCGTTTGGCACAAAGAGAACGGGAAATGCGTAAAATCAGCACTATTTCACTGGATCACCTCTATGAAAAGATTAAGGCTGGTGATGTTCAGACTCTTAATCTGGTTATAAAAGGTGATGTAGACGGTTCTGTCGAGGTTCTGGCTGATTCTATGGAAAAGCTCAGTACTGAGGAGATAAAGGTCAGTGTAATTCATAAAAGTGTAGGTTCTATAAAAGAAACTGATATAATGCTTGCAACTGCATCAGATGCTCTTATAATAGGATTCCACCTGAGTCCGAATTCAAAAATAAGGGAGCTGGCAAAAAATGAAGGTGTGGAAATACGAACTTACAGAATTATATATGAAGCACTTGATGATGTACGTAATGCAATGGAAGGTATGTTGAAACCGGAAATTAAAGAGAATGTTCTTGCTTCTGTTGAAATCCGTCAGGTGTTCAGAGTTTCAAAAGTCGGCATCGTTGCCGGTTGTTTTGTTACATCCGGTACTGTAACCCGAAATGCCAAAGCGAGATTGATCAGAGATGATGTCATTATTTTTGAAGGGCGTATTGGAAGCCTGAAAAGGATGCAGGATGATGTCCGTGAAGTAAATTCGGGATATGAATGCGGTTTAAGTCTTGATCACTATTCAGATTATAAGGTTGGAGACAGGGTCGAAGTTTTTGAGGAAGTTGAAGTTGCCAGGAAACTTTCCTCTTCAGCCAAATAAGGAATAAAAATGTCTTCTTTACAATTTCATATAGAGCGTCTTTCAGGACTTCTTCAAAAGGAAATACAGACAGTAATAGCGCAGGAGTTAAGGGATCCACGGATTCCTCCTGTTGTTACTGTTACACAGGTAAAACTTGCGCAGGATACCAGAAATGCTACTGTATTTGTTAGTGTGTACGGGGATAATAAGGCTCAAAATGATGCTGTTGCAGCGTTGAACAAAGCAGCACCATTTATTCAGAGGATCGTTGCAGGCCGTATTACCACAAAACATTTTCCACGTCTTTATTTTAAACTCGATAAATCAATCGAGCATAGTCAACATATAAATGAGCTTCTCAAAGATATTAAAAATGATCTGGAATGATCTTGATGCAGCTATAAAGGCTAATCAAAGTTTTCTTCTTTCTTCTCATCTAAGCCCGGACGGTGATGCTATTGGTTCGCAATTAGCTTTCTACTGGTATCTTGAATCGCTTGGTAAAAATGTTACTATTTTTAATCAGGATCCTATTCCGGCAAAGTTTCGTTTTTTAAAATATAGTGATTTGTCAAATCTCCATAAACCTTCCAACAAATTCGACATAGTGATTGTTCTGGATTGTTCAAATCCAGGGCGTCTGGGTTGGGATGGAGTCATGGAAACTGCTCCATTTATTATCAATTTCGATCATCATAGGGATAATACCCATTTTGGAAAAATTAATATTGTCAAAACTGATGCTGCTGCTACCGGTGAACTGATATATCAGTTCTTTGTTCAAAATAAGATTGATTTTCCACCAGATGTAGCTGAAGCACTTTATACTGCCATAATGACTGATACCGGAGGATTCCGTTTCTCCAATACTAACAGCAGGGTTTTGCGTACATGTGCTGATCTTTCCGACAGGGGAGCTGATTGTGCAAGGGTTTACGATAAGGTTTATACATCGCATTCAGCCGTAGCCCTTACACTGCAGGCAAAAATCTGGTCTACATTGGCTTTTTATCTTGATAATCATGTTTGTTGCATGAATATGCCATTATCTTTGCTTAATAAACTGGGCGCTCAATATTCAGACAGTGAAGGGATGGCTGATTATACCATTACAGCAACCGGTGTTGAGGTTGGTATTATGGCCAAGCATACTGATAATGAAACACATTTTAGTTTACGATCAAGAGGCAGGATTGATGTAGGTAAAATTGCCCAGAAAGTAAAAGGTGGTGGAGGACATTCCTGTGCTGCAGGATGTACAATTCCTGAGCCTTATTCACAGGCTCTTATAAAGATGCTGAAAATTATTAAAAAGGTATTGGATTGATTTTTGGATGGTTTCCTGTTAATTAATAAGCCCCGGGGGCCATCATCTTTTCGGATTGTATCCAGATTAAGGCGAATCCTGTGTATTAAAAAAATCGGGCATGCAGGAACACTCGATCCATTGGCAAGTGGTCTTCTTGTAATCGCAATCGGCAATGCTACACGACTTATTCAGTATATCCCATCTGAACCCAAAGTATACCAGTTCGGAATACAGTTTGGTAAACAGACTGATACGCTTGATTCGGAAGGGTGTATTGTATGTCAGGGTGGAAAGATACCACTGGAACTGCAATTGCGGAAAGTACTTGAAAACTTTGTTGGTGAACAGATGCAGAAACCGCCGGAGTTTTCTGCTTTGAAAATTGATGGAGTGCGGGCATATGAACTGGCGCGAAAAGGTAAAAAAGCACCGCTCCAATCACGTAAGATTAACATATATTCAATCCAATTAACAGAATATAATTCACAGACAGCACAGGCAAACCTGGAAGTCTGTTGTTCGGGTGGAACTTATGTCAGGGCTCTGGCACGGGATATTGCCACAAGTCTCGATTCTTGCGGTTATGCAACATTTGTTTATCGTAAAGGTTCAGGTATTTTTGATATCTCTTCTGCAATAGATATTGACAATTGCGATAATGTCAAAAAGTATATTATACCAGTTAGAAAAGTATTCGGGGATTATCCCTCTATTGAAGTATCGTTGGATCAGAACAATTTAATAGCTAATGGTCGTGATATAAAGATTTCTCAAAGTCTGTTATCTGAATCTAATATGGTATTTGCTTATAAAAACGGGATGTTATTAGCGGTATTGAGGCACAAAGAGGATAATATCTATCACCCTTCACATGTTTTTTTTCAGAGTAGATAAATATAATGGAACTTATTGGATTAAATGACAAGCTTGATTCAACCAAAAAGTCGATAGTAACAGTTGGCAATTTTGATGGAGTTCACTGCGGGCATCGTATTTTAATTGAGGAACTGGTTAAAAGGGCTGAAAAGGAAAACAAACGTAGTGTATTGATTACATTCGAACCTCATACAAGAGAGGTACTTTTTCCGGATCTGCCGAGTAATCTGTTGACTACTTTTCCGGAAAAAAAAATACTTGTAGAGATGTTGAAAGTGGATTATTTGCTTAGAATTCCATTTGATAAGGAGTTCAGTGAAAAGACTCCAGAGGAATTTATTGATGAAATTCTGATTTCTAAACTACATGCATCCGACTGGATTATGGGAGAGGGGCATAGTATTGGAAAAAACAGATCTGGTGGAAGGAAATTTTTGCATGATGGCATGAGCAAATATCATATTAATATATTTACCGCGAATTTGAAGCGTATGGGAGCAGAAACTGTTTCTTCGACTCAGATTCGCAAGCATATAATTAAAGGACGAGTTGCTGAAGCAGTAGAGATGTTGGGTCATCCTTACCTGATTTCAGCTCAACGGATCCAGGGATTAAAAGTTGGTTCAAAGCTTGGTTTTCCTACCCTGAATTTTAAGCGGCCGCCTTCGCAAAAAGTTTTACCGCCTTCCGGGGTTTATGCTGCTGAGCTGGAGTTTAGCGGAAATGTAATTCAGGGAGCGCTCTATTTTGGTGAATGTCCTACATTTACTCAGAGAGATGTTCACTTTGAATTTCATGCATTTGATATGAACGGTTTTGAACCACAAACAGGTAGTAATGCCAGTATATGGGTTTACAGGTTTATCAGGGGTAATCAGTTTTTTTCTGTTGAAGATAAGCTTGTAGAACAGATTAAAAAGGACATTATTGATATTAAAAAATTCTTTTTGGAGGAGAAACAGACATGGCGTTGACCAAAGAACGCAAACAGGAGTTAACCAAAGATTACGGTGAGAATGAAAAAGATACGGGTAACAGTTGTGTACAGGTTGCAATGTTAACCGAACGTATCAGTCAGCTTACGTCGCATTTGAAAAACAATCCAAAAGATCACCATACCCGTCATGGGCTTCTTAAAATGGTTGGACAGCGTCGATCTCTATTGGATTATATTGCAGATAAGGACATCGAAAAATATCGTAGCTTAATCAAAAAACTTGGAATTAGAAAATAAGCGGTGTAATTACACCGCTTTCCTTTTTTTCGCTTTCAACAAACGACTTGTCTGTTTCCCTGCGGCTACCATGTCTTGATGCCTTTCAAATCCGTTAAGAGAAGACAAACAATAATAAATTACAATTTAACATCAGGAGTTATGAATGACTCGTTTTAGTGTAGAAACCGAGATAAATGATGTAAAGGTTTCTTTGGAAACAGGCCGTTTGGCAAAACAGGCCAATGGTTCTGTGGTTGCCCGGATTGGTGACACAATGGTACTTGCTACAGCATGTAATGGATCGGAACTGGAAAATGCAGATTTTTTTCCACTTTCTGTAGACTATATAGCCAAAACATATGCAGCCGGAAAAATTCCAGGTGGTTTTATCAAGAGAGAAGGAAGACCCAGTGAAAAAGAAATCCTTTCGGCAAGACTCGTAGATCGCCCTTTACGTCCACTTTTTCCCGATGGATACAGATGTGAAGTGCAGATAATCTGTACCGTCATATCTGCCGACGATGTATACGATGCAGATACTTTGGCTATCACTGCTGCTTCATGTGCACTTTGTCTTTCTGATATGCCTTTCTATGAACCGGTTGCGGGTGTCAGGGTTGGTATGGTTGATAATCAATTGAAAATTTTCCCCACTCTGGCCGAAACTGAAAACGGCGATCTTGACTTGATTGTTGCCGGGACCGAAGATTCAATTATGATGGTCGAGGGGGGAGCTTCTGAACTCAGTGAAGATCAGTTGCTGGATGCATTGAATCTTGCGCATCAAGAGATTAAAAAAATGATTGCAATACAACGGGAACTGATGGCTCAGGCTGGAAAACAAAAAAATGAAGTCGTTAAAAAAGAATACGATCCGGATCTGGTTAAAGCTGTAGAAGATCTGGTTAAAGATCGTTTACATGATATCAGTTTTAATGGTATAAAGCAGCAACGATACAGTGGCTTGAAAAAATTGCTTGATGAAGTACAGAATGCTTTAAAAGAAAGATTTCCGGAATCGGAACGTATTATAGCTGAGATATTCTCTGAGTTGGAAAGAAAAGATATCCGCAATACCATTCTCGAGAAAAATGTAAGAATCGGGGGACGTGGTCTGGAAGAAATTCGTCAGATTACATGTGATCTTGATGTTCTTCCGAGGGCACATGGTTCCGCACTGTTTACCAGAGGAGAAACACAGGCTCTTGTTGCTACAACCCTCGGAACGAAACTTGACGAACAGCACATCGACAATATTCAGGGTGAATATGATAAATCATATATGCTTCATTATAATTTCCCGCCATATTCAGTTGGTGAAGTCAAGCGTTTGATGTCGGTGAGCAGGCGGGAAGTCGGACATGGGCATCTTGCTGAACGATCACTTGCTCCGGTCCTTCCAGACGAAAAAAGTTTTCCGTATACGATTCGTGTTGTGTCCGAAATTCTTGAATCCAACGGTTCATCTTCCATGGCTACAGTCTGTTGTTCTTCATTGTCGCTTATGGCTGCAGGTGTGCCTATAAAAACTCATGTTGCTGGTGTCGCAATGGGGCTTATCAAAGAGGACGATAAAGTCGCAATTCTTACTGATATTCTTGGAACAGAAGACCATATCGGTGATATGGATTTCAAGGTGGCTGGAACAAAAGATGGTGTAACTGCAATTCAGATGGACATCAAAATTCATGGAATTACGCCGGAAATAATGAAAACAGCTCTTGAAAAAGCCCGTAAAGCTCGCTTGTCCATCATTGAGATTATGGACAATACGATTGATGCTTCAAGAAAAGAACTGTCCGGACATGCACCGCGTATCAGTACCATAGTAATCGATAAAGAGAAGATCCGTGAAGTTATCGGACCAAGCGGAAAGGTGATCAGGGATATTCAGGAGAAAACCGGAACCACTATTTTTATCGAAGATGATGGTACTATACAGATTGCTGCAACCAATAAAGAACAGCGGGATGCAGCTTTGAACAGAATCAAGGGAATTGTTGCAGAACCGGAACTCGGGGCTGTCTATGATGCAACAGTAAAGACAGTTGTGGAGTTTGGTGCGTTTGTCGAATTTTTGCCAGGTAAAGAAGGTCTTGTACATATATCGGAGCTTGATACTCAACGGGTTGCAAAAGTTGAAGATATTCTGAAGGTTGGTGATAACGTAAAAGTAAAACTGATCGGTTTTGATCGTTTCGGCAAGGTAAAACTGAGCAGGAAAGCTCTTCTGTAAATTCGATAGATTTAATCATTACCAGACAGGGGCGATTGACTGAAAAATCGCCCCTGTTCTTTTATTATACTGCTTACAAATACTTTGGCTTTGAAATAATTTTTCGAAGTTAAAAAACGATCCTGATACAAGGAGAAGAGGGGTATCATGGGAATACTCCGTTATCTTAAGAGAGTGATCGGATAGAAAAAAAAAGTTAATATCAGGGTTGGAAATTCAGTAGGGGTTAAAAAAAAACTATTTTTATAAAGGGATTTCCCTGAGATAATCATTTATCAATTGAAAGCCGTTATGACTGAATTAAATTATATTTTCGCAAAACGTCTTGATCATGCGTCAGATCTTCCTCTTCCGGATAGGATGACTCCTGGATCGAGCGGGTGTGATATCTGTGCTGCTTTAAATGAAGATGTAATCATATTACCGGGAAAAAGGGCATTAATTCCAACCGGATTCTGCTTTGAGATTCCGCAAGGGTATGAAATTCAGGTTCGACCAAGGAGCGGCCTGGCATTTAAACATGGTGTTACTGTTCTTAATGCTCCGGGTACAATTGATTCTGATTATCGTGGTGAAGTAAAAGTATTGTTGGTTAATCATGGGGAGAATCCTTTTAATGTTCATCATGGAGACCGCATTGCTCAATTAATTCCTGTTAAAATAGCATCAAATCTGACTTTTACTGAACAGGACTATGTTAATGAAACCGATAGAGGTAGCGGGGGATTTGGGCATACCGGGATTTAAACCTGTTTTCATTGATAATCAGGATTCTGTTTTGTGCTGTTTTTCAATAATAGAATGAGCCAGGAAATGTTACTCGATTATTATTTTAACCCTGGCTTGTTAACCAGATAAAAGCATGGCAACGGCCAGGGTGATGCAGGAATGGAGAGCAGCTTATCTTCTTCCGCGGATATACTGATCTACCTTTTCGTTATAAAAAGATTTCAATATTGTATGTAAATTATTTCCAAGTGGTTTGAGATCACTTGCGGAAGCATTGGATTCTACCTGCGAAGTCTTTGAAGCACCCGGGATGACAACAGAAATTTCGGGATGATCCAGTATCCATCTGAGCGCAAACTGAGCCATGGTTATATCAGTCGGGACATATTCTTTCAACTGGTTTGTGAGTTCTATTCCGTATTCAAAATCTAATCCGGAAAAGGTTTCACCAGCATTGAATGCTTCACCGTTTCTGTTATAGCTGCGGTGATCACCAGGTTCAAAACCGGTTTCTCTGGTAAACTTGCCACTTAACAATCCGCTTGCCAGAGGTACTCTTATAATGAGAGCTACGCCTTTTTGTGCAGCTTTTTCAAAGAGCAGACCGGATGGTTTCTGGCGGAATATATTGAAAATGATTTGTAAGGAAGAAAGGCCGTCCTGTTCAAGGCAGACAAGAGCCTCTTCGATGGTTTCGACACTCGCTCCGAAATAGCGGATTTTGCCTTCATTTTGCAGTACACGAAGCCAGTCGAATACTTCGCCACTGACAAGCAGGTTCTGGGGTACACAATGGAGTTGTGTCAGATCAATACAATCACGTCCAAGTCTTTTTAGTGAATTTTCTGTGCAGCGTCGGAAAAGTTCAAGTGAGTAACTGTCGGGAAAACCTTCAAGCCGTCCCAGTTTTGTTGCAATAAAAACAGGTTCATTTTTGTCTTTAAGAAAATTACCGATAATTGATTCACTTCTTCCTGCACCATAGACATCTGCTGTGTCAAAGAAGTTTATTCCGCAGCGAATTGCAGTATCAAGAACAGCTTTTGCAACCGAATCTGTTATTTGTCCCCAGTCTCCGCCAAATTGCCAGGTTCCAAGGCCAATTTCGGAGATTTCAAGATCGGTGTTGCCAAAAGTACGATATTTCATTTTTCCTCCATTCCAGTTTTCTTTATAAAATAACCGATACCGTATCCGGTACCGGCAAGAAGAATTATTGTTGCTCCTGCAGTTAGATCCAGATAGTAGGAAAGGATAATTCCGCCGGTACAAAAAACTGCACCAAGAACTGAAGATAGAACCATGATATGTTTAATCTGACGCGTATACATTTCTGCAATAGAAACAGGAATGGTGAAGAGGGCAATTACCAGTATTAACCCCACCGCCTGAATCAGCATGATTACCGAGAAAGTGATAAGGATAATAATGATATAATAAAGTGCAGTAACTGGAGTACCGCTTATCTCTGCAAACTCTTTATCGTATGACATTCCTGTTATTTCTTTATAAAGAAGAGTTACAATTAAAACTATTGTCAGATTAAGTCCGGCCATGAAGAAAAGGTTTTGGTTTGACACAGTCATAATGCTGCCGAACAGGTAACTCATGAGGTCAACATAATAACCTGGTTTCAGGTCTATGAATATGATTCCGGCAGCCATACCCATTGCCCACAAGATGCCTACGACAGTATCGGAGCGTTCATGTTTTTTCCTTGTAATGTAGCCCATGATTACAGATGCAATCATGGTAAACGGGACTGTACCGGCAAGCGGTGGCCAGCCTAAAAATGCTGCAAGGCCAAGCCCGCCATAAGCGGTGTGTGCGATACCGCCGGCAACAAAAGACAGCCTGTTAACAACTACCAGTGTTCCGACAATTCCCGAAGCTATACTGACAAGCAGTCCGGCAATAAATGCGTTGCGTATGAAATCAAATTGAAACAGTTCACTCATTTTAAATCCAGCTTTTGTCGATTATGGTCATGTTCAGGAAAAACTCTGTGAGGAACACCGTGAGCGATCAGATCGACCGGGCATCCAAATGTTTTTGTAATG
>JAAYEB010000031.1 GCA_012728995.1 Fibrobacter sp. | reverse complement strand
CTGAAGTAGTAACATATGCCATACCGAATTCCATAGCAGCAGTTGGAACATCACGGGCAGTACCCCATCCGCTGTTCTGATATACATCTTTGAAACTTCCGCTAGTATGAATCTTGCTTGTAATAAATCCTATATTTGTAGAAAGAGCACCTGAGGTTCCAAGGCCCTGGCGCCACACTTCAAAGGAAGCGAGTGGTCCGATAAAACTGTACCCCATGTTTGTTGACAAGGCAACAACAGATTTCCTGGCCCAGGCTTCATAAGTGTTCATATTGGGATCACTGTCATCTGATGCCCGGTAAAGTTCAACTCCACAAGCAGCTATTCTTTCATTAATGTTTTTCTGCTCATTACCCTGATCATCCTTGTAAGAATAAAAACTACCCTGAGGGTTGCAAAAATGTTGTCCGGCATCATACTTCTTTTTGGCAAATCTAAAAGCGGTTTTTGCTTTTTCCAGACAGGAGTCTGCATAAGACTCAGAATGTTTTCTGTATAAAGTAGACATAAGCGCCAGGCAGGCTGAGTAAGTAGCCGGTATGTCAGCGCCCGAACATGTATGGATCTGCCCCCCGCTTCTTCCACTTCCATATTTTACACCCCATGTATCGTGTTCGTCTCCACCGTTCCCTACATCCAGAATAACAGTGTTTTCATTTATTACTGCTTTCATAAGGTAATCGGTTGCGAATTTAACTTCGTTAAGAATATCCGGGATTCCGTCCGCACTTCCATAAGACATGCTGTAATTATCTTCATAAGATGAAGGCCAGATATCATATCCCTTTAACAGGCAATACACTGTGTAAGATAAAGGCATACCGAATTTTATGTAGTCACCGGCATCATACCAGCCTCCATCAAGAGGACTGCCATTATAGTTATCACCCTTGTGTTCTTCCATATTATTAAGATTGTATGATATTCCGTCTTTTAATCCGGCACGTTGGTAACCATAGAATTTGATAACCAGATTATGAAGTGATGAATAGTTTTGTGCGAATACTTGTGATGTAAATATTAACGCAACTGTTACTGCGATAATTCTTTTCATGGTTGTTACCCCGTTTCAGGTTTTTATGTAAAATTAATCTTATTTTCCTGTAATTACGATTTTGGAATATTCCGGTCCTTTAAGTCCGTTTAGTTTTAAAAACCATATTCCACTGGATAAATTATTTATCTGAATGTTTGATCTGTTTTGTTTAATTTTTTCGTTTTTATAAATACTGCCATTCGCCTGTATCAGGCTAAAAGATGAGTAGCTGTGAGATTCAGGAAAAACAAGTTGTATTGAATTGGATCTGTTGGATATCACAGGGCTTGCAGAATTGAACAGAGATATCTTTTGTGGCAAGGTACTTACTTCAGATGCCAGCTCAAGCCAGTTAAGATTATAACTGCCGCTTGTGTTTGTAAAATAAAGCTTAATATTATGTTTTCCTGATGAAAGATCCAGTTCAACATGATCAGATTTCCAGGAATCGGTTTGTGTTACTGAAAAATCAGCCTTTTTCTCGCCATCAACATGAATTTCAAAAGTTCCATTTCCACTTTTTGCAAGATATCTAAGAATAAAAAACCTGGTTGAACTGCTCAGGTTAAAATTATACTCTACCCAGTTTATGTCCGAACCTTCACTTACTTTTAACCAGCGAAGTTTGGAACCATTAACATCTGATGTATCCCGATCAAGAAAAGCAGCATTTTCTGCTATTATATTCGTACCATAATATTTATTGTAACTTACTGCAGCGTGACGGTTTGGCATGGTGAAAACAGAGTCGCCTGAAGGTCCGTTACTGCCTGCTACCCATGGCGGTTCAAATTCATCTTTTGTGTTATTAAGATATTTTCTTACGATTCTTCCTGAATTGCTTTCACCTGTTCCACCAGAAAAAGCACTTGAAGCCTGCCAGTCTGAAACTGACCAGTTACACCAGCTCAAATGATATTTATCAATCCAGTTTTCAAACCACCAGTCTGTATTGGTTTCATCAATTTGATTTTTACCATCAAGACCTCCATTAGAGTGGGAGGTTCCCCATTCGGATACGAAAACAGGTACCCGTAATACACCATTTTCGAGGTACCGTGCTTCCTGTCCGCCTCCTTCATCTTCTACTTTATAATAGTATGCTTCTTTTCCATGACTGGCAGCATAGAAGTGATATGAATATGCAACATTTTCAAACGGTTTACCGTTATCTGTAACCGGGTCCTCGCCTGCTACACCAACATGCTGACAATAGTAAGGTGTACCAAGAACTATCAGGTTTTTTGAACCGGTGTTTCGTATCGCTTTTGTAACATTAGTGAGATAAGGCTTTATTGCTTCCCATGTATGAATGGCATTGGCGGGGCTGCCGTCTTCAGGTGTTGCTTGTCCGGCAGTAGTGGGTTCATTGTAAGGTTCAAAAATTACATTCGGAACATCGAGGTATTTTTGTGCCTGTTCAGTAAAAAAGCTGACAGCCTGACTTTCGTGATTGTGAGCGTCATGGGCATGCCAGTCTATAATTACATAGATTCCTTTAGCTATGGCAGCATCAATTACTGTCTGGCAATAGTTCCAGCCTTGAGGACTCCCGCCGTCAGTAGAGTATGCAACACGTAATACTGTACATTTCCACTGGTCTACCAGCAAATTAACCATACTGCTGCTGTAAAAGTGATCAATACTACTTCCTTGATTATACCAGTCACTCCGGCTCCAGAAAAAGCTCATGCCTTTAAGCTGCACGATATTTCCTTTTTCGTTTAGGAGATATTTTCCCTGGGTTTTGAGCCACCCATGCTTTTGTACTGGTGTTTGTGAAAAGAGAGAGAAAGTTGTTCCAAAAATAAAAATACAGGAAAAAAGGTTTCTGTAGAATTTTCTGGTCATAAAGACTCCTGTAAAGCGATTAAATTTATTCTGACTTTATTTAAACATTAATGATAATATAACAAAATTGAACAATATTTGAGTACAGACTTATCAAAAAACATTTGATACATACACAAATATAGTTGCAATATTGATCAGACACGTTCATAAAATATTATTGTCGCAATTAATTTGGGGTAAAGTTAGATTTTTAAAATAATGACTTTATTAAAACATTCTTTTAATCTGTTTAAGGTGGTGTCTTTTTAAGCAAAAAAAAGTAATTGCAATTTTGCAGTATCAATAAACATATTGACGATTTGGTCAAAAGCAACTATATTGATGAAATCTGTATATTTGTATTGTTTATTAACAGCTTAAGTATCAGATTTTCCTTAGAAGGAACAAAATATATTATTTTAAACCTTTAAATGAATAAAAAAGCAGATTTTTATTACGCTTTTATTCCTGTTTTGTTTTCGTGAATCTGAACCTCTGGATATAAAGCGTGTACTAACATATCATGAAAAGCTGGATATGAATCTCCAAATAAATAATTTTAACCTTAATATGGGGGTCTTATGGGACTTTTGAAGAAAAAACATATAATTTCAGGATTGGCTGCATCACTCCTGATTATGTCATCAGGGCTGTTTGCACAAGATGCTCTGTTTGATGATCATTCAGATGGAACAAACCAGAATGAGTTTGAATATTACTGGTATTATTATGATGATAATGCCGGGGTAAAAGAAGATGACCGTCCTCGAGCAGGTGCTGGTACGACGCCTTCTGTTGTCAATGTAGATTACACCGAAGAACCTCGGCACGCTTTTGGTGATGAAACTGATAATCACATAGTAAAAAAGTATGTGTTTACAGTTGGAGAAGAAGCAGATAATTCGTATGCTACCATGCCATTTACATTTGGTGAAAAATGGGAAGCTTCATGGTGTAAAACAGAGCCCTGTGCATGGCCTTATGTTGGAATGGGTTCCATGCTTTGTAAGGAAGGTGATACTCTAGATCTAAACACTGCAACAGGTGTCAGATTTAGAATCAGATCCAAGACTTCAGAACTTCAGGTGCGTTTTAAAGTTGAGACAATGGATATTATCGAAGATTCTTCTTATGGTTATTACCAGACAATGGTTACTGCCTCTCCCGGTGAATGGACACCTTATGAAATTGCATTTGCTGATATGGCACAGCCTGATTGGGCAGAAAAAGACGCACCATTCGATTTTAACCTGGATCTTAGTGCCAAACTGGCCTGGGAAGTTAGCGGTGAAGATAACACTACAATTGAAGAAGATTGTCTGGATATCGATGATATCTATGTTATGAATTATACTTATGTTTCACGTTTTATGTGGACTCAGGAAACGCCTCCTGCACGACCTGGCAATCAGAGTAAACTGTCGGATTTTGATGGTGCAGTTCCCCAGCAGATTAAACTGCCTTACGAAGGTGAATTGGATAAGATGACACAGTATTGGTATGCATATAACGATGTGGAGATTGGCGGAAATTCAGCTGTAATGTCTGGTGCTGTGGAAAATGAAGAAACAGGTCGTCTGGATATAGTTTTTGAAGATGGAACTGGGTCAGAAGGAAAAGGTGCCCAGTTACTTTTTCAGCTAGGCGCGCCAATACCACAAGATACTATTCAGATTTTAGGTTTTGTTGGAATTGGTTGTAACCTTTACGATTCTGCCACATGCAAATATTTTAATGGTACTCAGGCCGGAGCAAACAGTGTTTATTTCGAATATAAGGCCGATGGAGATATGAAAAAAGCTACTGTTGAACTTTATGATGTTAATGATGTAGGCGATGCTGATAATCCGGATCGTTCAGAATCACGTGGTTCCGGTGTTGTAATGTTCAGAGATTTACCTCTGACTGGTGACAGTTGGGTTGCAGTTCAAATTCCTTTCAGTGAATTTTTATACCATGATGATTGGGAGAGTTCAGTGGGCATTGATTTGGATATCACAAAACTCGCCAAACTTCAGATTAAAGTTCAAGGTGCTGAAGGGGTTGCAGGTGTTCTGGCCGTTGATAATGTTTATTTTCCGGATGGGGCAATTACACATACTATAATGAGACCAATCAATCGGTCAGAAAAAGCGACTTTTAACGCAAATTACTCCAATGGAAAAATCAATATCAGTTTTAACAACTCAGAGCTTTCAAATGGTAAAATCAGCCTGATCAACACAAAAGGTGCTGTTGTTAAATCTGTTCCTGTTTCAAATGCAAAAAGCCTTTCAACAACTCTTTCAACCGACAATATTTCAAACGGTATGTACATTGTCAGATTCAATGCAAAAGGCTTGAACGGTAAATCAATTGTAAGGCAGTCAAAAATCAATATCGTAAAATAATACAGCCTTATAATTAAATTAATAAGCCGGGTACTTTTATAAGTATCCGGCTTTTTTGATGGGATTTTCGGGACAGACTATCTTTTTGTTTTTTAGAGTAAAAAGAAAAAAGATAGTCCGTCCCGAAAAAAGAAAAAAGTCATGATTTCAGATATCCAGCAAAAGTTCTTAAATCCTGGTACATTATAATAAAATTTATTGTACGGAATTTGTAAGGAGAGCGTTATCTTTTTAAGAGAGGATAATTTTTGAAATAATTATTGTAGATTTAGAATATAGGCTATTAAAATTATTACAGACAAAATTAAACTTTCAAAAGTATTATAAAGATTCATTTCAAGCCTTTTAAAAGCAATCCACGGTTTTATGTGGAACAGAAAAAGTTTGCAAAACTGATTAATGCAGAACCAAAGTACCAGGAAAACTGATTTTTAAGGTGAATACTTATAAAACTTTTCCAGGAGTTATGTTATGGGTAAAAAAGTATTAAAAGCATCAGGATGGACAATCCGTTCAGTTTTGCTTCTAATAAATAAAGCTGTTACCCTTGTTTTTGCACTTTTCTGCGTTGGCTCAGGACTTTTTGCAAGAACTGTTTCAGAGGGACAAAAAAATCTAAAGGGTGTTGCGTACAGTGGCGCAGATTCAACCGTCCTGGCTAATATAAAACTTTATTTGTGTTCCGTAATGTCTCCCGTTTATGGTGTGGGATCGTCTACGGAGTATTACCCGGTAGATTCTACAGTTACCGATTCAAACGGCTGTTTCATATTTGAAAATGATGAACCCTTTTACTCAATGGCAACAGTTCTGAAAATAGATTCAGTTTCCCAAACAGATCGTTTCAGGTATGTTTCAGGTGCTGATGTTAACTTTGATGAGATAAATGATACGTTGAAATTATATCTGAAACCATTAATCCCCACTGATATCAAAACTGCAAAAAAACCAGAAACTGTCCCAATTATAAAATCGACACAGGGAAGACAGGTAAGTATAAAAATTGGAAACTGGTCCGAAAAGAGCAAATACAATGTGAATATTATAAATGTCCGTGGAGAACTGGTTTATTCGCCATCAATATCCAGTGATGGTCTAATTGTCTGGAATACAGAAAAAGTTGCACGCGGTACATATTTTCTAAACATAATAACCGGTAATTCTGGTATAAATTCAAAGATTATCCTGAAATGATCATTCCGGACAAAATTCCCTTAAGAAAACGAATTGCTCTTGATCTTTATTCACTGAAAAAGAGTCTAGAGGCAAAGATTCATACACTGGATTACCTTTTTTGGGAATGTACTACCTCATGTAATTTTAATTGTGTTCACTGTGGAAGTGATTGTACACAAAATCCGGATAATCCGGATATGCCTGCACAGGATTTTTTGAATGTCCTGAAAAATATCAAAAATCATGCTGACCCATCAAAAATAGTTGTGGCAATAACCGGTGGAGAACCTCTTATGAGGAAAGATCTTGAAGAGGCGGGCCGCAAAATTCATACACTTGGTTACCCTTGGGGGATCGTTACCAATGGATATTTATTGACAAAAAAACGATTCGAAAATCTTTTAAACGGGGGGATGAGTTCCCTGGCAATCAGTCTGGATGGTTTCGAGAAGGAGCATGACTGGTTTCGCGGTAAGCCAGGTTCTTATAAAAGGGCTTTGGAAGCTGTGAAACTGGCTGGAGCAGTTTCGGAAAAAAAGCTGTTCTTTGATGTTGTTACGTGTGTAAATAAGAGAAATATCCGAACACTGGATAAATTAAAGGATCTTCTGATTGATGCAGGAGTTAGGAAATGGAGAGTGGTTTCTGTTTTTCCCAAGGGAAGGGCAAGGGACAATCAGGAAGTGAAACTCAACGGAAGTCAACTTCGTTCGGTAATGGAATTTATCTGTGATACTCGTCGCGAAGGTAAGATAATCGCTTCATACGGGTGTGAAGGGTTTCTGGGTGGATATGAAATGGAAGTAAGGGATATCCCGTTTTTTTGCCGTGCAGGGATTGGAATCGGGTCTGTGCTTGTTGACGGTTCAATCTCCGCATGCCCGTCATTGCGTGAAGACTATATTCAGGGCAATATTTACAAAGATGATTTCTGGGATGTCTGGAATAACCGGTTTAAAGTAATGAGAAACAGAAACTGGGCTAAAACCGGTGAATGTAAAACGTGCAGCATGTGGAAATATTGTAAAGGAAATGGATTACATTTACGTGATGAAAAAAGCGGCGAACTTCTTTTCTGTAATTACAGGGCTCTTCTTGAGAAGTAAAGCAAGCTGATAATTGAATAGTAAAAATCATCCATGTAAATTTATCCACTTCGAATTGTAATCAGTTCCAAGAGAAACATGTCGTAAAAAACCATCCCCTTTGAATTGTTGAAAACGAGCAGTTTCAAGTTTGTCAATTTCAGAGTAGATAATGAAGTTATGTTCCCACACGTGGCATAACCATTGCATCCTGGTTTCCAGTAATGAATTCCGTATCAAATCGACCCGAAAAAAGACGGTATCCCATAGGTACAGAAATTGTTTCCGGGCAGGTTTATTTCAGAGTATGGTCACCACTTTCAAATACAGTAGAAGCAGTATTTGAAGATACACCAGATGGAAATAACAAAAACGATATCTGTAACACTGTATCTTTAAAACTTTTGCGGGAAGAGGGTGGTTATTTTTCTGGCATACTGCCTTCTGTTCCCGAAACCCTTTTGTACGGATTCCGGTTAGACAATTCTGATAAAATATTGCCCGACCCAGTAT
>JAAYEB010000030.1 GCA_012728995.1 Fibrobacter sp. | reverse complement strand
GGATAAGTGCCGGGGTCAACTAATCCTGATGTAAATCTTGGAACAGTAACAACAAGAACTTTATCCTTGAAACTCCTTGCAAAAGCAAACAGGCATCTTTTATGTGAGTTATATACATGAAGCGGGAAAATGTCTCCTTTTTCAAATATTTCACGTTCAGTTTTACGAATGTAAAGCAGCGTTTTCATAATGTACATTTTTATCAAGCCATTGAAAGGTTCTTTCATATACTCTCTATAATCTGCATTATTTTCAATAGCATTAATCAATTCATTTCGTTTTTGAAAATCAACAGGACGACGGTTATCCGGATCAACCAGGCTCAAATCCAGAAATTCAGTTCCCTGATATATATCCGGTATTCCGGGTATTGTCATACGAATCACAAGCTGCGACAGCGATTTTAGCATGCCGTTCCAGACAATAAAAGGGAGAATCTCACGGAAACTGTCAAGAAAAGAGGAACTGGACAATGTTTTATCAACAAAATTAAGAACAGCCTCTTCATAATTGTTGTCCGGGTCTATCCATGCAGTATGAACTTTACCTTCACGAATCGCCTTTGTCATGAAATCACGTATTCTTTGAATATAACTATCGTCAACTGTTCCCTTGTGAGAAAAAGTTCCGGCAAGGGTTTGGTAATAAAGGTACTCATCATTGGGTGACGGGGCTATATTGCCACTATGTACCCTGATATAAGCCCGGTTCAGCTTATGCCATTTATTTACTGAATAGCGCCACATATCGGGAATTTCCGATATGACACTGATTCTTGCCCGTGTATCTTCACCACGTTTTGTATCATGGGTGGAGCCGCAGTTGATGGAAAATGACCACTTTTCGCCTCGCAGTTTAACAAAACGGATGAAATCTTCTGTGGTAATCCCGAATATTTCGGGCCACCCACCAACCTCATTGAGTGAAATTAACCTGTTGTAAAGATACAGTGCAGTATCTTCAACACCTTTTGCCATTAACGGACCGGTAAACTGCTGGAATCTCATGAGAAAATCGATCCATGCAGGCTGTACTTTTTCTTCCTGAAGAATCAGGCGTTCAAGAAAATCAAATTCAGCCTTTAACTGCGGAATCGAAATCCTGGCCAGTCCCATAGCGTTTTTTAGTCTCCTGCGGTCTTCAGTTGAACTTGAATCTGTATGTATGTAGGTACGATAAACCGGAAAGTGTGCCATCATCTCTACAATAGCCCGGCGTAGTCCATACATTGTAAGGTCCCGTCCATGGATATCGCTTCCGACAACTCTGCGCAGTTGATGAGCTATATTGTCGATATCACCAGCCATGTGCCGTCCGATAATCAGTCGTTTTTTGTTAAGGATAAGATTTTCAAATCCGATCTCTTCCCTGCAAAAACGTCGGTATGTAGTGTCAAGTTTTCTCTGGTTTTTCCGGTCACACAAGAGATTGTTGATATAATTGAGGGAATCGTATCCTGTAGTTCCCTGAACAGGCCAGTTCTGAGGAATATCTTCATTTCTTGCGAGTATTTTTTCGACAACAATGTATGCCTGCGGGGCTCTTTGTCTGAGACGGTCAAGATAATCAAAAGGATTGTATAGCCCGTCAATATGATCAATCCTGAAGCCATCAATGAGTCCCTGGTCGAAAAGATTCAGCAAATATTCATGAGTAGCATCAAATACCGTTTCATCCTCAATACGGACAGCAATCAGGTCGCTGATAGTGAAAAAACGCCTGTAATTGAGCTCTTCTGCAGCAACTTTCCAGTAGGCAAGGCGGTAGAACTGACGCTGAAGCAGGGTGTCAAGACGGCAGACAGCTTCTTCTCCATACAGGGAGACATCATACAAACTGATTGTCTGGTTTATATCGGAAACAAGAGAATTGTCAACCTTGATTGCCTGTTGTATTGCTCCAAATGCAAATGAAGCCTGGGCACAGTGTTCCAGCGGATCTGATTCGGATAAAAGATTTTTCAGGGCATAAATAGCTCCTGTGAACTGCATTGATGCAGATGAGTCCTGATCCCTGAACATCTCAAAATTTTTCATCCTCTGTCCGAATACTTCCCAGTACGATTCCGGACGTACCGGAAAACGTTTATCATAATAACTGATCCCTAACCCCTGATCATCAAAGACTAGATGCAATTCACCGCTTTCAATACACTGTCCATATGGTTTGCCAAGAAAGGGTGCCAGTACTTTTCCGTTCAGTCCCTCGTAGGGATGATCCCAATCAATATCGAACCAGTTGTAAAAACGTGATGAAGGGCCGTATGTCAGAACATCAATAAGTGCAGTATTCTGAGGGTCAAATGCCATATGGTTAGGTACGATGTCCTGAATCCATCCAAGCCCCATATCATGCACCTGGCCAAGCAGCTTAACAAACTCTTCATGGGTCCCCAGTTGCGGATTTACCCGTGTCGGGTCGCACATATCATAACCATGTGTACTCCCGTTTCTTGGGCAAAGTACCGGTGATGCATAAATATGGGATATCCCAAGGCGTGATAAATAGGGTAGCAATTCGCTGGCATTTTTAAAAGTAAAAGTTGGAGTAAACTGTAATCTATATGTTGAAGAAGGAAGCCGTGGAAGGCTCATAAGGATCTCCCTTTAACCTTAATCAGGCGATTTATTTACGCGATCTGCTTCGCTTACACTGGTACCTTGATAATTATGAATTAATGAGTGCTATACATTCGACATTTATAATTCATCATTCACCATTTTATTATGACCTTCACAGCCATAAAGCCCTTTCTGCACAATGCTGCTATGCAGCGCGCATCGTAAATTAATCGTCCGATTTAGGTATAAATTAAAGTAAACATAATTCGACAAACCGTGTCCAGTTTTCCCAAAAAAAAGGAATCACCTCAATTACATTTAGAGTGTCCTGTTTTCGGTTTTATTTATAAGCAAGACAAAGGATCTATGGTTGATTGTTAAATTACGGTTTTTAACCTCTTCAATTGCCTCGTCGTCGCATGTTCCCCTGTATGTATCCAGTACCAGATGCCAGGTTCTTTCGTGAAATGGAATAGAAAACCGGATTGGATCGTAATGCGCATTAAAAAGCATGAGAAATGAATCATCTATTATTCGATCTCCCTTGTAATCCACATCAGAGAGCATGTCACCTGCAAGAAAAACAGTCAAGCTTTTAACAAAAGACAGATTCCAGTCATCATCTGTCATCTCGGTTCCATCGGGTCTGAACCACATGATATCACGGATTTCTTTTCCATAAAGGCTGCGACCCTGAAAATACCGTTTACGTCTGAAAACAGGGTGTTTCTGACGTAAATTGATAAGTGAACTGGTATATTCAAGAAGGGCTTCTTTGCTTTCATTGGAGTCCCAGTTGATCCATGTAAGTTCATTATCATGGCAGTATGCATTGTTATTTCCTTTTTGCGTCCTTGCACACTCATCACCCGCAAGTAGCATCGGGGTTCCCTGTGATAAAAACAGTATTGCCAGAAAATTACGGATCTGTCTGTAACGCAGATCCAGAATATCAGGATCATCAGTATCTCCTTCAAAACCGCAGTTCCAGCTGAAATTATTATCTGATCCGTCACGGTTGTTTTCAAGATTACTCTCATTATGTTTGTTACTGTAAGAGACAAGATCATGAAGCGTAAAGCCGTTGTGTGATGTTATAAAATTGATGCTTGAACTCGGACGCCTTTCTGTCTCTTCAAAAAGATCACTCGACCCTGTTAATCTGTAGGCAAGCTCCGGTAGCTGACGGTCATCACCTTTCCAGAATTTCCTGACAGTATCGCGATATCTGCTGTTCCATTCTGCCCACAGGGGAGGAAAATTACCGATCTGATATCCACCGGATCCCAGATCCCATGGTTCTGCAATTAACTTTACTTGTGAAATCACGGGGTCCTGTTGTATAATCTCAAAAAATGTTGTCAGCATGTTGACTTCAAAAAATTCCCTGGCCAGAGCAGCAGCAAAATTAAACCTGAAACCATCAACATGCATTTCTTTTACCCAGTAGCGAAGGCTGTCCATGATAAACTGGACAACTCGGGGGTGACGGAGATTAAAGTTGGCTCCATATCCGGTAAAATCTTTGTAGTACCTGGGATTTTGGGGGTCAAGATTGTAGTATGTGGCATTATCTATCCCCCGGAAACTTAGAGTGGTCCCAAGATGATTACCTTCAGCAGTATGGTTATATGCCACATCAAGTATAACTTCAATTCCTGACTTGTGCAGTATCTTTACCATCTCCTTGAATTCTTTAACCTGATCACCATTTGTTCCACAACTGCTGAATCGAAAATCCGGTGCAAAAAATCCGATTGTATTGTAACCCCAGTAGTCAATCAATTTGTGGTTTGTGAGTCTGGGATCATCAAAATGCTGCTGTACAGGAAGCAG
>JAAYEB010000263.1 GCA_012728995.1 Fibrobacter sp. | reverse complement strand
AGTTCGCGAAAAAATCATCGAGCTTGGAGGAACCCCCAAATATTGATAGATTTCCGATCCAGATTATCTTTATGTACTTTAATATCACTAATGTATCAATTTTGATTGAACTTGCCTGATTTTGAACAAAAGCAGCAATTCAGGTCTTATAACGCGTACTTTATCAAATACATACGGGATTAGTTATCACATTCGGCAAGTAAATCTGCCGCATCTTTTTCAATGTTTGACTCAATAATTCTGTAACTTGTCATGTTTAATGCCCTGGTGGCAATTTTCTTTAATCCGCTGTTTCTTTTAAGTTTTCTACCAAGATTATAAAAAGGAAGTTTTTCAACGACAGATCGCAGGATACTCTTTTTTGCGAATGCTACACCCGAAATTTTAAATGAAGAGAAATGATTTTGCAAAACAGTTTTGAATCTTTTATAATCCATTTCATTAACATGAAAAGGATTTTCACTTTCTTTTCCATTATTGATATCAGAATTTGGAGTAGTTATAAATATTTTGCCGCCCGGTTTCACAATTCTTTTGATCTGTTCAAGAAAACCGTTAATATCGTGTATATGTTCAATAACCTGAAAGGTTACAGCAACATCAAATTTGGTTTCAGGTTCAAAGTGTTTACTTGCATCTATATTAAGGAAAGTTATATTTGGTGCCGAAAAATTTTCTTTGCAATATAAGATAGCTTCTTTGTTGTAATCAATGCCAAGAACAGTATCAGCAGTTTCAGAGAGTATTTTACAACCATATCCAGCTCCACATCCAATATCAATAACACTTTTATTGGCTACAAACTGTGATACATATTTATAAGCAAATTTATGACGAGAGAATACAACACTAACCTCTCCATTTTGAACCGGAAGCATTCGTTCTCCATCATCTTTAATGCCAGCTGTGCTAAAAGACATGATTAATCCTGTTTCTAAGAATTTAAAACCATAAAATTAATTTATCCACACAACATATCTCAAATAGATGTGTGGATATGTGTGGATATGAATATAAATCAACGGTATAGCAATATAAGATGTTATTGATTATCTCTGATGAAAATTGCTGTTATTATTGCATTATATAATCCGACATTGCCACAATCTTCACAATCTGCTATATTGAACATTAGGTATGCTGTTTTTTGTTCTGATGCAGTAAAATGTAAAAGTGTTGTTTGAGTCCATACATATGGTAAGCTTTTAGTGCTTGTATTCCAGTGTATGTTGTGACTCTCTGCAGTTCCATCACTTACATTTTTACGTATACTACCGTCTAAAGCCCAATATGTAGAACCAGAAGGATCATTTGATCTAGCTGCTACTTCAGCACTTGCAGTTACAAGCATATAACCACTTGAAGGATCGTTGATAGTAACAGATAGTTTACTTTGTGGAGAGGTGTTTGATATAACTCGTACACTTCCATCTAATCTTTTAAGTGTATTCGATGCGGTTTTGATTAACCCATTAAGTGATGCTAAAGAATTACTGTGAGTTTTGATTGTATCATTTAAGCCTTTTATATCTGAAATACTGTGGGAATGTGATTTGTCTGCTTTGTTATTAACAAGATTTCTGTGTGCAGTAAGAGAATCTTTAAGGCCACTTACACTATCAATCGCAACTTTTGTAACACCTTTTTCATCAGGAGCCCAGCCAGGTTCACCATTATCCATTTTCCAGACATGCCCGGTACTCCCGCTCTTCCACTCTATGCTGTCACTATGTGTGCGGTAGTGTGATGGCTTATTCGGGATACTGTCCCACTTTACAGGGTAATTGTCAGGTTTAGAGTCTATTTTGGACCAGTCTACAGATTCGATATGTTTATCCTTTATTGCACCGTCTTTTACTTTGTCACTTGTTACAATAGCATCAGGGATTTTTCTGGTAGAATCTGAAATGCCTGATGCCCTCGCAGAGTCAGATGAAGATTCCCCTGTATTATCAATTCCATCAGCAAACCCTTCAGGAATTCCCTTGATTTTGTCCCAGCTTACAGAATCAATTTTTTCGTCTGTAACTGCTTGGTCTGTTATATGAGTTGTATTAACAGCATTGTCATCAATTTTTTCTGCAGTAACAGCTTTTTCAGAAATATGAATTGACTTGATACTGGAATTTTTTATTTTTTTTGATGAAATTGAGCTGTCTGCAACAGTTTTACTTGAATCAGCTACTTTTACCTCTGAACTGATTCCGGTCAACCCGCTTCCATCACCTTCAAACTTTGCAGCTTTCACTGTTCCGTTCACTTCAAGATTACCGTTTTGAACCTTTATTTCATCTTCTTTATCAGGAGTCTCAATAAAAAAGTGCCCGTTATCTTTATCTCCGGTCCATCCTATCCTTGAAACCGGTTCACTACCTGTGGTATCATAAAACTCAATCGCAGATTTGGATTGTGCATAAAGAGTGGGAAAACATATAAAAACTGAAAGCAAAACAAACATGTATCGTTTCATTTCGGACTCCTTATATAGAAACTTTTACCTTATAGTTTACTGAATAACAAAACGAACCTTACCAGAAATCTTAACTGTCCCGTTTTCATAAAAACCAGACTTTGGACAAAGAAGTTTTGGACGCTGAGCACCAGCCGATACCTCTTTTATGGTGCTGTTAAGATAGCCATTCTCTATCGGGTAACATTCAGTACTTGCCTGAGGCCAGAAGCGTGCCGACACAGACATACTGCTATCTATAATCAATTCAATTTCTGAATCGCTCCCGCTTATATCTCCATACCATTCAAAAAACTCATATCCCGAATCCGGATCTGCATTAAGGGTTATCCTGTCTCCCAACCTGTAGGAGTCTTTCAGAGGGGCAACCAATATTTTACCATTTTCACTGCTTACACTCAGTGTACAGTACCTTGCAATCACGTTTATATGAAATAATGCATCATCTT
>JAAYEB010000486.1 GCA_012728995.1 Fibrobacter sp. | reverse complement strand
TTCGACTGCGCTCAGGATGACACGTTATTGTCATTCCGAGCGGAGCGCAACGCGCACAGCCGAGGAATCTCGGGTTGATGAGGGCTTGTTGGTGACGAGATCCTTCGACCAGAGCGTCACGAAGGGACGCTTTTCGCCCAGGATGACAAGGCGGCGAGTATTTGATTCTTTCTGTCATTCTGAGCGGAGTGTGTAAAGCGTCGCACGCGACGCTTTACACACGAAGTCGAAGAATCTCGGACCGATAAGGGCCTGTCGGTGACGAGATCCTTCGACTGCGCTCAGGATGACACGTTATTGTCATTCCGAGCGGAGCGCAACGCGCACAGCCGAGGAACGATAAGGTACAATAAGTTTCGCAAATAGAAAAGGACAAGGTTTAAAGTCTCTGATAAAATGGGAGTCACGACACCACCATTCGAAAGGAGACAGAAAACCATGTCCGAGAAAATTGTACGACTAAATGAGGAAATCATCAAGAGCGAATTAAAAGAACTGGTTCGCAGCAGCGTGGAGGAAACCCTCAACGGCCTGTTGGAGCAGGAGGCTCAGCAGCTGACAGGCGCTGCGAAATATGAGCGCAGTGCGGAGCGTCAGGGCTACCGCAGCGGGCACTACAGCCGGAATCTAACGACAACATCGGGGGATGTGGAACTGAAGATGCCCAAGCTCAAGGGTGTAACCTTTGAGACGGCCATCATTGAGCGCTATCGCCGCCGTGAGAGCAGCGTGGAAGAGGCGCTGATAGAAATGTATCTGGCCGGGGTCTCCGTTCGCCGTGTGGAGGACATTACCGAAGCTCTCTGGGGCAGCAAGGTATCGCCATCCACGATTAGCGAGCTGAACAAGAAAGCGTATGTCCACATTGAAGACTGGCGCAATCGCCCTTTGCAGGGCGGAAAATACCCCTATGTTTATGTGGACGGCATTTATCTCAAGCGCAACTGGGGCGGCGAGTATCAGAATGTAGCTATTTTGGTGGCCATCGCAGTCAATGAGGATGGCTACCGAGAAGTAATCGGTGCCGCTGAAGGGATGAAAGAGGACAAGGCCAGCTGGGTCGGCTTCTTCCAGTGGCTGAAAGGCCGTGGCCTGGATGGCGTTAAGCTCATCGTTGGCGACAAATGCATGGGGATGTTAGAAGCGGTTTACGAGGTCTTCCCCGATGCCAAGTATCAACGCTGCACCGTGCACTTCTACCGGAATGTATTCTCCGTTACCCCACGCTCCAAGGTAAAGCTGGTGGCAAAAATGCTCAAAGCCATCCACGCCCAGGAGAGCAAAAAGGCAGCTCGTGAGAAGGCAAAAGCGGTGGTGGCCGAGTTGCGGGCAATGAAACTGCCCGAAGCCGCAAAGAAGGTTGAGGACAGCATCGAAGAAACCCTTGCTTATGCAGATTTTCCGTTTGAGCATTGGACACGGATTCGCACAAACAATGTCATCGAAAGGCTCAATCGCGAGATTCGCCGCCGGACAAGGGTGGTTGGCGCTTTTCCCGACGGCAATTCCGCGCTTATGCTGGTTTGCGCACGCCTTCGCCACGTTGCCGGCACCCAATGGGGCAACAAAAAGTACATGAATATGAAGCACCTCGAGGCGACAGCCGATGACACTTTGATTGCCGGTTAACTCATTTGCTTTCAGGGACTAAAAACCAATTTGCGAAACTTCCTTGACACTACCTCGAGGACTTGTTCAGTTCGGGCAGCGTCTCCGAGCAGTACAAAGCCGCGATCATGGCGGCGATCAAAGCGCAGGAACTCACGACCCGGCAGGCGGTCGAACAGATGGAATACCAAAAGGAACTGACGGAGAAAGCCCGCGCGCAGGCGAACCGCGAGGCCGATTTGGCTTTTTCCCGCGCCATCAACCCGACGGGGAAGCTCAACCAAAACATCCGTTCGGTGGGGCTTGCGGGGAGCGGCTGGCAGGAGACGAGCCAGGTCGGATTGACCAACGCCTATCAAACCGCATTGAACACCAATTCGAGCGACTACAACACGGCGGTCAAAGAGCTGAATTTGGCGATCAGCCAGGCAAAGCTGACCGGCGATATCGCCACGATGCAGGCGATCCAGACCTATGCGATCCAACTCGCCCAGCAGCTCTATCAGGAATCGCGTGACGCGGTGGCAGACCGTCAGTGGGAGAAGTCGTATGCGCTGCAAAAAGCCGCGTTTGACTTGGAACACGCGGCGAAGTCGGGGGATAATCCCAATTATTATCATCAGGGTTCGCCTTATTACCCGAGTTGGGATTATCCGGAGACGGATTTATCCGATGAGATCGATGCGGAAGACAGCGCGGGAACAGCGTCGGTTGTCCGGTCGAAGCTCGACGACCTGAAAAGGCGTTATGCGGGAACGGATTTGAAGTATTACGCGTCTATGATGATTTCGGAATACAGCCATAACTTAAACGACAATGACCTTGACGCGTTGGCAAAATCGTGCGGGATGACCGTGGACGAGATTGACCAATATATTTGACATAAAGTATTTTC
>JAAYEB010000262.1 GCA_012728995.1 Fibrobacter sp. | reverse complement strand
TCCAAATTTTTTAAAAGGAAAAGGGGTATTCTCAATAGCTGAACTGATAACTGCTCAACTTGATTGGGAATATTTTCGATGGCTGGTTTTTAATGCCGGGTACAGATCAGAAAAATTCCTATATCATACGCTGCTTGAATACAGGGCAAACTTTTATGATCTGGCAATTAACACAAACTGGGTTAAAGACAAGTTACATTTCGGGGCAGAATTTTTCTGGGGAGATCCACCTCTTATAGACTTTCTGATGGAGAAAGATACACTGAATTTTGTTACCTTGTCTTTACGGGTTATGTCATATTACGACTTTAAGATTGCCAATTCTACAATATCACCGGTTGTAGCTTTCGAACATATTGATAACGGTTTCTGGACCTCACAGGTTTACACCGGAGGTATACGGTGGGATATCGGGTCGTCGGTATTCCTGTCTCTTGACGGAGAGTTGTTGTATGATAATGAAATGTTATACATGAGAGACAAGAAAATTCTTTTTCAGGTATCATATTTGTTTACAAAAGGAATATTGTAACAATTGGTAAAAATCAGTTGCTTTCGGAAAAATTGATGTTTACAGGTTTTTTGATTAACCTGAAGCTGCTGAAAAACAAGCGATATGAAATCATTGGAAAGCAAAGGAAATATCATGACAAGAAAAACGACAGCATTGGTTTTGGGTATTTGTATAATGCTTTTTAATTGTCTTGAAAATCCCTATGAATATTCAAAACCGCAAAAAGCAACAATTGTAATTAATGAGTTCATGGCAGCAAACAATCTGGGCATTTTTACTGATGATTACGGGGATGCTTCAGACTGGATAGAGCTGTATAATCATGGTGATGAATCGGTTTCTTTGAGTGGGTTGTATTTATCGGATGATTCTACAAAACTTTTTCAGTACGCTCTTCCTGAAATTACCCTGAAACCAAAAGAATTTGTTGTTATCTGGGCCGATGATGATCCCGATAAGGGAGCTCTGCATGCACCTTTTAAACTGTCGGCTACAGAGGGTGAGGAGATAATTCTTACAGTAGTGAATGGTTTGATTATAGATAGAATCCGGTTTTTTGCTCACAGCGGTAACCCGGAAGCCAGAATCCCGGATGTTTCCTATGGAAGGTCGCCTGATGGTTCCTCTAACTGGAAAAGGCAGAAGGAGCCGACTCCGAAAAAAAGGAATTTACAATAAGTTTTTGAATCAAAATTACTGTTTCTGGCATAACTGAATTGTGGTTTTAAGGTTTTTTTGACACTTTCAGGGAAACATTCCCTGGGGAAATTTACAGAAATTCAAAAAAATCTTTAAACCATGATCATTTAATGTAAAATTAAAATTCAACAGCATGTCCCTAAGGCTTGCGTTTTTACTTGATAAATACCCGAGTATACGTTATTTTCAATTTCCTGTAGTTACATGTATTATAGATAGAGGAGATCGGAAATGGGTATAAAATTACGAAGTTTAACGACTACTGAAGGACGCCGTATGGCGGGGGCACGAAGCTTATGGCGTGCAAACGGGATGAAAGAATCCCAGATCGGAAAACCGATAATAGCTGTCGTTAACTCATTTACCCAGATGGTACCAGGGCATGTACATCTTCACGAAATCGGTCAGTATGTAAAAGGATTGATCGAAAAGAATGGATTTTTTGCTGCTGAATTTAATACTATTGCCATAGATGACGGTATAGCGATGGGGCATGATGGAATGCTCTACTCACTTCCATCACGGGAAATCATTGCAGACAGTGTAGAGTATATGTGTAATGCTCATAAAGTTGATGCAATGATATGTATCTCGAATTGTGATAAAATTACTCCGGGAATGCTTATGGCTGCAATGCGGCTTAATATCCCTGCGGTTTTTGTTTCAGGTGGGCCGATGGAAGCCGGTGTATTAAACGGGAAAAAATATGATTTGATAGATGCCATGGTGATGGCCGCGGATAAAAGTGTATCAGATGAAGAAATTGAGGCTGTTGAACAGGTTGCTTGTCCAACATGTGGTTCCTGTTCAGGAATGTTTACGGCAAATTCAATGAACTGTCTGACTGAAGCTATTGGAATGGCCCTTGTTGGAAATGGTACCATTGTAGCTACTCACAAAAACCGATTAAAACTGTTTGAAACTGCTGCGAACAAAATTGTTGAAATCACCAAAGCTTATTATGAGCAGGGTGATGATTCGGTTCTTCCGCGATCCATTGCTACAAAGGAAGCTTTTCTTAATGCCATGTCTCTGGATATTGCAATGGGTGGTTCGACAAACACCGTGCTTCATTTACTTGCAATTGCCAGAAGTGCGGATGTGGACTTTTCAATGTCTGATATTGATACTCTTTCGAGAAAAATTCCGGTTTTATGTAAAGTGGCTCCAAGTTGCTCCAACCATGTTCAGGATGTAAACAGGGCTGGTGGTATAATGGGAATTCTGGGTGAACTGGGCCGTGCCGGTCTGATAAATAAAGATGTAAAACGCATTGATTCATCTTCACTTGGTGCCATTCTGGAAAAATATGATATCATGAGTCCTTCATGCACCGAAGAAGCAAAGAATCTGTTCAGAAGTTCACCTGCCAATTCAGGGCGCAACCTCAAACTGGGATCACAGGAAACCTGTTATGATTCTTTAGATACAGACAGAACTGCTGGATGTATACGGGACAACAATAATCCATATAATAAGGATGGCGGATTGGCTGTTCTGTTTGGTAATATTGCAAAGAATGGCTGTATAGTAAAAACAGCGGGTGTTGATGAATCAATTTTCAAATTTACCGGCAAAGCCAGGGTTTATGATTCCCAGGAAGAAGCTTGCGAGGGTATTTTAAATGATGTTGAGGCGGGTGATGTAATAGTAATACGGTATGAAGGTCCAAAGGGCGGACCAGGAATGCAGGAGATGTTATATCCGACATCATATATCAAATCGAGGCATCTGGGAAAAGAGTGCGCATTGATTACTGATGGGCGGTTTTCCGGAGGAACATCCGGATTATCTATTGGACATGTATCTCCTGAAGCAGCTTCTGGTGGGGAAATCGGATTGATAAAAAACGGGGATATAATCGAAATAGATATACCAAACAGAACAATTCAGGTTAAGCTTACCGAACAAGAACTTAAGAAGCGTCGCGCAGAAGAAGAACTGAAGGGTGAAAAGGCTTTCAAACCTGTAAACAGAGATCGTAAAATATCAGAAGCTCTTAAGGCTTACGCTTTTATGGCTTCTTCGGCAGATCAGGGAGCAGTAAGGGTCGTACCTGGAGAATAGAAT
>JAAYEB010000261.1 GCA_012728995.1 Fibrobacter sp. | reverse complement strand
TTCAGTATCAGGAAATACCATTTCAGTACGGGTACGGACAAGGTCCTTGCAGTCATTTTCTTTACCTGCATGATGAACCTGGTTGTAGTATTTATTGCACGCTCCTCCAAATGGGTATTTCTTTCCATCAATAATAATAATGGCAATTTGACAACCCCGGTCACATTTTTCCGCACCACCTTTACATGTAAAAGGCTGGCCGTGTTCAATATCCCTGTTTGACAATTCTGTCAGATCAAAAGAGCGCGGCGATGATGCTCCGGAACGGATACGCTGTGCCAGTTCAAGTGCAACACCGAAAGCTCCGATCAAACCAGGGTCGGGTGGGACAATAATAGGACGCTCAATCAGATTTGCCATTGCAAGAGGAACCGCTTTATTATAACATACTCCACCCTGCATGAAAATCCGGTTCCCGGTTTTTCTCTGTCCTTTAACCCTGTTTACATAATTCATGCATATGGAGTAAACCAGACCTGCAGTAATATCCTCTTTACTTATACCTTCATGAGTGGCAATTTTAATGTCGGAACTGATAAAAGCTGCGCACTGATCATTGAAATTAGGGGGTAGTTGTCCTTCACGTGCGATTGTTTCGATCTTTTTATAATCTATTCCGAGACTTTCGTACGCCGATTCTTCAAGAAAAGAACCGGTTCCTGCACTGCATGCTTCATTCATTGCATAATCGGAAGGAACTCCATTTGTAAGGTGAGTGTATTTTGCGTCCTGGCCGCCAATCTCGAAAATAGTGTCTACATCAGGATCGTAAAAGGCTGCGCCTGTGGCATGAGCAATAATTTCATTGATAATTGAATCTGTTGACGCATGAAGTCCGGCAATGTGACGGCCGGAGCCGGTCACTGCAAGTCCGATAACATTAACACCACATGGTAGCTGTTCGTCAAGATTCCGGTAACATTGACGTGAAGCTTCAACCGGATTGCCATTTGTACGAAGATAGACAGATCCTAAAACCGCATTGTCTTCCATACGGACAACTACAGCCTTTGTTGTCGTTGATCCAACATCCAGTCCGACAATACATTCATCAGATGCTTTTGCGTCTCCTCTGTGAGATTCCTTGAACGTTACGAGATGTTCACCTTTTGAAAGCGGCGGTAACAGCATGAAAGATGATCGATTCTCCCTGAACAGGTTATCTGTATCGACAACTGTAGTGACAGAGTTTTCTTTTGCGTACCACGCTGCCCCCAGAGCTTCAAAAACATCTGCATTAGGTGGTATTGTAAGTTTATCTACACGATTTTCCAGCAGTTTCATAACAACAGAGTTATTTGTAACCCCACCTGTTGCAAGAATTTTTTTTGTATTAACTCTTTCAAGAAGTTCCAGCACCTTCTCTGCCATCATGGCGCAAAGACCGGCTGCTACTTTTCCAATACCAACACCTTTGTTTAATGCATGCGTGCAATCACTTTTACAGAAAACCGAACACCTGCCGGAAACACGGTACATTTCGGATGTTTTTGCAAGTTCAATCGCTTTTTTTGTATCAATATTCATCCGTTTGATCTGTTGAAGAAAAAACTCTCCTGTTCCGGAAGCACACTTGTTCCCCGACTCAACAGAGGAGATAAAGCCTTCTTTGTTGAGCAGGTAAACAATAAAACTTTCTGCTCCAAGTCCGGCAATAGCAGTGTATTCACTACTATCGACATTGTGGTAAAGACGATTGTACGCCAGTGCAGATTCAATCGCTTCTGCTTCAGTAATTGAAGGTGTATTCAGTATTTCACGAAACTTTCTTCCGGTTACCATAAGATGATCATATCTGGAAACATTGAGTTCCTTGAACAACTCTTCTACAACTAACCTTGGATTACTTTCATGGTTTCGTATGTAAACATTACCTGTTTTGCAGGTCCCGTCTTTATCCTCAAGTTCAACAGCTTTAATGGTTGATGCACCAAGGCAGATTCCGAGTGAAATAGACATGATAAATGGAGTACCTTCCTGGGTAGATTTACTTGATCATTTCGCAATTTTTCCGATAATCATACAGCTAACTATTATTGACGTGTCATAATACGGAAAGTATAAAATACTTTTTTGTAACAGGTTTTGTCTCAGAAAGGTTATTTCCTGTTTGAAATTAAAGTGAACGACACTTTAATATCCGGTAATTGGCAAAACCCTTGTTTTTCCGTCATGATGTTTAATACTTAACAGATAAAATCCATTTTTCAATGGGATTTTCACTTTTTCCGTATGGACTGGTGATGAAAAAACCTGACGACCGTTCAAAGTAACAAGAGAAACGTTTTTCATTTCCCTGCTGGTATTAAATGAAATATAACCATTTCCTTTTGATAGTCTGATTTCATATTTTTTCCCCGAATTTTTCGTATTGCGATAAAATGCGGACGTCTCAGTTGACATGATATCAATATAATCAAGATTTACCAGACTTTCTCCCTCACCTTGCCACTCAACACGAAGGGTATATTCACCCTTATCAAGAGAAAAATCGGGTGATGGCTCGGTAATTGTCCAGTTTTGCCATCCGCCGGTATTTTGCACATTCCATGATGCCACTGTTTGATTTTCGATTTTGGCTGTTATGGTACCACCATTGGAACCTTCGCCTGAAGCGACACGGGCAGTGGCACTGAACTGTGAGGCTTCCTGAACTGTAATGGTATATTCTACCCAGCAGCCGGGAGTAGTATAGCCAAGACTTGCTCCACCGCTGACACCACCTCCTGGATTTTCTACCTGCGGACCATTATCAGAGACTGTAACAAACGATTCAGCTTCAACTATTCTTGGAATGGCAAGTGTATCAATAACAGGTTTTTCATATTCAGGCCTGGATAAAAGCCTGTTTCTTATCCATTTTCCAGATTCAGAGATATGCTCTTCTCCCCAGTTTCCATCAGTTGGTGCACCGGAAACAAGAGCTGCAGAGGATTCACCGATATCTGATAGCGACCAGTTGGCCCAACTGATCATATTTTCATCAGCCCAATCGAGCCATATTTCTGAAGAATCTGTGTAAATCCCGCCATCACCACTTGCCAGAGAAAGACCAAACTCTGTTATAAAAATAGGGAGCCCATTTTCGAGTGCATAATCAGCTTTCATACGAAGTGAATCTGCATGTGTGCCTGCATAGAAATGCAGGGTGTATGCGATATTTTCAAACTCATTTAGCGGGTCATCTGCTGCAACATCAACATGTTGAGACCAGACTGGGGTTCCAACAACAATAAGATTGTTGCTATGTTCCCGGATAACCGGAATTACCTGTTTTGAATAATTTTTAATATCATCCCATGTGTCCAAACCGCCCTCACCGGTACCATTAACGTTATCCGGTTCATTCCATATTTCCCAAATAATATTGGGAGTGTTACCATATTCCTGTGCTATTTGCCCGAAAAATTCTTTTGCTTTATCGACATGAAGATTGGCATCATGGTCATGCCAGTCCACTATAACATAGATTCCTTTCTGTATTGCTGCATCAATTATTGTTTTCACCATAAGTTTCTGACCATCAGGATCATCTACATATCCGCTTGTCCAATCTGCTTCGATGGTCATGGCTGCTCTTATTAATGTGATATTCCAGTTATCGACAAGTGATTCGACAACGTTGCGATTATAGAAGTTTTCACCTCCCCATGCAGTCCAGTACATACTCATTCCGGCTATCTGCACCGGCTTACTGTCAACAGAACCAACAATTCGGTTTTCATCGGTAATAAGGGATCCATGAGTTTTAACTGGAGTACCTGCCTGGATTGGCAAAATAGTGAAAAGAGAGAAAATTATTAAGCGCTTTAACATGAGATCCTTCCTCTACGTTATTAATTCTAAAACCTGGATTTTGAATATTTTAAATTCCTGTTAGATACAATATCTTAGAAAATAGCATTAAAACAGAGTGTAAAAAAGATCCAAACAGGATCCGATTTAAACAGGTATTTAATATTTCCCAAACAATTATGGTTAGGGGAAATCTTAACAGATATGATACAATATACAAAATGTATATACTTATTTAATGGGGCTGGTAATAAATAAGTGATAAATTCCTGAATCTGGTTCAAACCTGAAAGCAACAATAAATTAACTTTCTTTCTTCGAAAATCTCTGATAGATAAAACCAGTTAAATGGTGGGGGTTAATAAGCCACACGGTTGAGTTGTAAGGTTAACTCATTGATATTAAAAGAAATACAAGGCAATGTGAATTGAACATGGGGTGAATCAACCACATTAGTTTCATGTTAACTTGTAATGAAAAACAGCGTAACTGGTGATATATCAACAACATACAATCTTGGCACGTCTTTTGAATATTAGCAGTCACAAGAACAAACAATCCATTAATTTTTAACAGGAGGTATTTATGAGGTTCTTACTAACAGTTATTCTGGCTGGTGCTGTAATCGTTTCTGCACAAAATGGTCCAAAGCAGGGGAATCCTGACCAGATAGCAGAGCAGTTAAGACAAAAGCTCAATGTTGCTCTCAAAGACGCTGAAGGTGAATGTGAGAGGGCACAGAAGGCAATTGAACAGATTCAAAAGCAGGTCAGGGAGATGACTCAGGAGCAAAAAGAGGCATTGATGGAAGAAAAGCGTGTACAAGCACAACAGAGACTTCAGAATGCTATTCAAAACATCGAAAAAGCATCACAAAAGGTTGCTGCACAGGTTGAAGAAGTACGGGAGAAAGTTCAGAAACGACTTCAGGAAAAAGCTGCTGAGTTAAAAGAGATTCAGGAAAGAATTAATACCATGGAAAAAAAGGCTAAAGGTTCAGGTCCTCAAAGCAGTGAGGAATAACTTTCAATACAGCGGTTTTCATGGGAATATGCATGATAATCCAGTCCTCATGTTTTCCATGGAAGCCGTTTTTAAAAAAGGAGAGTTATCATGAAATTTTTAATGATCTGTTTGATACCTGTTTTGAGTTTCAGTTTGATATTGGCACAGGATATTAAAACCGAAGCAAACGAAGTGAAAGAGGCCGATTGTAAAATTGATCGGTTGTTTGATCAGATAATGTTAACTTTTCCACAAGAGATAAAAATGAAAATTGACTCTGCAGGTTCTCAAAAGAGTATACCAGAATTTCAAAAGAAACTGAAACATCAGGAAAGTACTTTAAAGGTTTCTGAACAGCAGCAAAAAAAGATTGACAAATTGTCACCTGAATTAAAAAAACAGGTAGAAAAGACTATTGAAGATATTGAAAAAAGGAGAAATGAAAGGGCTCTTCAATTCAGGGAGTATAAGCAGAAATAGATATAAAAAAGGACTGGAACAAAAATGTTATCAAGTTTGATAGTGACCGGAAAAACGGTGCGTAAATGCACGTTTTTTTTCTATTTAGAGTGAATCTTCTGGCCAAAACAACTGCGGTTATTACAGTTTCTTTGCTTTTCAGAATGTACCTGATTTGGTTTCGGAATATATTCAAGTTTTATCAGAAAAATTACCCTAAACTTGCAGAATTATAAATCTGTTGATTAAAAAAATGAAAAAGGATAAAATCTGAAAATGAAACTAATAATAGCATTTTCAATGTTTTACCTTTATTTTTTCTATTCTGGACCTGGGTATTGTAATGATGTATCCAGGGAGGCGGCGGTGCAGCCATTTGGACAGATAAGTCTTGAATGGGCAGAAAAAGGAAATAACGATTCTGCCGACTTTTATATGAAGAAAGCATACAGTAATGGTATGTCGGATGACAGTTTGTTTTATATCTGGGCGCAGATATCTGTAAAAAAGGGATCTCTTGATACTGCTCTGGCACTAAATTATGCATCAAAACCAGACACGAATACAAGACTGTACCGCTTAATTTTAGAGCAGAGATATACTATTTATTCTGCATTGGGCTGGAATAAAGATGCAGATGAGATTCTGGATTTATTAAAAAGGCAGCCGTCAGAAAAACTAAAACTGTTCATTCCCGAATTTTCTGTATCTCTAAGTGGAGGTTTTGTTCGTGAAAACGTAAAAAACAGCGGCAGTTATCCTTACAGGGAGCTCTACGATACCATCGAAGTATTCAATCGTCCGGACCTGACATTCTCCTCAGGGGCAAAATGGGTTATTCCGATAAACCCTTTCTGGGGATTAAAGTTAGGAACCCAGTATGATTTGAAAAACTATAATAAGGAGAATCAGAATATTATAAAGAATATCAGGAATACAGGAGATTCTCTGGATCATACTTTCAGGCTGGAAACATCATGTTATCTTTTTTCAGGAATGCTCTCTTTTGATTACAGTTGGAGCAGACAAAAGGATTATTTCAGCGATGTTTACTTTAAAAACAGTTTTGGGAGTAAACTTGTTTTTCTGAAAGATTCCTGGATGACATTCATTAATGCGGGTTATACGCGCGAAACACAGGATCCGAGCAATACATTTTATGGATTAGTATACTTTGAAAATTTTTTGTCAGAAAAAAAGAGCATAAGCTTTTTGGTAAATTCAATGTGGGTTGATTTTAAGACTATGAAAATTCCATTAACTCCTGTTTATCTGTTATTTGCAAACAAAGACACTTTCATATTTTATAAAGATTCGACATTTACAGATGCTTACGAATTTTCTATTCAAGATAAAAAACTATATATTTCAAATTATATATTACCAGATGCTTATACCACTTCGCATTTTAAAATACCTCAGAGCTATTTTAGTTTGACACCGTCTGTATCATTTAAGAGAGAAATGAGGTGGGGAATAGAGGGCGCAATTGGCATAGTATACAATTTATTAAGGTATTCTGGCAATTATGAGTGGATGGATTTTAAATATTCATCTGATTATATTGAAGGTAATTTTATTCCTGAAGGACTTGGAGTAAATGATTTATATCCGATGTTAACGATGTCGCAAGATGGCTACAAATATTGGCTTCGTGAAATTGTTTACGAAGGATATGAAATAATTGTTGACTCAATTCCAATTGAGTATCACAGCAAAAAGAGAATGGATCATACCTTTTCTGTAAATACATCCTTGAGCAAGTCTGTAAAAGAGCAGTTTGAGATAACACTTTCGGCAGATCTCAGTAAAACTTATTCATCTTTGCATGAATACGCAATTGTTGATATCCCTAAGTGGTCGTATGAAATTGCACTTGCATGTAAATACACTTTTGATCCTGCAAGATTAAAAGGGTTTTGAAATATATGAAAAAAACAATTATTTCTGCTGTTGTCGTGTTCCTGTTCTCCTGTTCCTCTTCAGAACTGGAAAAAGGCCTGATTTGCCTGAGACTGGGAGACTATACAAGGGCAATACAGTTTTTTGATTCCGTGTTGACAAAGCATCCGGATCATTTTGAAGCACGTGTAGGTATTGGTAAAGCTTATATACAGATGGCTGCGGATAATTTGCAAGACAGTGTAAGCTGGAAAAAAGCAATCATGAATCTTGAAGCTGCCAGAGCTGCTGGAACAACACAGCAGTTAAATGCCCTTCTTTCCCAGGTGTGGCAGCAGAGAGGAAAACTGTTATTGAATTCAGCAGATACATTATCGGCACTTGAAGCCCTTACCAGGGCTATTGAGTATGATCCCGCAAGCGCTCAGGCTCTTAATCTTGCAGGAATCATCTATTTCAGAATGGGGAGAATCGAAAAATCCCGGACGATTCTCGGCAGGGCCATCGCGATAGACAGCATGAATCCGGCGCCCTTTTTTAATCTGGGAATGATAGACTGGCATGAGGGCAATATTACTGATGCGCACACCAGATGGATGAAAGCATTACAGTGTTCACCTGATGATGAAGACATAATTTACTGGTTTGCAAGATCCGAAAAAGAACTAAGGGACAAAGCAGCTTTACTTTCTGAGGAGTTGACCCAATGATACCAAAGCTGCCAAAAGGATTTTCTCATCCAATGCGCATTGGTGAAGGAACTTTTGCTTCTGTTTACAGAGTACGTCAAAATGCTCTGGAGAGATGGGTTGCTTTAAAAATCATACCGGAAAAAGACCGTGACAGAAGAAAAGAATTGCTCAAAGAAGCCACAATCCAGGCTAAAATCAAGGCTGAATGCATCCCGCAGGTTTACGATGCTTTTGAGTGGAATAACAGCGTATGCATAGTAATGCAGTGGGTGAAAGGTGTATCACTTGTACAATTGATGAGAGGGACTCTTTCGGAAGAAGAACGGTTGTTTCTTGCAAACGGGCTGATCTGCTCTCTGGCTACTTTACATTCTTTGGGATTTGCACACAGGGATCTGAAACCTGCAAATGTCTTGATTTCACCTCCTGATGGTGTATTCCTTGTTGATTTCGGGTTTACAAAGGATGTTGCTGACGGACAAAAATCTGTAGCATTAACAGCCAAAGGAACTCCGGCATATATGGCTCCGGAGATCTGGAACTATGGGGGAAAAGTAGATCTTGTCAAGGCTGATCTGTATTCTGCAGGAAAAATTCTGTCACAAATTCTTTCTGATACATCAGCTGCTGGTATTGCCGAAATACTTTTACAGGAGGATCCTCAGAAACGACCGGATTCGGGAGTTAAAGTATTGGAGCTGTGGAAAGAACAAAACAGATGTCAGTTTATGGAGCATGACTGGGAAAAAATTGCCGGTCATCTTGCATCAGATATTCTTTCCGTTAAACTGCTTCTTGCAGCGAAAGAACTGAACTTTGCAGGTCGCCATGAAGAAGCTTACTGGCTGTGTGTTGAAAGTTTGGAACAGAATGCAAATAATGCTGAAGCAATGGAGTTCATAGGCAGGTTTTCTCAACAGCAAAGAAAGACTGACAAATCCCTGAAAACATACATAAGCCTGATCCTGCTTGTGTCTGTTTCGTTGACAATTGCTTTTTTTGCCGGAAGAAAAACCGGTACAGTATCAGAACACAGCTTTGTTCATAAAAAGGAAAAAAGGAATCAGCTTATTACTTTTAAAGACAAAAAAATACCGGTAAGTGAACTGCCTTTAAAACAGGATTCGCTTCATTCAAGCAGGCTTACAGGTGTGTTGATTTTTAAGGGATTTCCAGACAGCTCCCGGATTTCAATAGATAACAGGCTGTCAAAATTTCATGATGATCTGAAATACGGAATAAGCCTGGATTTTGGAGTGCATGATCTTGCATTAGTCAGTGAAGACGGTAGGGTAAACTGGCATGAAAGAGTGAAAATATTACCATTTCAGAGAAAAGTGGTTCGTTTTACAGGCAGGAAGGTGAATTAACAGATAATGGGGAACAAAATCCGGTTATATTGCAGAAAAACAGATTCATATATTCCACTCAACGGGCGTGTCGTGACAATCGGTTCATCACGGGAATGTCATATTAATCCCGGACACAATTCAATGCCTTCAATTGCTGCACATCTTCTTTTTTCAAAAGGTTCGTATGATCTTCAGCCATTAACATCAGGAATTAGAATCAGTCTGAATGGTAAAGAAATCGAAAGAGGATTGACACTCAAACATGGTGATACCTTTTGTATTGGAGATATCGGATATATTTATTGTGAGCGTGATCTGGAAACTGCAGTTAAAAAAGATCCGGCTTCTCCACTTGAAGAGCTTATACAGGTGATAGTTTCTTTGCTCAGAAATAAAGATGAAGAGGTTTTCAGTGATCTTGTCGCAAGTGTTGCAAGGCTTCTTCACTGTGATGCTTCAAGACTGGTTGTTGAGGATTCGATAAGTGGTGAACACAAAACGGTTGCAAGGTATCCGTCATCTGCAGGGTTGGACCGTTTTTCATCAAGAGCAATCAAATGGGCAAAAGAGGCGGCAAAAACGATTATAATGCATGAGGATGAATGGAAAGATGAATCCGGATCAACCTGTTCTCTTCAGAAAAATCTGATAGGATCGGTCATGTGCGCTCCATTAAAACAGGGAACTTCCATATCCGGATTTTTATATCTTGACAGAATACAAGACAGTGAAGGATTCAATAATATAGACAGAGAGTATTGTGATGCTCTTTTGCCTCTGTTTTCCGTAATTTTGGAAAATTACCAGGAAAGAAAACGTCAGAAGGAAACAATCGCAAGATTACAGCAGACAAAATTTGTTTCTTCCGGTTCAATGATTTATGAAAGTGAAATAATGAGCAGGCTTATTCATCTTGCTGAAAAGCTGGCTCGTACAGATTCACCTGTCCTGATACTGGGTGAAACCGGTACAGGCAAGGAACTGATGGCAAGGTATGTGCACGAGAAATCAATGCGTTCACAAAAGCCTTTCAAGGCAATAAATTGCGGTGCAATTCCGGAAAATCTCATCGAATCAGAGTTGTTCGGGCACGAAAAAGGGGCTTTCACCGGTGCTGTGCAGCGTAAAATCGGGCTGTTTGAAGCTGCGGAAGGTGGAACCGTGTTTCTTGATGAAACAGGGGAATTGCCTTTACCGTTACAGGTAAAGCTACTCAGGGTTTTGCAGGAATCGGAAATAGTCAGGATAGGTGGAACCGACACTATCAAGGTATCTGTAAGGATTATTGCTGCAACAAATAAAAATCTTGAAATGGAAGTAAACAGTGGACGATTCAGGCAGGATCTTTATTTCAGGTTGAATGTGCTTACATTAAATCTTCCACCCCTCAGAGACAGGGGAAGTGATATACTTCTTCTGGCAGATTTTTTTATCCTGAAATACTGCACACAATTTGGCTTATCTTCAAAAACAATCTCTGCAAAAGTTAAAAATGAACTGCTTTCATATTCATGGCCGGGCAATATTCGTGAACTTGAAAATATTATACAGAAAGCTATTTTGCTGAGTGAAGGAAAACAGATTGAGCCTGAGTATATAAGTCTTAACAAATCTTCTCTCCTGAAAAAAGATGTTTATGAAACTACTCTTACTCTCAAAGAAGCCAGAAGCCATGCAGAACGGCAGACTATTGTCAATGCATTAAAAAAGACAAGGGGAAATGTATCCATGTCTTCAAAGCTCCTTGAAATAGATCGAAAATGGTTGATGAAAAAAATGGATGAACTGGATGTTTCTGCTGATGATTATCGCCACTGATCCGGTAATACCGACCTTTTTCAATTACCTGAACTGATATATCTGCATCGTAAATCGCAGCATGGATACAGTAGTTAATCAAGCATTCCGGCTGGAAACAACATTGCTGCGTTTGACAACCAGAAGATGCGTTCTATCCGCAAGATTTCTGTATTCAGAGAGTGATTTGCAGTGAAGCGAAAAAAGTTTTTGTTCAGATTATGTGTTGAAATCCACCCTGCCCAAATCTATGTTTTTTAACATAGCATGCTACGGAGTTATACAGGTAACAGAAATATTGTGGTGTATTGTCAATGGAAATGCTTAGTGAAACAGATTCTTAATGTCTTGATTTTTAAATTCATTCTGGTTTTACCTTTTCAGATAAATGCATATAAAAGAGTTTATCCGGATAACCCCCTGATCCGGTATACTGGGCGTTTTGATTTCAGTATTCCTCAAAATGTGCGGTTTGACTGGCCTGGAGTTTCTATTGAAGCAGCTTTTGAAGGCAGTTGTTGTGCTGTCATGTTGAAGGGTTATGGTGAGGCTTTTAATATTTTTATAGATGGTGAATTTTTAAAAGTTTTAAAAACCGATTCAATAGTCGAACAATACGAACTTGTTTCGGGTCTTGAAGATACCATACATACTGTTTCGATAACCAAAAGATACCTGATTGAGAATGTGATATGTGAATTCGGAGGATTTCTCATTGGTGATGATAAAAAACTGTGTCAGATTGCTCAAATACGGCCTAAATATCGTATCGAATTTATCGGGGCATCATCTCTGAATGGTTTCGGTAATGAATCCAGTTCTATAAGTTGCGAATCTGTTTTTGATTCATCCAACTGTTATTATTCATACGGACCTCTTACGGGCAGAGCTCTTAATGCCGAATGCGTTACAATTGCAGCTACCGGTAAAGGCGTGGTAAGAAACTGGGGCGTACCATTTATTTCTTCATTTCATCCTTTTAGTTCAGTTTTTTTTCGTACATTAAGAAATTCAGAACATCCGGCATGGAATCATGAGCAATGGATTCCACATGTGGTTGTTGTATGCCTTGGTACAAACGATTTTTCAACCCGGCCTTACCCGGATAAAAATGTTTTCATTTATAACTACACAGCTTTTCTTCAGCAGATCCGGGATCTTTATCCTGGTGTGAAAATTGTATGCCTTACTTCAGATAAGCAGCCGGTTCGATCCTTTGTAAAAGAGATCGTTGGTAACATGAAAGCAGAGGGAATAAAGGATATATACAATGTTGCTTATGATCCTATTCCATACCACAACAGGGGGTGTGACTGGCATCCGAATATTAAAGCTCATGAAAAAATATCCCAAAAACTGGTAAAGACAATCGAACCATTATTGAAAGATATTCAGTAATGTGATTGTACAAGCTCATGTTTTGCAGCTTGAATCCAGTTCCTTGGGGTAGGGATTGAAAATGGTTTGTTCCTGGAATTGTGCGCATTTAAATACACGGCTGTAATGGTTCAGAAACGAAAGCGGAACCCGCAATGAAATAAACCCCTTTCTGTAATTATCAATCATTTCAGTTAATTCGGTCAAGTTATCCGATGACAGATGCTCCTTTATATCATTTACCATAAGCATCAGTACTTTTGATCTCGACCGGATAGCAGCAATCTGCCTTAATGTTTTCATCAGTAATGATTGATATCTGAAATATTTTTGATCAGTGGAGAGTTTTTTCTCTGAAATAATGGACCCGAGATTTTCGAATCCTTCCGGGTTGTGTGCCATAATCAGATATTTATTTTGTGTATGAAATTTTTCAAGAGACTGGAGATCTGTTTTATTTAAAAGAGACCAGCTTTTATAAACAAAAACCTGTTCAATGAAATTGTCGTGCAGGTCCGGATCATTAAGCCTCCCTTCATCAATGCATGGAATATGCGGATAGCGGGTAATGCATTCTGAAGCGAACAGTCCACATTTACCGCTGTAAAGGATGTTGTTTTCGGACCAAATTTTGACACTTTTAAAACCGCAGCTTGGAGATTTGCTTTTAAATACAAATCCGCACACATCTTCTGTGTTGAATTCAGAGAAAAACTTATTTATCCAGATATTCATCTTATCAGAGAGGTCTCTACGTGTTTTAAGCGTAACAAGTCTGACAGTATCACCTTTGTTTACAAGATGCATAGGCTCTCTTGGTGTCTGCATGCCGGATTCGGTTTCAGGGCAGACTGTTACCCATTTGGCATGTTTTCCAAGTTTGTCTTTGATAAAGTAGTTAAGTTTATGTCCGCCGTCGTATCTGACACAGTTTCCAAGAAGACATGAGCTGACAAGTATTTTCATTTGTTACCTTACAATTGCGTGTTTGCTAATATTTTTGATTATCATGTTCGCGCGAGTGCATATGACCCCGCGACAGCTGTTAAAAATTCGAAAACGGAAAACCGAAATTCGAAAACAAAACGATCAGGAAAACTCGAAATCCGAAATTCGAAATACGAAATAAAACCAAAGAAAAAATGAAAAAACAATCAGAAAAAATTAAGAAATTCGAAACTGGACTATCTGAAATCTCTTCCCCAAGTCTCATTTATCGCATAGAAACTGTTAGCTAATCACTGCCCACTATCCACTGACCTCTTCAATTCATCAAGAAGATCCGGACTGCCGGTTCACCCAGAGTTATATTGCTTGGCTGAATGGGTGCTGCTTATCCCGGTTGCTGCTGCTGGTACAGCCAAAAATACAATATTCAAATCCCGACTAACACGTCGGGGGTACAAAAAATGGCTATAATAATCAAGTCCCGACTTTGTCTTCAAACGTCGGGGCTTGTGCGCTCTGCGTAACACAATAATCTTATCCTGATTTAACAGGAAAGGTTTTTACACCCGGGTATTTTTATTCTTACAAAATAATAGGATTATATGGGAAATGGTTGTATTTTCAGCAAGTATAATAATTTTCAAAATCAGAAGCAGCATTAAATCAATTCCAAAACAAAAAAGTCTAAAAAAGGGAAACTGAAAGGTGAAAGTATTTCTTTTTCTTGTCAGCTCAGCAACTACCGGGCTGATTTATATGAGTCTTCTTTATGTATGCAATGACCTGGCCAAACTGAATCCAATTCTCAGTGTCACTATCTCATATGGTAGTGCCATGGCTCTTTATTTTGTTGCAAACAAGCTGGTGATTTTCAAGATAAGGGATTGCAGAAGATTGTTTATAGAAATCACACAGTTTATTATAATGGTCGGGTTTAATTACCTGATTACAGTTTTTATAGTGAATTCGTGTCTCAGGGTGAATCTGAATGTGTACTATGGGTCTTTAATTGCCGGAATAGTTACGACATTAATCACTTATGTCATATTTGAGAAGATACTTTTTAAAAAACCGGAAGTTTCTGTCTGAATTAGAAATACGAAGCACGAATTATGAATTATGAATTATACCGCCCCTGAACTCACCCCTTCAATCACATTTGCTGCATTAATAACCCGGGGAGAAAGGCAAATTATTGGGGTTAATGGACATCATACGGGTTATTCTTTTAAAATCATAAACTTATGTTATAATTACCTTTAAGTTTGTATAAATTGCAGTCAAATAACCACAATGCAGTATCTGTTGAATTTAAAAAAAATGTAGAAATTTTAATAAAAACGCTGTTTTTTTATCTGGCATGATTTTTTAAATTACATTGAGAGGTATATTTACCTAAAAAAGATTAACTTATATGTAGGGGATGATTTCGGTATAACAAACTCATTTATAGAGAAAAAGGATATCCGGTGCTATAATGAAATTAGATGGCAGAATAAGTTTAAAAGGTTAAGGCGGTATTGTTATGAAAATGAAGCGCTTAAATGAAATGGCAAAAAAACTGAGTATTCATTTTATTCTTGTGTTAATTGTGTTTGTAAATGCTGATTCTGCTCAGATATGTGAATTGTATCTCAATACCTGTCCGGAGAATCTTCATAACGATACTATTTATGTTCCAGATTCAATAGTAGCTCTTTCTGCAAATGTGCTTTCATGCAAATTGGAAGATGTTGTTGAAGGTGTAGAGGGATCAGCAGGACCACCATCAATTTTTTTTATTATAGACCACTCTCACAGTATGACTGGACTTGGTGCAGTTTATCCGGGAAATGATCCGTATGGAAAACGTTTTGAAGTTACAATGGACCTGATAGACACTGTTTATGCAAAGCATCCGGATGCAGAAATCGGATTGGTTGTTTTCAGGGAAGTGCTTTATTTCGATCATCGTAACAACCCGCTATTTGAACCCTTAAGCGGTCAGGGTGATCAATCCTACCTTCCTCTTCAGGAACTTAACCGCAGATATGGAGGTAATACTGGAATCGATAATATTAGAAGCGTGCTTCAGATTGATACACTCCCGGGTGAAAACCCCTATGTAGACAGGGGAAATACAATAGAATTTGAATATGTTGATCTTGTGTATAAACCGGAATTCAGGACACAAGGTAACACAAATATTAACAGCGCTTTTGATGCTGCGCTTGCGGCACTTGAAAATGCCTCGAATCCACCAGAACGTCAGTTCATAATTTTCCTTTCTGATGGTGAACCACATCCGACCAATACACAGCATGGGGGAAAAGAACCTTATTATTTTACCGAGGGGAATAATACACCGGCTACTTTTACTGTTTATCTAAGTAACTCTGAGACACAACCACCTCAAAGTCTCTTGACAATGACAAACAATGTTAAAACTAACGGATATTCAGCTTCAAACCCATCAAGCGATATATGGGTCACGAATACAGAAGATTACAGTGCATTGATGGACCTGTTTATGACCAGAATAATAAAACCCATTTTGGTCATCTCAAGCGGAACCCCAAAAGTGTTATCTGTTAATGGTGTGATTTCTACCCGGACAGAACAGAACGATTTCATTTTTTCCAATCGTTTTCCGTTATCAGATGATGTCACAGAATTCAGGATTGATATCGATTATTCAATGAAAAATACAAGTACTGGAGCGGTCTCGGATACTCAGACAAACACGGTATTTCATGTGGTCAGGAAAAAAGATGCAATTGTTCCGGATTATATGGTAGAGATATGCTGGAATACTGATGATCTTGCTTTTTACTATGATGGAAAGCCTGTGACTCAAATAAGCGAGACAATGGAGTTCCTGGAAGTAAGGTTTGTCAGTGCCGACGACAAAAGAAAATCGGTCAATATTGAAATTTCACACACCGAGGCAGATATTCCCGACAGATTCAATATATCACTTTCCAAAAATGGATCTTACTGGTCGAAAGAGTTTAAAAGAGAAATCGGTAAAGCTGTTCAAAACGACAAAATACTTCAACATGCTGTAAACGACAGTATAGTGGCTGTTTATCGAAATCCGGATAACCCTCTTGATACAATCCGGATCTCTGTGCCATTTTCATTAAGTAAAACAGTTTCGTTTTCTTCTGCTTCTTATTGGGATACAGATGCAGACGGATTTATTGACAGCATATTTCTTGGCATAAATGGTTCAGTTACCAAAAATGACCTGGGTGTTATTGCTGATAATCTGGATTTGCCCAAATACCGAAATTTTAAGATTGTTGATCTTAAAATTGTATCAGGCGGACTGGCATGGATTGTAGAAGAACTAAGGGATGTCCCGCAAACGTCAACAAACTCCAATGATGTTATTTCTGTCAGTCAGATTATACTTCCCGGGGGAGGAATGATTCAGACCGGCAGTTTACAAATAATCGACAGAGTTGCGCCGGTTATAATCAGCGCAAGACTCGTAATTGGTGCAATGGAGAAAGACTCATTGTCTGTACAGTTTTCTGAAAATGTAAATGAGATTTCTTCTGTACGTCCGTTTAAATTCAGTAAACCTGATGGAGATGTGTACGAGGTTACTCTGGAAGCAGATGGAATACTGAATGATGACCAATATTCCACTCTTGTTCAAAATGTTCAAAATGGATTTGACATTGAACTGAATGATTCAATCTGGATAAATACAATTGCGTCTGTTACAGACAAATCCACAAACAGCCAGAAGAATCCTGCAAACCGAAGAGTTCTGATTTTCATGAAACAGATGGTGTATTCAGTAATACCGGGTGCGACAAACAATCCATTTGTGCCTGAAGCAGTTATTCCGGAACCGGTAAGAAGAGTTTATGAGAATGCAGGAAAAGCACCACCTTCAAATGGTATGGTAATATTTATTGAACCGGAAGAAAAACTGCGAAGCAATATAATTCTTACCGGCAAGATATCAATTTACGATGTTGTAAAGAATCCGGTTCTCAGGGATCATCCAATGGTTTTTGACAAAGAAAGCGGCAGACTACTGTTTATATGGGATGGACGTAACAGTAAGAAAAGAAAAACCGGTACAGGAACATATGTAGCACACTGTACTTTTGAAGATAATCAGGGTTTCAGTGAAACAAAAATTCTTCGTATCGGAATAAAACGATGAATTACAGTATTGAAAACATAAGCTGCTATAATATTTCCTGTTCTCAGGTATGATATGTTGTGTTTAAGGATAGATATTTGAATGGATAAGATTAAAAAATTCCTTGTAATTATTTTTGGTGTAGTTATTCCATGTTTTTCAGATGGACTTCCGGGGGAGTACCTGATTTCCGACCAGTGGAGAACTTTCTTTTCGTTATATTCTCCTCTGACCAATCCGGCGTTCATGATGGAGCGTTCTTATACTGGATTACGGGCAGTAGCATCAATGGCTTCAGACGAAGCATCAAAACTATGGGAAATCGGTGCTGTAATGCCTGTCGGTTATTATCATTCTGCTGGTGTTACTGTGATAGGTGAGAATGGTCGTGATGTTATCAGTCTGGGTGACGGTTATTTTGAGGGTCGAAGTGATACCAGTATTTCGAGCAATGATAATTATTATATAATGCTCTCCTATGCAACGAATCCGGTTGGAAGATTAAATATCGGAGCAAACTTCAACATTGCCTCACAGGGTAATTTTGGTGACCCATCATTTGGTGCCGGATTCGATCTGGGACTTGCTTATCGTTTACTTTATCATCCTGTTTTAGGGTATCATCTGATCGGGGTAATGTTCCATAACCTGATTGCTCCAAAACTGACACAGTTTGAGAATATGTCATACTCGCCAAAGGTCAAGTTTATGTATCACGGATCAATACTGGAAAAGATGGTTGAGTATGAGATCCATTATGACATGTCTGATATCTGGGCAAAAGCAGAAAATTTTGTAAAATCAAGAAAAATGGAATGGGATTTTTTCTTCAATTGCGGAGTTCGGCCTCTGCCGTTTTTTGCGTTTAAAGCATTCGGTAATGTTGGAGATACCAGAAAAATTGAATACTGGGGACTGGCTGGTGAAGTCCTGCTTCCATACTTGAACGGGGGCAGAGATTTTTCTGTTCTTTATCAGTTCCGGGATGAGATCAGCAAGGGCGTTCGGGGGTCTCATTCGTTATATGTCAGATTTGATCTGGGGAGAAACCGTGAAGAGGTGCATGCGCGAAGAGTGGCACGAATGGTGAATCTGGATGCAAGTGATCTTTACAACAAAGCTATGCGGCTTTATTGGAAAGAAAAATACTGGGATGCCTTCTTTATCTTTACAAGAATTCTTGTTGAATATCCGGACTTTTACAGAAATGATGTGGTTACGTACCATTCCGGGTCGTGTCTGGAAGAGCTGGATATGAGGGGTAAGGCTCTCGAAGTTTACAACAACATGGGCCTGAATTATTCACTAAGTTCATATATCCCAAATACTGATTTGGGAAAAATGCGGATATTTTACAGACAGAACAAACATGAAGATGTCGAAAATATGTTTTCAGAGCTGAACAAACCCAATGTCCCGGATTCAATCCGATATCATGGATGTTATCTTATGGGACAAACAGAAATGAAAAGGAAAAATTTTTCGAGAGCTCTGATGTACTTCGACCGTATCCCCGAAGAACATCATGATTATGTTTTTGCTCAGCATGGAGCAGCTGTTTCACATGCGTGTTTAAATTCCGGCACACAGCTTATCTCAATCAGGCTGAAAAATTGCATTGGAGCACAAGCCGATAAACGTGACCAGAAAGAGATACAGAACAGATCGCTTGTATTGATGGGTTATATCTTTTATGAAGAAAATGCATTATCAAATGCTGTTTCTGCATTGCGGATGGTTCCGCCGGAAAGCTACTACTACGAAGATGCACTCCTTGGTATTGCCTGGACTGCTTTAAAAGCCAGACAATGGAATGATTGTGTTACTGCAGGAGTTAAACTTGCACAAACCAGTTCCAGGTTTGTTATGCATTGTGAATCCGCATTACTTCAGGCATATGGAAATATGCGGCTTAAAAAATATGAGCAGGCGTTCATGATGCTGGATCCGATTTACGAAAAATTGAAAAATTATTCAGGGTTGGATATGGATTCACTGGAGCTTGAGGATATGCGGTACGAAAGCGACAGGATTGCATATGAATTTCTTGCCGAAAACGTACAAAAAATTGCACAAAGAGGATCATCTGTTAAACAATCTGACGTAGACAGTCTTCATAACGCCCAGATCCGTTCGAAACGTAAAATCGATATTCATTTTCGGTTCAGGGATGAATATTTACGGACAGGCTTTTTTGAACGCAAAATTGATGATCTGCGTTCAGATATTGAGTATGCTGTGGCAATTATTCAGAAACTGCTGAATGCACCGCAGATGAACAAAATACGGGAAAAGATGATTCAGGAAGAAAGTAAAATAAACAGTGAAATAGAAAAATTAAGAGAAGAACTGGACAGTCTGGATTCTCAGTCTGAGTAAGGAGGCGAAATGTTAAAAACTTGTCTGATAATTCTGGTTTTAAATTTGTTGGTGTCGGCGCAGGTAGTCGATCTTTGTGGTACTGTTAAAAACAGCAACGGGGATGCGTTACCAAATGTGGATGTTTTTCTTGAGGGTCAAAACGCGCATACAGTAACGGATTCTAAAGGTTATTATCATTTTCAGCTACTGCCTGTTGTACATGGCATATCTTCTCCATCAGGGGTTAATTTCCGTATGAAAAACGGGGTAATATCTTTTGCATTAAGTAAACAGGCTCCGGTTTCTGTTGATTTTTTTGGTGTCAATGGAAAACGTATCGGGGGAGCAGTAGAAAGAGTTTTTTCTGAAGGGACACATAATGTTGCTTTGCCGATTATGGTATCATCAGCTGCATTGAATGTTTTACGTGTAAAAATAGGGCCTTCAGTTTCGTTGTATAAATATATACCGGATCTGGGTGTAGTGCAACCAAGTGTTAAAACTGAACGGAATGATTTCAGACTCTTTAAAACTGCATTAAGCGCTGATACACTCCGGGCATCAAAAGCAGGTTATAAAACTGAACGTATTTCAGTGTCACAATTAAAAGGAACTGCAGATGTTATCCTTGATTCTCTGGAAAATTCAGGTATTGGTTCCAATCCTGTTGATGACGGATCTGGTGACAGACTGAAACAATATGGTCAGGCACAATATTTCTGGGGAGAACTTGGGAATGGTTCGTTTGAACCGATTGTCAGGATCACTCATGCTGTGAGTGCTGATGCAGTTGATATTGAGATAACATTTAATCCGCATTTTGTTGACAATACTTATGGAACAGGGAGCATTGGATGGCCGCATAAACGCGGGCATACCTTCAATGATCTTGTTGGGAGTGACCATGTGGAACTGTCTGTTGTAAATGGTGACGGGAATACGGTTTTTTATGGTAAGCTGGATCTTATCAGTCGTTCTGAGAAGGCTGCTTCGGGATATGCATGCCTGGGTCCTTTTGGCGGAGATGGAGAGATAAAGACCGGTGATCCATCAACAATAATATCGTTTGGCGGATCACTTGATGATAATCTTAATTATTACGGGTATTCAGATATGACTGTTAATTCACCGCAAACAGATTCTACATATTCAGTCAATCCGGATTATCCCTACTGGAATTATTATGTTCAGTATAGGTTAACTTTAGATATCGATGTTTTTGGAAACAGCGGATATGGTGAAGTCCACATGACTTCAGTGCATGCCTCGCCGGCAAAAGAGGATAAAGAAACAATTATCGTTGAAGATGGTCCACCACCGGAAAGGGAGATTGACAATCCTTTCAGGTTTCTGCCGCCAACAAATATAACCATACCAGATCCGCCGGACACGACAATCGTTCCACCGGCATAAACAAGGCTGACAAATAAGGGGGCGCAATAGAAACATTGCGCCTTTTTTTAAAATGAATTAAAAACCTTGCAGGCCGCAGCATCTTGTACACACCGGCATCAGGCCTCTTTTCATTTCGTGTCTGAATTTCTTGAAAGATTCTCCATTCCAGATATCATAAAATGGCTGCTCATTGATGTTTCCACAGGTGTAATCCTGGTAATCACGGCATGGTGTAACCCGTCCATCAGGAGATATTTCAGCCGTGTAGTAAATACTGTCGCATGATGGGTATCCGCAGTGCCAGCCATGATCGGAATAGTAACGGCGTATTTGTGTTTCTGTTTCTATATCAGGAAGAAACTGTGGGACACTCGGTTTCCCCTTTGATATCGATTTTATTTCACGAATCTGTTTTGCTGTTTCAGCAGGGTCTACATCGTTGAAACAGGATTTGAGATATCCACGGTGATTTTTGGGTTCGTAACCGAATCTTTCTTTAAACACTTTTTCGTGTAGTGCAGCTCGTTCTTCAGTAATGAACCATCCGTAATAATAGGGATGGAGCTGGGTTGTGTCGATTACCAGCCTGTGGATGTCAGCAAGATGCATATAGTTTTTATTTGAAATGACAGTGATTGGAATAATTAATGGGAACAGGAGGTTTTTCCTTTTTTTGATTTCATCAACTTTTTGAATAACCGCCATTGTTTTTTCGAAGTTGTCTGAAGATCGTCCGTTGGCTGGTGATCTCATGATATTTTGTGATTCGCTGTCCCACCCATCAAGACTTAAAAACAGAACCTGAAGAGAACCGGTTTCTATAATATCTTCAATGATTCTGTCGAGATCCTGTGCGTTTGTAACAATGGAACCTTTGAGTTTATAACGGGCCAGTTCTTCAAATAGTGGCAGCAGTGGTTTCCACATGGTTGGTTCTCCGCCCCAGATATAGTAAAAGGGATGATCTCTGCGGGTTTCAAAAATCAGTCTTTTAACTACATCAAAATCCAATTGATCGAGACGTTCACCTCTTTGGAGTTTTAAGCGCAAGTGGCCATTTTCACCCCATTGTCCGCATGATGAACAGCGCAGATTGCACACTTCATTAACACGTAAGGAGATCTGCGATACCTTGACATCTTTTTGGGGATTATGCGGAAGAAGATACTTGTTAATCTGCTGTGGCAGCATGTGCCAGGAATCAATATTGCGAAAAAATCCCGGAATAAGATACTGTTTTGCAAAAGGCCATGGTGTCAATGCCTTTCCGTTTAATTTAGCCATTCCTGTCTACCTTTCGAGAAGGTTTCAGGTCAAAAACCTGTTTAAATAAAAAATCCGTATATCTGATCATAAACTATTACTCAGTACCAGGCTGTAGCGGCCGGACAGATTCAGTACTGTCAAGCATCATATTTTTCAAGTTCAGTCTGTTTCTGTTCCCATTGTTCCACAAGCGAATTCAGTTGAGAATGCACATTTTCCAGTTCGATATTGGTTTTATGCAGTAACTGGTGATCTGATGCATTCTGGGGAGCCGTGAGTGTTGAGTGTAAAGTATCGGCTTTTTCCTCAAGTTTTTCTATCTCAACTTCCAGTTTTTCAACAGTGCGACCAAGTTTTTTCCGTTCTTCGCGTTGTGCAATTCGCTGAGCCTTATCCTGTTTTGCTGAATTTACAGGCTGAGCGGATATATCTGAGTTTAGAGATTTGTTTTCACCAAAAAACATCTCAACATAAATTCTGTAATCATTCAGTGTTCCAGGAAAGTCCCTTACCAGTCCGGGACGAATTTCAATTATTCTTGTAGCTGTTTTTGAAATAAAAAATTCATCATGAGAAACAAACAGTATGGTACCTGTAAAAGACCTCATTGCATCAGCGAGAATCTCTACTGATGCAATATCAAGATGGTTGGTAGGTTCATCAAGCAGAAGGACATTACCCGGACTTGCAAGGATAGTTGCAAGTACAAGACGTGCCTTTTCACCACCGGACAGAACACTTACCGTTTTATCAACCGAATCTCCGCTGAACAGGAAAGCGCCAAGGATATTACGTATAAATGTTTTTTCTGTTTTAACAGAATCTTCAATAACCGTTTCGTATAATGTTTTTTGAGGATCGAGCTGTTCAAGCTGATGCTGCCCGAAATACCGGAAGTTTACGTTTGCACCTTTTATGACAGACCCTCTGGTTGAAGGGAGCAAACCTGCAAGCAGTTTCAGAAAAGTGGATTTGCCTGCACCATTTGGTCCTACTATCGCAATTTTATCTCCGCGGTTTATGTTGAGAGAGAGATTTTCCAGAACTGTTTTATCATCATAACCAGCAGATACATCTTTTAATGTAATCGGGACTGTTCCCGACTGTACTGGTTCAGGAAATTTAAACCGAATTGATTTTGTATTATCTTTGATTTGAGGAAGTTCGGAACGAAGTTTCTCCAGGAGTTTCATTCGGGATTGTGCCTGTGTAGCCTTTGATGCTTTTGCCTTGAAACGTTCTACAAAGCGTTCATTCTGAGCGATTTTCAGTTCAAGGTTGCGTGCACGGCTTTGAGCTGCTGCGAAAGCTTCCTGTTTTAACGAAAGAAACTGGTCGTAATTACCTTTGTAAATTGTTATTTTGCAGTTACATATTTCTGCAGTTGATGTGGTAATGCGGTTTAAAAAATTACGGTCATGACTTACGATCAGCATTCCGCCCTTATACTTCGAGAGGAATTTTTCCAGCCATACAAGTGAATCCATATCCAGATGGTTTGTAGGCTCATCAAGAAGAAGAAAGTCGGGAGATTCCAGAAGCAGTTTGCCAAGAATTGTGCGCATCCGGTATCCGCCAGAGAGAAGCTGCACGGGTTGTGACCAGTTTTGTTCTGGAATACCCAGACCCGAAAGAATCGCTTCGGCACGGGCATGAAGCGAATAGCCGTCATTAAGTTCCATCTCTTTATACAGGGAATCCATCTGGTTCATAACGGTTTTTAAACCGGTCTGATTTATCTGGGATGAGAGGTTCTGTATCTGTTGTTCAAAGTTCAGCAGGTTTGAAAACGGCTCCAGCACAATTTCCAGAGGAGTTTTGTTGTCGAGTATCTCAACTTCCTGAGGAAGATACCCGATTTTTAGATCAGAAGGCTTTGATATGGTTCCACTATCCACTTCTTCTCCACTGCTTAGCATTCTAAGTAATGTAGTTTTTCCGGAACCATTGATCCCGACAAGCCCGGTGCATTCTTTTTCATTGAAAGACACTGAAGCCTGGTTTAGCAGAACGGAATCGCCATACTGTTTAGATACAGAGTCGAAAGATATCATAAGTTATCAAAAATACAAGTGAAGTGTTGGTGGTTCAAGTAATTCGAAAAAGAAAAATGAAAATTGAAAATTAAGTTCATTTTGAAAACGAGCTCATAAACAGAATGTAAGATGTAATAGATAAAAAAAATCAGAATAAGAATATTATGTGTCAGAAGTCGGGAGCGTACACAAGTTTCGAATGGTATGAACCCCCTAACGCAGGCAAAAACCGTTTTGACGTAAGGTTTAAATCCTTTAACGTATGGGTATGAACCGTCTAAGGCAACCAAAAACCGTTTTGACGTAAGGTTTAAATCCTTTAACGTATGGGTATGAACCCTCTAAGGCAACCAAAAACCGTTTTAACGTAAGGTTTAAAGCCTTTAACGTATGAGTATGAACCCTTTAACGCAGGCAAAAGCCGTTTTGACGTAAGATTTAAAGTCTCCGCAGGGTATAAACCCTCCAACCTGGAAAAAGACATTCTTTTTGATTTTCGATTATACTGTTAATCGGAGCTGTTCACAGGCTCCCACACACTCCAGATATCAGTTTTCAAATGTATTTTGGTTCTGTTTCGTATTTCGATATTCTGGTTTGAAATTTCAATTGTTATCGCATGGGTCGTGTTCGCTCGGGGGACATGATCATGAACCGATTGGATGCATTTGCTCAATAGCGGTTTTAAGAATATCAACGATTTCATCCTTTGTCTTGTTTTTTTCAATGTAGCAGTGTGCTCCGGTTTTCAGTGCATGGTTCTTGTCGGCTCCATTGTAGAAGGCACTCATAATTATAACGGGGATATTTTTGAATTCTTCAGTATTTTTGACTTTTCTGCATAGAGAGATGCCATTCATTACCGGCATTTCAACATCAGTCAATATCGCGTCAATTGCGTTATTATGAAGAGACAATTTTTCCAGACCGGCCTCACCATTTTCTGCCAGGACAAGATTGTAATTGTCATTCAATTTTTCTGCAAGCAGTTGAAGATGAGAAGGATTGTCGTCACAAATCAGTATGCATTTACAATTTTTTTTATGATTTTCATATCGGAACAGTTCCCTTTTGAGTGAATTCAGTCTGATACTTTCGTCAATCTTGTTTACAAATTCCTTGACTCTGTTTTCCTTTCTTCTGTCAAAACCGCTTCTTCTTTCGATTCTGATTGCAGTGTAGTCCGGATCGTTTCTGGCTGTTACATCCTGATCTGTATAAAGAGGGATTGTATAGATAAACCTTGTTCCTACATCTACCTGCGATTCGACGCTGATTGTTCCTCCTAGTATTTCAAGCATCTCTTTGACAATGCTTAATCCAAGCCCGTAACCACCTTTTTTCAATTCTTTATGAGCCTGATATTTGCTAAGAAAAACAAACTCCAGTTTGTCTTCAGGAATTCCTATTCCGGTGTCAATGACTTCTGTATAAACGAACTCCTGATCTGTATACACTTTGACATCGATGTTTCCGTTTTTGCAGACATACTTGAATGCATTCTGGATCAGATTGCCCAGAATTCTTTCCAGCCAGAGCATGTCTGATTTAACAATTATTCTTTCCTTTTCGTTATGCCAGCTTAATTTGACATTGTTTGAAACTGCTGTTTCCTCAAATCGTTTAAGATAATCACCGACAAACAATGAGTAATTATATATGTGCAAGTCTGGTTTCAATTCATTCGATTCCAGCAACGATACTTGAATCAGGGAATCAAGGAGCCTGTCAATCTGATTGACTGATATAGAGATGTTGTTAACGGCTTTAAATTCCTTGGTGTCAATGTCCATTTTACCTTTTAATATCAGGGCATAACCGGAAATTACTACAAGAGGATTTTTTAAATCGTGACTTATACTGGCAATGAATTTTTTCTTGGCCTCCTGGGCTTCTTTTAACAAAACAAGACTGTTTCTGAGTTCATCAGTTCTTTCTTTGATTTTCTGCTCAAGGTACAGGTTTGTACGATTATTATGAGCAAGTAGAAAAAGAAAAATGGATAAGATTATGAAAATTACCCCGAGAGGATATAACTGAATGCCAAACATTTTCAATATCATTACCATCCCATAGGATTTCAAAAAAGTTGACATAAAGGCTAACACCATGACATGTTAATGTTGTAACACATTTAACAAAGGAGTCATGGTGAAGCCAACTAAGCATAAATTTACATTATTGA
>JAAYEB010000260.1 GCA_012728995.1 Fibrobacter sp. | reverse complement strand
GTTCTCTTTGTTCTGTATTCAAATTTGCAAAAGAAAACAGTGATAAAGAGATACTGCTTTTTGGGCACAGTGATACAAGTGGTGATCCGGAGTATAACTACGACCTTTCACAATGGCGCGCGGAAGGAATAAAAGCTGTTCTCGATAACAAAAAAGATGCCTGGCTTGACATAGTTGAACTGGCATCAAAGATTGAAGATTACCAGCAGATACTGAAATCGCTTTATAATCACGGATGGGCAACTGATCCCGGTGCAGTAGACAACACAAACGGACCGAAAACAGAACAAGCGGTTAACGCATTCCAGGGTGAGTACAATAATCGATTTAATGGATCGCTTAAGCAGGATGGTGTGATGGGGCAAAACACCTGGAGTGCTTTATTTGAGGTAATCAGGGATCTTCTTGTTGAAAGTGTGAAAAGTGAGACAGGAAGTGAACCGGCGCAGCTTGTTTACAGTTCTAAGCATGATGGTATATATCCGTGTGGTGAGAGTTTTCCGATTGATGAAAAAGGAAAAGACGATTATCGGTCTCGTGAAAACCGCAGGGTCGAGATCGTGTTTTTCGACAAGGGTAAAGCTCCTGAGCTTATTAAGCCTGAAAATAAAAAGAAGGTTAAGAAAAGTGAAGCAGTAATTTATGACAAGAGGATTACGGAAAAGAAACCGGTTTTTTCAAAGCAGGTAAAAGCAGAGAACAGTGAGACAATAATTCTTGAATGGGTTTATCCACAGGTTTTTGACAGTTCAAAACCTCATAAACAGTATGTAAATCTTTCTTCAAATGGAAAAGAGCAGGGAACAGAGCTGACAATAAAAGTTAGGTCAAAAGATCCAAATGCAAAAACAGATGGAAAGAAAGTGTTTTGGCGTATAACGGCAGAGGATGGTAACAGTAAACGTAACAGTCCAAAACCAGGTATAATGAAAAAAACAGGAGGCAAGCTTGTTGAATTCAAAGAAAGAATTGCAACAATTGATACTGAATTCACCGGTAATGAGTCATCAATAGTTTTAGCATGCGGTCTTGCCGGTGGCGATAGATTTACAGTTGAAGCTGGAACTGATGGAGAAAATTTTAGGAGTAAGTTTGTGGTGGAGAACTGGAGGAAGTTGTGGTACCAATTGACATATCACAAAGATGCTATACCACCACCAATGAAAACTGTAAAAAATAATTTACATGATGTTTTTATAGAGTTTATTGCAGAAAAACCAAATATGCATTCTATAAATAATGCAGGCAATGTTATTGTTGGGAATCATAATCAAAGTGAGTACCACAAATTATTATCATCGAAAAACAAAAATAAGTGTTGTCATATTATATTATGTGATAAACAGTTCGATGGGTTAGATAGTAGTGGTAAAAATATCACTATCACAAAGACAGAAATACTTGAATCGAAAAACGATAAAATTAAGGTAAGTAAAAATCTTGTAAAAATATTTAATCCACCGCTCCAAAAAGGGGCCAAATTTTTAATAAAAGGTAAATGGAAAAACATTAATAAAAAAACAAGCGGAAACCTAACTGATGATAATACTGAAATTGATGATGTAACAGGTTTAGTTACTTGTATTGATGAGGATAATATAGAAATAAAACTCCCATCAAAAGCTATTCCGTCAAAAGAAAATCCAGTAAGAGTTGATTTCATACTCACAGCAGCGTCAGGTCCATGGGGAGGGGATGGAAGTGTATCTCCTCATAACCTGGTTGTTATTGATAAAAACGATACTATTCATAGTCAATGTGTAATGCATGAATTGGGTCATTTGATGAATATGGTTCCATACAAAGGGATATATAACTGCCCGCCAGAGTTTAAATATAATGATCACACTTATAGATATATAGGTATGGGTGGATCTGGAAGTCATTGTTCTTACAAAGTTGATAAAAAGTTGTCAACAAAAAGTAAATATGTTGATGGAAGATGTATCATGTTTCATCAACTGAATTTTAATTGTGAATTAGTATATTGTGATCAGTGTAGACCTTTTATTAATGCTCAAAGTTTATTAAAACTATAGATAGGGGTAAAAATGCTTGAAATGATTCTGTACGCGCTGGGTTTGCCAGACAGTTCGTTTTATCACAAACCGGATATATTTGACAAAATATATCAACAGGTAACTGAAATCGATGAACGATATGGTTCAGCAGTAATAGGACCGATGGAATTTGACGCAGAGAAAGAAACCAGGTATCCCTTTTTTTGTATCTGGAAAACTAATACGCATGATAATGCTGAATTTATTCCTCCTGAAGATGCATATGTACTTCTAACTCATTTGGAAACTAATAACCTGTATTTGTTTCCTCTTTTTGAAAATCCTGATAAAATACCTTCTCCTTATGTTGTAGAGAAGAAAAACACTACATCGGAAGAAAAAAACGTAAGACTGTCATTTACATACGAGCATTTATGGCAGAATATAGACTTTAAAAAGGTGCAAAAAACAGATGGAAATTACCAGATACAATTGATCTGTGGAAAAGTAATTTCAAATGGACATAAATTCAATGTATCTGGTCTTTATGAAAAAGATAATTACATTAACGAACTGAAAAAAGAATTAGAAGTTAAAAATTTAAGTCTTTCTGAAGAAGATAAAGAACTTTTTACAAAGCGAGAACTTTCTCCTAAACTACCTCCTGATAAAGATAATATTGAAATTAAACCGGAAAAAAACAGTATATCAAAAAATGATAACAGCTTTGTTATTAATGGAAGCTATAATATTCAATTACCCGAAAGTTTAGTGGATATACCAATAGTTTTAAATGTTATAGTTCAAATATGTAATGGTGGCATAATGAAAGAAAAAATAATAATACCACTTGAACTGGCTGAAAATGATAAAAACTCTTTTAGAGGTTATTTCGCATTTGATCTATTGGAGTATATTCATAAAAATATGTCTACCGATATTATTCCTGAAAAAATTGTAATACTTGCCGTAACCGGCTCGGTGTCAAGTAATATACTCGAAATAAAAGAATATTAAAATTTCGCTATTCGCTTTAAGTGCTGAAAACCTCTGTGATATCATGAAAAGCTGGTCATAAAATGATTCTAAATAATTGCAGGTTAATAAGTAATGTCAAGCTACTGTATCCAGTTATTTTAATTGAGATCTGTTTTAACTCATGTGTTCCCGATAATAATAGTTCAGAGAAAGGTATAAAGGAAACAATGCATACATTACCTTTAAAAAATGAACAATATTGGGATGATCCTGAGTTTATGATAAGTGATAAAAAATATGAAAGGATGATTAATTGTATTGATGGTTTTCTTGTTGATGCTCCAGAGAAAGTTTTTCTTGATAAGCATCAATCTGTTCCGATGATTTGCTTACATACTGCTGAAACCAGTAAGTTTGTTATACATTCACTAAAGACAACAACATACTTGGTTCATGTTTATCTGGAAACAGGAAAAATCGAAATAATTAAATTGGCAGATTCACCTGTTATTAAGGATACACGAAAACACCCACCAGGATTTTCAAGTAGAGTTTTAACAATTGATTTACATAAAAAACTTTCTTTAGGAACACTACCTGGAAAACATAATGTAATGCTCTTATGTGGACCAGAGATATCCAATAATCAGGTTGTTGAGATAATCCCCGGGAGTGAAAAGGAAGATATAGATAATTATAAAAAACAGATTGAACAGTTAAACAACGAAAATATGCCTTTGCCTTTCAAAAATGTATATACAGAACTAAAAATAAAGCATCATGAGTTGACCGAATCTGATAATGAAAAACAGAAATTCGAAGTTTCTAAAACAAAAGAAAACGAAACAGATTACAGGTTAACTGTTGATTATAGTATCGCAGGTCTAAAAAGATTTTTATTCGCAGAAGAACTGCCCAAAACTCCTGATGGGGATGATGCTTTTGCGTCTCTGCCTGTTGGAATAGCGGTATTCAATAAAGACCGTGTATTTGTTTTATTCAAGGAAATGTCATTACCGGTAATTGCAAAGCCTGAAGAAAAAAATGGTGTTCCAGTTTTTTCAGGAAAAGTATCTTTTTTACTTTCTTCATTGCTGTTTGATATTATCGATGCAGGTGTAGATCTTGAAGAACTAACCATATGGTTTATTTCAATGAAAAACACTGCGAAAGTAGAAATAATAGGGTAAATCCAACCGGCTGGTTAATTATTTTCTGTGGGCAATTTACAATGAGAAAGTTTATATTAAGATATTAACAGGGATAACTTAAAAATGGATAAAATACATAAAAAAAACAGGATTAAAATCAGTTTTGCTTTTATTGTGCTTTCAATATTATCGCAGGTTTATGCTGATGTAGATTCAAATTTTCATTGTTATTTGCTCTTTGGGCAATCGAATATGGCTGGTGGCTGCAAGGAAAAAGTAGTTGGTAATGAATGTGAACCCAATGATCGTATAAAGGTTTTAGCTTTCAGAACATGCAATCAGACATCTGAAGCATGTGGTGTTCATTTCAGCCGACAGGCAGATCAATGGTATACGGCAACACCTCCGTATCATAACTGTAATGAAGGAATCGGTCCTGCAGATTATTTTGCAAGAGCTTTGCTTGATTCAATCAGGCAGGACATTACAATCGGACTTATACCATGTGCCCTTTCCGGGCAATCAATAAAAATTTTCAAAAAAGGTTCTGGAAAGCTCACGCGGTACAATTGCTGGGTTCATGAGGAATTATGTGACCAGAATCGTTTCGTATACGACTGGATGCTGGAACGGTGTCGTATTGCACAAGAGACGGGTGTTATAAAGGGAATACTTTTTCATCAGGGTGAAACTGACAATGGCAATGGCTGGTGGGTTGATACAACAAAAGAGATTTTTGATAATTTGAAATCTGATTTGGGTCTTGGTGATATTCCAATCGTTGTTGGTGAACTGTTGCAGGCACCTGGTGCCTGTTGCAGTGATCACAATCCTCTGGTAAACAAACTGGCATCAGAATATCCAAATTGTGCTTTAGCATCTTCAGAAGGTCTGGCTATGAGGCCCGGTGATGAGTGGAATGCACATTTTTCCTGTGAAGATGTAAAAGAATTTGGAGAAAGGTATGTAAAAGCATTTCTAAAACTGGCTGACCCTGATCATGTCCCTCGTATCCAAAATAATGTAAACAAAAAACAATCAAAAAGAACAGTTAATTCTGAGATGATCAACTCTTACGGTAATGATATTACCATTTACTCTATAAATGGAAAAGTTGTTTCGAATAGGCATAATAATTCCAGCAACAGATTAAATATGAAAACATCAGGTGTTTACATCGTAAAAACACGGAATAATGGAAATATGTCGTTGGTACCTTTTATTGATAATTGAATTTTGAACAATCAACATTCTAATTGGTTTTGATTGCATTCTGATTCCTGTGTAAAACAGTACGAGTCACAGGTTTCCACACGTCCTCCGATATGAGTTTTTAAATGTATTTTTTGTTCTGTTTCGTATTTCGGTATTGATATCTCGAATTTTTAATAACTACCGCGTGGGGCGTGTGCGCTCTGCGACCCGGATAATCTATACTTTAATAATGCGCAGATTATATTATTCCGAGAACGATAATTTAGAGGAGTTGTTTATGAAATTTGCAACCGTTTTTACCATAATATGTCTTTATCTATGCAGTGCATATGGAGAACTGTCCGTAGAGAAAAAAGGTGAATCAATAATAACAGAAAATGCACTGGAGTGGACAGACAGCAGATACGGTAACCTTTATATGAACAGTTTATCATTTCAGCAAGATGCATTGACTACATATAATGGGTATCAGTATGCGGCTTTTTATTCTGCAAACAGATATGTGGCTGTTGCAAGAAGAGAACTTCCTTCAGGAACATGGGAAAGTTTTGAACTGAGTGATTATAAACAGAATACAAATGATAATCATAATACTATCTCCATGGGTATTTCTCCGTCTGATGGAAGGATTCACCTCTCGTTTGATCATCATACTGTGCCGATTAATTACAGGATATCCAGGGAAGGAATAGCAACCAATCCACAAAGTTTTGAATGGAATCAGGCTCTGTTTAATAATGTTACAAACAGACTTGATGGAGAAACAGTAAGGGATGTTACTTACCCCAGATTTATTACAGCACCGGATAGTACACTTGTCCTGATTGTGAGGACAGGTACAAGCGGAAGCAGCGATAACAGGATATGGAAATATAATAATGACGGTACGTGGAAAAATCTGGGTCAGTTTATTGAGGGAGACTATAGCGAAGGAACATGTACGGCCTATTTTCATGGATTGCGGTTTGATAATAATAACAGGCTTCATGCAGCCTGGTGCTGGAGAGAAACCGGGAGCGGGGGAATGAATCATGACCTTATGTACGCTTACAGTGACGACTATGGTAAAAAATGGCACGATAACAACGGAAATATAGTAGCCGAATCCGGCAGACAATACATAAGTCAAAATACTGCTTCATGCAAAATCTGGACAATTCCCACCAATACCGGACTTATAAATCAGGAGAGCATGACAATTGATTCCAGGGGGAGGGTTCATGTTCTTTCCAGGGAAGATGTTTCCGGTAAAAATATGCAACTGCACTATTTCAGGGACACACTCGGTGAGTGGCATCGTGGCAATACAGGTATACAAACAAAAATCTGGGACAACAGGTCGGGTATTGCGTGTGATGCTGAAGATAATGTTTATGCTGTTATGCCTCATATCAGTATTGCCGGTGCTTCATTAAATTCCGGTTATTCAGACTGGCGAATACTGGACAAACAGGATGAAAACCGGTTTTATTATTCTGAACCGCTTGTAAGTGTTAAAGATAATGATGAAAAAAGGAGCAGTTTGTATGTGTTTGCCCAGGAGGGTTTATCAGAGATTAAAAACTGGAGAAATGTATCAAACGTGTTGATTGGTCCGGAGGTAATGGGTGTTGAACGTAATGGTTACTGTGAATCCAATTCTGATAAATGGACCGGTTTTAATCTGAATTTCGATCTGAAAATAAGGGAAACAGCAGCAGGTGTATGTTTCAGGGTTAAAGACAGTGATAATTTTTATATGTGGCAATTTAATGCCGATTCAGATCTTCTTCGGTTTCATATTCGAAACAGGGGAGAGTGGTCTGTTCACAAAGAGACAAATTACAATTTACAGACAGGAACCAAATACCAGGTAGAGATTGAGGTTTCGCAAAGTAACTATAAATGCTTGATTAACGGGCAGGAGATTGATTCTTATTCCGACAACTCATTTAATGATGGCGTAGTTGGATTTCGCAGCGGACTGCATGAATCTTTTACTGTGGATAACCTGTCTGTTTCTGATAACCAGATACTGTTCTCGGATTCTTTTGACTATAGTGCATCTCTTACGTCACCTGTAATAAGATGTCTTGAGTATGAGTTGAACGCGGAACCTGTTTTTGTGAAAAAAACGGGTCAGCACAAAAGAACTGATTTTGCGGTTAAAGCGAGAATCGAAAAAAACAGGCTTGTTTGCAATTTGGAAAGAACTTCAGACGTTTCGGGTTCGATTTTTGATATAAACGGAAAACTGGTTAAAAATATTGAAAATAAAAATGTTTCGTCAGGCAGATATTCAATGGATTTAAATGAGTATCTGACTGTATCGGGAATCTATCTGGTTTTTATTCGGGTTAATGGCGTGATTTCGGGTCGGACCGCAGTAAGTGCTTGTCGTTAAAGATACTAATGCTAAAAAAAACACTGTTTTCAGCCTTAAACACCTGTTTTCAGGTCAAAAAAGATAGTTTTAAGAATCAGAGTCTTTTATATCGATTCATAATGACAGGAACAAAAAGATATATTTTTCGGTACTAATTGGTGTTGAAAGTAAATATCTTGATATTCTGGTTGCCAGGATCTGATTTCAAAAAAACAATCAGTAATGCAGCGGTTGCATGCAAGATGTTTCCTTATTCCAACAGAATTGATACAGAAAATCGCCATTTAAGTATCAAAAACATGGATGTTTGGAACGTTTTGTACGTGAAATCAATGATTTAACTTGGTCCGACCCCAGCCACTACCAGCCATCATAAGCCATTTATTATTCCTGGCCGTTTCCCGAAAAAACGGAACTATACACACCTTACCACATACCAAAGAATCGTACAAGGCTACTGCTTAGAATAACTGTTTTCGAAGTTCTTTTATTTCTTTTTCAGTATCTTCTGGCGTTCATAGTGGAGAATCGGATCACATTTGCCCGGAAATTTTTCGGTTACCTTGTCGCTGCATCCGCCTGGTGTCAATTTATCACACTTGAGGCAAACCTGCTTGTACCATTCATCAGTTATTCCTGAAGGTTTATTGCCGTTTTTTCCGGAAGGTGCTCCAACAGAGTCCAGTTTTTTTATTATACCTTGGGCCACTTGGGCAAGCTGTTGTACCTGCTGGGGGGGGACCTGTTGTGAAACCAGTTGTAAATATACAGATAAAGCTTCCTGAATAATTCCTTTTTCTTCATTTGTTAATGACATCACTATCTCCTGTTTTAAATTTTAGGATAAAATACTATTTTCAATTAAGCAGATCTACATTCAAACAGAATTTGTTGAGGTTTTATTTGGCATCCATAATAGTTTTGTGTACAGGCAATATCTGCAGAAGCCCCATGGCTGAAGCCATATTCAGAAAACGGTTCATTGAGTTGGGACGAGACGATATAATCGTTTCGTCTATGGGAACTCATGGACTGGAAAATCATCCAGCATCCAAATCTGCCGTCAAAGTTTGTTCTGAACATGGTATGGATATTACCAGACACCGATCCCGTTCTCTGGTACCTAAAGAGTTAAAAAAAAGTGATCTGATTTTTACAATGGAACCCGAACAGAAACAGTTTGTTCTGATGTTTTTTCCCCAGGTTTGCGACAGAGTATTTCTTTTGGGCGCATGGCCTGGCAAAGAAAAACGAAACAAGACGATCAATGATCCAATAGGTGGAACTATTTATGATTACCGCAAAACTTTTGGCATAATTCAGAATCACATTGAGAGAATAATCCCGGTTTTGTTTGCCAGGTTTCCTGCGAATTTTCTTTAACCTAAATGGAGACGATTAATTTACAACTTGTCCCGCAATGCGGGAATGAGCTACGAGAGCGGCATTTAGCAGAAAGGTTTTATGGCTGTGAAGGTCATAAGATAATGGTGAATTGTGAATTATGAATGGTGAATGAAGAAAAAAACTACAATCGTTGTCGTAATCTACACCAATGAATATTAAACGTTCTGGATCTGATTCTTTTGCCAATGTCCGCGAAGCAGATCGCGTGAAGGAATCGTCTGATTCAGGTTTAAGATACAAGGTTCCACCCGCCATCAATTTTGACTATTTCACCAGTTATAAATGATGTTTTTACGAGAAACCTGAATGCATCCATTAAAGATTGAATATCACCTGTTCGTCCCAAAGGTATCTTTTTGGCTAAAGCCAAAAAATATTTTGCTTCATGTTCATTTGAGGGAAGAATAGCGCCTGGAGCTATTCCATTAACTCTGATATCAGGGGCATACAATGAAGCCTGTTGCCGTGTCAGTTCTTCAAGAAACAGTTTAGTCAAACGATAGTTCTGAAAATTTCTGTTGAATTTTCTGTTATTTGAGTCTGTAATATTTATAATCCAGCCGTTTTTTACATTTTCCGAAAATCTTTGGGAAAGTTTCATGGGTGCAGCAAAATTTATTTTGAACAATGATTCAAAATGTGAAATGTTGCTTAAATTTCCTTTGGAAAAAACTGAAACATTGTTGACAAGACCTTCCAGCTCAACAGGGAAATCGGATATCCTGTCCAGTAATTTTTCCGGCTGATCCGATAAATCGTATTGAATATAAAATACTTTATTATAGAATTGTTGTTTAAAGAGCTGTTTTTTCTCAATGTCAGAAAGCGGATTATGATAGTGAATTATAACAGCATAACCCATATCCAGACTCGTTTTGGCAAAATGAAGCCCTAAACGCTTTGATGCTCCTGTGATAAGTATTGCTTTGGAATTCATCTGTTTGATTTCTATGTGAAAGATTGGCTTCTCTTTTAAAAAATAGTATAATTGTTTTTGACTGTTTAAGGTTATTTGAATGGAAAATCAAAAAAATGAAAATAGTTCCATTGTTTCTTGATGAAAACAATCCGGTTGTAGGTCAACAGATCCGAAATTCGGGTAAACAGGCTTTGTGGGATGAAAGAAGTTCTGATATTATTGATGTAATTGTTATTCATTATATAAGTGCTGTTGCGATATCACCACAAAAACCTTTCAACAAAAAGAAGATACTGCAGATATTTTCTGATTATGGAGTAAGCAGCCATTTCTTGATTAACAGAAGCGGCACAGTTATAAATCTTGTTCCTGTTGAAAAAAAAGCCTGGCATTGCGGGGGAAGTATCATGCCTGAACCGGACAGACGCACAGGAGTTAATGATTTTTCTATCGGTATCGAACTGATCGCTACTGATTACAGTGGCTTTACGTTTAAGCAGTATCATGCTCTGTGTGAATTATGTTGTGGTCTTGAATATAAATTTCAGCGTAACTTTACTTATACTGGTCATGAAAACGTTGCCGGAGATGAAGCCGTATCGCTTGGCTTGCGTAATCAAAAAAAGAATGATCCTGGTGAAACGTTCAAATGGGAATATTTCTTTAAATGTCTGGAAAGACGCAGAAAAATGGGTCGTTCTGGTGATTTGCATTTGTCTATAATCGATCAGTGAACAGGCACAATAAGACCCAGTTTATATGGAGAAACTGTTAAAACATTTGATTTGTGGTCTTTAAATATAAAATCGGTTGCTTTATACTGTTTTATTCAAGTATACAAATCAGGTGCAATTTACTCTGGGTATATGGAATAAGGCTGGACAGGTTGTTTCAAAATAATTTTTGGACAAAAGCGATTGTGATCATGAAACGGTTCATAGATGAGTTTGCTGGTGAAGGGGATGATAAATATGATTAAAATCAAAATGTTTTCAAAAACAGAAATGGTTTTTTTAATGGTTCTGATTAATGCTATTGCAGTTTTTTCTGATAAGGAAATGGATAAACTGCTTTCTGAAGGTAAATACAGGGAAGCAGTAGAATATGCAGATAGGTCTATCCCTGCATCAGATAGAACTGCCATGGACTGGATAAAAATCGCACGGGCAAATGATGCACTGGGTTTTACAGAAAAAGCGCTTGCATGTTATCTGGTTTCCTGGAGAATGAATCCCGATGATTACAATGCTCTTGTGGGAGCTGCAAGAGTCTATAACAATCTTCAACAGCCGGATAACGCGATAAATATGGCTAAAAAGGCTTTGGAGATGAATTTTACAGCAGAGGCAAGCTGGGAGTATGCAAGGGCCTGTATAGCGCTTAAAAGACCTGCTGAAGCAAAAAAAGCTCTGGAAAAAGTAATCAAATCGGATACCGAAAACCTGGTTGCAAATCGGGAACTGGGCAATATATACATTAACGAAAAAGAGTGGGCCAGGGCTGTTCCTTTGCTGAAAAAGGCGTACAATGCAAAGAAATCTTCTGATATGGCATATAAAACCGGTATGGCTTACTGTGAGATTGGTGCTGTCGATTCGGCTGTGTTTTATCTGAAAAAATCAATAGAGATGAAAGGACCTCCGGAAGCTGTTAAATATCTGGCTTGTGCCTTATTTTACAAAAAAGAGTATGGAAAGGCATTAACCGAATATTCGAAAGTCTCGCCGGATATGTTGACAGCACAGGATTATTACAGGATAGCTGTAAGTAAAGATTATACTGGCGATAATGAAAATGCAATAAAGGCATATCAGACTGCAGTTACTGAATTCGGGGCAGAAGTTTCAAAAGAAGCTTTATGGGCCAGGGCGAAAACCGGCGATTTTTTTCTTTCAAATGGAAATCATCAGAAGGCACTGGAACAGTTCAGTTTTATAGTTAATGCCGACCAACAGGGCAAAGTTGTTCCACAGGGTTGTTTTAAACTTGCTGAAGCCTATCAGGGGTTAGGTGATAATAAAAAAGCGATATCTACGCTTCAAAAAGCTATCTCACTTGATAAGAAAAATTTCGAAGCTTATGCACGGCTTGCAGATTTGTATCAGAAGAATGGCATGAATGAAAAGGCTGAGCAGACATACAGGGTGATGATGGAGATTAGTCCTGATGATCCTGATGTTTATCTTGTGCTTGGAAAATATAATCTGAACGCCAAAAAATATTCTGAAGCTTTGAACATGTTTCAAAAAAGTAATTCACTTAAAAATAGCGGTAATGCTCTTGATGGAATTGCTGTTTGTGCGTTTAATCTGAAGAAATATGATGATGCATACAGGGCTGCGGAATCTGCATTGAAACTTGATATTAATTTTCGGGATGCACGTATGGTTATGGTTTCTGTATTAATGAACAGGGGAGATTATAAAAATGCGCAAAAGCATCTTGAAATCCTTCTAAGAAATGAGCCGGATAACATCAGTTTACTAAAGCAAACGGCTGCCTGTTTGCAAAAAAATAATCAGAAAAAAAAGCTTCTTGAGGTTGATAAAAGAATAGCTGCACTTGATTCAAGAGATTTCTGGTCCCGAATGCGTCTGGCAGAGTATGCTGATTCGGTTGGCGATACAAAAAAAGCATTGAAATATTACAAGGAGCTTGCGCTGTTGCAGCCCGATACGGCTGAAATAGTGCGCAAGCTGTACCAATTGTTCTCAAAAAATGGAGATAAGGAAAAGGCTGTTGAGTATGTGAACAAGTTTATTAAACTTAAGCCGGATGATGCTTCTGCTTACAGGGATCTGGGTGATTTGATGTATGAATCAAAAAAACTGGATAGTGCACTTGAAGCGTACAGGACTGCATTGAAAAAAGATCCATCAATCAAGGGATTTTATAAAAGGTATGCAGATATTGTTATTGCAAAAGGCCAGCAGGATGAGGTTATAAAAGCATTAACAAAAGTTGTTGATGCCAATGAGGCTGAAATTGGTACCTATACTACACTTGGAATGATTTACCAGCAAAAGAAAAAGTATCCGGAAGCAGTTGATATGTATCAAAAAGCGTTAAAAATTGATCCCTCAAATTTAGATGCTTTATCTGCTACTGCATCATGCCAGGCAGAAAATGGAGACCTTAAAGATGCTGTCATCTCTTATGAACAGGTAATAATGATGAATCCTCAGGTAAAGGAAGAATACAGATTGCTGGGAGAACTTTATCTAAAACTTGGAAGAGATCAGGAGGGCATGCAGAAGTTTAAGGAGTACCTTGAAAAGGGTGAGCGTGATGAATCGATCGTACAGATTGTTGCAAAACATGCATTTGATAACAAAATGTATGCCGATGTTATCAAGTATCTCGACAGGTTGGGTTCCAATATTTCTGAAAATCAGGTATCTATGTATACGGAATCCGGTTTTAGCCTTAAGGAGTACAAGGTCGTCACCGATTTTCTTGAAAAGGTAAAAGACAATGATAAGCTGAATAAGCAGACAAGAAATGAAGCTTATAAAAAGCTCTCGGAGGCATACGAAATGTCTGGAAATGATTCAATGGCAGCAAAGGCTTATGGTGAGTATGTACTTCTGCCAGGTGTAAACGACAAGGATGCAGCTTATAAACATGCTTTTTTTGTGCAGAAAATTAATGAATCAAAAGCCAGGAATATATACGAAAAAAATATCAAGAAGTATCCGCAGGATCATAGAAATTTTCTCGAACTTGGGTTAATTTATTCAAAAAATAAGGAAATGTATAAAAAAGCAGTCGATATGCTTCAACGGGTAACTGAAATGGCCGGGTCGGTACCCCAGGTGTGGCTTGAAATGGCCCGGACATATGGGAAAATTGGTGATGAGGAGAATGAATTCAGGGCTTGTGAAACATATCTTGACAATGATCCTCAGAACCCGGAGGCCAACAAAAGAATTGGAATATTACTGATGAAAAAGGGTGAACATAACAAGGCAATGGTTCATCTGGAACTGGCAAATAACCTTTCTGCTGAAGATCCGCTTGTAATGAGTATGCTGGCTAAAGGATATAATCATTCCGGACGTACAAACGAAGCACTTGATCTTTTGCTTAAGGCAAGGGAACTTAAAAAGGAAGATCCGCAGATTATGTTTCAGTTGTTTGAGGTATATCAAAAACTGGGGAAAATGGATAAAGCACTAAAGGAACTGGAGAAGCTTACAACATTGGATCGGGATACAAAATACCTGCTGATTTATGCAGAAGCATTGATGATACAGGGGAAAAACAGGGAATCGGAGGATGTCATTGAAGACATTCTGGCTGTTGAAGCAACAAATACAGATGCACTGATGTTAAAGGCAAAAAATCTCAGGAGCAGGAAAAAGTATGATGAAGCAATAGAAGTTTACAAGGAGATCTCTTATTTTGATCCGGAAAATGTAGCGGTTATGTTAGAAAGAGCAGAAACACATCTATTGCAATCAAAACCGCAATGGGCTGAAACATTTTTTAAACGGGCACTGAAAGCAGATCCAGACTGTGCAATGGCAGAATTCGGTTTAGCAAAAATTGCGAAGGCTTTTAAAGATTCGCAAAAATATAAAAAACATCTTGAGAATGCCGCAAGATTAGCACCTGATAATGAACAAATACTGGAAGAGATTAAACGACTTAAATAAATGAACTTTCAGGTTAAATCGTTACTGGTAATTTTGTAAGGGCTTGATTTTTGCCTTATAAAGTTTATATGCCTGAATGTGAAAACTGTTAGTTTCATGGCCTGGATACCTGAGCGGCCAAGGGTGTTTGGTTTAGTTAACACATACACAAATAAAACCGTTTCTGTGCGCCTGGTGTTGCTCTCCTATCTGCCGTTAAACCTGGTCGTTTCCATTTATGGTTAATTATAGTGTCTGGTGTTTAACCAATTTTGTATATTATCTGCATAGTAATGTTTCTTTCTTGTGCTCTGGATGCAGGTTCGCTGGCGACTGTTAAAGAAGTGTATGCCAATTATTTAAAAGGTATACGGATATTATGTTAGTAATTCTCACTGTGTTTCATCCTGGTTTCAGAAAAGAATTGTTCTCATTCTGGCGAGGATTATTAATATTAAGGGAGAATGTAATGGTTTTCAGCAGCAATTATGGTTCAGAAGAAAAAATTGAAAAAAAATTATACTTTTAACAATAACATATTCAGAGAAGACGTATTATATGCAACAGAATCAGACAAGTGATGATCAACATCTGTTTGATCTTTGGTTAAAAGGAGATCCTCAGGGATTTTCCGGGCTCTATGATAAGTATAAGAACCGGGTGTTTGGATTTCTTGTAAGGATGACAGGTGACCGGGAGATTGCTGAAGATTTGCTTCAGGAAACTTTTCTTGCAGCATTGAGAAATGCTGATCAATTTGACAGGTCCAGGAGTTTTCTTAGTTGGTTGTTTGGAATAGCTCATAAACGGACTATTGATTTTTTCAGACATGCAAAGGTTGAAACTGAACACAAATCTGATGCAGAAACTGCAGTAGGCAGTAAGATTGATGCTCCTGATCAACAGTTATCTGATCAGAACTTACGCGCTTTGATTAATGAAGCAGTTGAGACTCTGGATCCGTTGCAGCGTGAAGTTTTTTTACTGAGGGAACTGGGTGGAGTACCATTTAAAGAGATCGCAAAAATTATGGATTGTCCTATAAATACAGCTTTAGGAAGAATGAGATTGGCATTGAAAAACATTCGTAAAGAACTGAAGAAAAGGGGGATTGATGGCGTGCAGTAATTTGGAAGAAACAGTATTATTGTACAGCTCGGGTGAACTCTCAGAGAAAGAGAAGAAGAGCTTTGAGTCGCACATGAGCATTTGTGATGAGTGTCGGGAAGAGTTCGATTCTTACCGAAGGGAGCAGGAAAGATTCTTTACATGCGATGTGCTGGGTGAAGTGCCATCAAAAGATGTGGATAAAGAGATCCTGAGAGTTTGTTCTGATGCCCGCAAAAAGGTTACAGGACTAGGTAATATGCCTGTTTTCCTGAAAAAAACTATCTATTCTCTCACTTTTTTTGTCGTTGGATTTGTTGTCGTTGGTTATTTTGCAATGAATACAGAGCAATCTAAACAGAGTAATCTTAATGTTGTTCTGGAAAACGAATTGTTTGACAGCACAAATAATTCTCAAAAGCAAAATGATAATACTGCAATTATAAATGACTCCGACAGTCTGAACGACACAAACAGATTTTTTTCCAAAAACAGAGGTAATCTTGATCAAAATGGAGTGATTCCTGTTGATCTAAAGAATAAATAACTGATACATTCTGTTTCGGAAGCTGCTACTGTTTTTAGTTCAAGTCCTGATAAATTTTCCGCCTGCCGGGGCGGATTTTCTTTGTTCATTTCTCAATCCTCACATTTTTTCGTGCTTATTCCTATATACTATTGTATTTTTACCTTTTATTGTGTACTTTCATGAATCGTTTCAAATTAATCAACCGAATTCTGTGGATTGCACAGGTTGTTGTTGTTATTATTCTGGCAATAATGCTGGTTAAGGCAATGAATATTCTTTTCATTTTGATGAGTGGGGAGATGACTCCTTGATTTTTTGCTCCGTGCTGAATCCTGCAATTGATGTTATATATAAAATAGATGAATTCAGGTCTGGCCAGACATATACCGATATACCGCATTTTTCTGTTCCGGCAGGCAAGGGAATAAACGTTGCCAAAGTGGTTAAAACGCTTGGCGAGGATGTGTGTGTGGTAGGCTTGACACCAGAGTATGATTTCAAGCGAATTACTGATTACCTTAATTTAATGCAGATTGGTTGCCATTTTTTCAGTATCCCGGGTAATTCAAGGGTAAACACAACTGTTATAGAAAAAAATTCTGGATTCATTTCTCATATCAGCAGTAAAGGTTTAACTCTGCCAATGAGAATTCAGATTGAATTCATGCAATTTTTTGGCCAATTGACATCAAAAGATGATATGTGGTGTTTTTCTGGAAGTATACCGCAGGGTTTCGAATCGGACATTTACAGTCAGATGCTGAAAATATGCAATGATAAATGTAATACAACTCTTCTGGATTGCAGGGATGATGCATTGAAGTTTGGAGTAAGGGCAAAACCAGTGATGATAAAGCCGAATCTTGCAGAACTGGAAAACTATTTTGATGAGCAGATACAAGGTGTGCATCATATTGCGTTAAAGGGGAAGCGTCTCATTGATGCAGGTATAAAATATGTGTTTATATCGCTTGGCGCCGATGGATTGATCGCATTACATGAAAATGAGTGTTTGCTTTGTTGCGCACCGCAGATAAAAACTGTTGATACTGTTGGATGTGGTGATGCACTTGTTGGGGGATTGCTTGTTTCTAAATATAGAAAATTTTCATTTTCTGAAATGTGTAGAATGGCTGTAGCATGCGGTACTTCGAATGCAATGCATGAAGGACCGGGTGAAATTACCAGAAATGAAGTATGGCAATTAATGGAGGATGTGCAGATTACTGCTGTTTAGGCAAGGAGAAAAAATGAAACGGTTACGGATTCTGGTTACAGGTGGTGCTGGTTTTCTTGGTTCACACTTGTGTGAAAAACTGGTTCATGCACAGCATGATGTTATCTGTCTTGACAACTATTTTACAGGAAATAAACGTAATGTAGAACACTTGATGGATTACCGTAATTTCGAACTGCTTCGCCATGATATTACATTTCCGGTTTTTCTTGAAGTTGATCAGATATACAATCTGGCATGTCCGGCTTCACCTGTACATTATCAGTATAATGCTGTTAAAACAATTAAAACCAGCGTTATGGGTGCGATTAACATGTTAGGGCTTGCAAAGCGTGTAAAAGCAAGAATATTGCAGGCGTCTACATCTGAAATATATGGTGATCCGATAGTTCATCCTCAGCCTGAAGGCTATTGGGGGCATGTTAACCCGATTGGTATACGTTCCTGTTACGATGAAGGAAAGCGGGTTGCAGAGACACTGTTTTTTGATTATCACCGGATGAATAATGTGGATATCAGGGTAATGCGAATATTTAATACTTATGGTCCAAGGATGCATCCCAATGATGGGAGGGTGGTATCGAATTTCATTGTTCAGGCTCTGAAGGGTAATGATATAACAGTTTATGGTGATGGAAATCAGACACGTTCATTTTGCTATGTTGATGATTTGATAGAGGGAATGATACGACTGATGAACAAGGAAAATTTTTATGGGCCAGTTAATATAGGTAATCCTAGTGAGTTTACAATAAAGGAACTGGCAGATCTGGTCATTAAATTAACAAACAGTTCATCTGAAGTCATTTATCAGCCTCTTCCTTCAGATGACCCAAGACAGCGCCAGCCGGATATATCACTTGCAAAACAGGCTCTGAACTGGGAACCTGCTGTTGAGTTAAAAGAAGGACTTGAAAAGACTATCGCTTATTTCAGGGATAATAATGATTGTTAAGAATTGAAAATTAACAACGGAGTTTATGTGAAAAATTACATACCATCAGAAATTGAACCAAAGTGGCAGCGGTTTTGGGAAGATCAGAAATTGTTCTCTGCAGAAATCAATAATTCAAAACCCAAAAAATATGTACTGAGCATGTTCCCATATCCTTCGGGTGCGCTGCACATGGGACATGTTATGAACTATACAATAGGTGATGTTGTAGTAAGAATCTCTCTGATGCAGGGTTATAATGTGCTTTCTCCGATTGGTTGGGATTCGTTTGGTCTCCCTGCAGAAAATGCAGCTATCCGTGAAAAGGTTCATCCTGATGATAATATTAAAATAAATATAGACAGAATGCGTTCACAGATGAAACGTGCCGGATGGGGATTTGATTGGGCAAGAGAGATAGCCACATCGGATGAAGACTATTATCGCTGGACACAATGGCTGTTTTTACAGTTTTACAAAGCCGGGCTGGCCAGGAAAAAGAAAGCACCTGTAAACTGGTGCCCGAATGACAAAACCGTACTTGCAAATGAACAGGTGCACGATGGGAGGTGTGAAAGATGCGGAACTGAAGTTCAGCAGAGAGATCTGGAGCAGTGGTTCTTTTTGATGAGCAAGTATGCCGGCAAACTGCTTGATAACCACAAATACCTTGAGCAATGGCCCGAAAGGGTATTAAAAATGCAAAAAGAGTGGATCGGGCGCTCGGAAGGGGCTCTGGTTAATTTTAAAATTGAAAATTCAGAAGAGGTCTTACAGGTTTTTACAACTCGTCCAGATACTCTCTTTGGTGTAACTTTTATTTCCATGGCATCTCAACATCCAATAATTGAAAAGCTGATAGAGAACAATCCGGATAAAGAAAATATCATGAGTACAGTCAAGATGATGCGCTTACTGGGTACTTCAGAGATTGAAATGCTGAACAGGGAAAAAGAGGGCGTGTTTACAGGAAAGTATGTTATTAATCCTGTAAACGGGGATAGAGTTCCTCTGTATGTTTCAAATTTTGTGCTTATGAATTATGGAACAGGTGTTGTAATGGCTGTTCCGGCACATGATCAGCGCGATTTTGAATTTGCAAGAAAGTATAATCTTGATGTGAAAGTAGTTATTAATCCTGAAAATATGAGCTTGAATGCCAGTGATATGGATTGTGCATATACAGATGATGGTATTATGGTTAACTCAGGTAAGTTTACAGGCAGGAAAAACCGAGAAGCCATGGCGGAGATAATTTCGTGGCTTAAGGAAAAGAATTATGGTGAGGGTACAGTGACATACAGACTTCGCGACTGGTTGTTGTCGCGGCAGCGTTACTGGGGAGCTCCCATTCCTGTTGTGTATTGTGAAAAATGTGGTGAGGTTCCAGTTCCGGAAGATGAGCTCCCTGTGCGTCTTCCGCGCAATGTATCGTTTAAACCGCAAGGGGATAGTCCGTTAAAGGAGTGTCAAGAGTTTATTAATACCGAATGTCCTCAATGTGGTGGTAAGGCATATCGGGATCCGGATACAATGGATACATTTGTAGATTCGTCATGGTATTATCTGAGGTACACTTCTGCCAGGGAGGAAAATGCTCCTTTTGATAATAAAGCAGTCGGGTATTGGTGTCCGGTTGATACATATATTGGTGGAATCGAACATGCTACCATGCATCTTATCTATGTGCGCTTTTTTGCTCAGGTCCTGCATGATTTAGGTTTAATCTCATTTGAAGAACCTGTAAAAAAGCTGTTCTGTCAGGGAATGATATGCAAAACTGCTTATTATTGTGAAAAGGATAAATGGATTCGTGAAGACCAGGTAGAGAATGGCATGTGCACCATTTGTGGTCAGAAGGTTCAATCCGATATCACAAAAATGAGTAAAACAAAACTCAATGTAGTCAGTCCCGAAACTATTATTGAAAAATATGGCGCAGATACTATGCGTATGTATGTATTGGCTGATAATCCTCCGGATCGTGATCAGATCTGGAGTGAGGAAGGTGTGCAGGGTGTAAATCGTTTTCTGAATCGTTTATGGGATACTTTTAATTCACTTATTCCAGATATAGAAAGTTCACCTTCTGTTGACATTGGCAACTTGTCGCAAGATGACAAGGAATTCCGTTTTATCGTGCATACATTAATCGAACGATCAAAAAAGGCTATTGAGGATAACTGGCAGTTTAATACAGCGATTGCAAGGGCCATGGAGTTGCTTAATGCGATAAGAAAATACCGTGAATCTGCTGCATCCTCAGTCATACGTGAAGCATGTGAGTCCTTGTTGAGAATAATAGCTCCGATTGTTCCTCATATCAGTGAAGAATTATGGGAACTGATGGGGAAAAAAGAATCAATATTCAGAAGCAGCTTTCCGGAAGTGGACAGGAGTGCACTTGTTAGAGACCAAAAGACTATTGTTGTGCAGGTCAATGGAAAATTAAGGGGGGAGTTTATGGCTTCTGGTAAGGATTCGCAGGAAGAACTTAAGCAAAAAGCTCTGGCCATAGAAAAAGTGCAGTTTTACATTTCAGAAAAAGAGATCATGAAAATTATTGTTATACCTGGAAAACTTGTGAATATTGTGGCAAAGTGATATGAACTGGGGGAGTCTTTTTTGAAGCAATTAATCGTAGCTACTGCCAACAAAGGAAAATTCGGGGAAATAGAAGAAATACTGAAAGATTTTCCTCTTCAATTGTCATCATTGCATGACATATGGGATCCTGTGCCACAGATTCCTGAAACTGGGAATACATTTTTTGAGAATGCGTGTATAAAAGCAGACTGGGTTTTTTCAAAAACTTCTATCTGGACACTTGCTGATGATTCCGGGCTGGAAGTAGATGCTCTTAATGGAGAGCCAGGGGTTAGAAGTGCAAGATATGCAGGCGAACATTCCGATATTGACAATAATAACAAACTGCTAAAAATGCTTTCTGGTGTACCTCCAAAGAAACGTTCCGCCCGTTTCAGATGTGTCATTGTAATCAAGACTGAAACAAATACATACATTACAGCAGAAGGCTGTTGTGAAGGTACAATTGCATTCGGGTCTGAAGGTAGTGGCGGATTCGGTTATGATCCTCTTTTTATACCAAAAGGGTTTACTAAAACATTCGCTCAGATCGGACAAGGAGAGAAAAATATTATAAGTCACAGGGCAAAAGCTCTCAATTCATTACGGGAGAAACTGCATGTGTTGTTCGAAAAATGAAAAGATCCTTATTGTAGATGATAATTATCATACTTCGATTTTTATCAGTAATTTGCTTGAGGAATCCGGTTTCGACAGTATAATTGCCAATAGCGGTCAAAAGGCTCTCAGGATTATAGAAAGCCATAGCGTTGATCTGGTGCTGCTGGATATTGTAATGCCCGATATGAACGGATTCAAGGTTGCGAAAAGAATAAAAACAATCTCTGGAAATGAATTTTTACCTGTAATTCTTGTTACTGCTTTAGCTGCAGATGAGGATAAAGTTGCAGGTCTGGAGTTTGCCGATGATTACATCACAAAGCCGTTCTCCGGAGAGGAACTCCTGGCGCGTATCAAATCTCATCTTAGGATCAGAAGACTTCATCATGAACTTTCTCAATCAAAAAAAAGGTATGAGAGCCTTTATGAAAATTTTCCGCATCTTTATCTTTCCATCGATTCTCAAAGGAATATCAGTGATTGCAATCAGTTTTTTCGTAAGACATTCAATGTTTCCAAGGAAGATATTATTGGCAAATCCATCTTTACGCTTTTCAAGCAGGAAGATCATGGAATACTGGAAGACTTTTTTAATTCCTTTATAATCTCGGAAATACCTTCTGTTCAGCAGCGTAATTTTCAGCTTGTAAAGCCTGATGCAAATGAGACAATAACTGTTAATCTGAAAGCTGTTTATGTCGGTTGCATGGGTAAGGGGTTATCGGTTGTTATAGCAATGGAAGATATAACCGGGAAATTGCGTATGGAAGATGAACAGAAAATTGCACGTAAACATTTGTACCGGTCTGCACAATTAGCATCAATAGGCACTCTTGCTTCGGGTGTTGCTCACGAAATGAATAACCCGCTGACTGCGATTCTCGGTTTTTCAAGTGTTTTGACTGACCGGATAAAAAACAGGGAAAATATCGAGTTCGAAGAGATGGAACAGTATCTTGAGATAATAAATGCAGAAGCATTAAGGTGCAGGGATATTGTAGAAAATTTGTCGAAATTTGCACAGGAGAGGGAAATCTTACCAAAGAATGTAATACTCCGGGATTGTATAAGTGATGCCCTGAAACTGACAAATTCTAAAATGTCAAAAGCTGGTATAGCGGTAACCAATAATATACCTGAAACTGTGTGGGTTTGTGCTGATGCAAACAGGCTTGAACAGGTGTTTGTTAATATATTGACCAATTGTACCGATTTCTGTCAGGAAAATACTTCTGTCGAGATATCCCCTGTTAAATCCCGGTCGCCTTCAAAGTATTATGCGCTGCAAATCAGTGATAATGGACCCGGAATTGAATCCGACAAATTACCGAAAGTTTTTGATCCTTTCTTTACAACAAAAATTGTGGGCCATGGGACAGGAATGGGATTGGCAATATGTCATAAGATAATGGAAAAAAGCAATGGAAGAATTGATATTACAAGTGAACCACAAAAAGGTACCTGTATTATTCTGGAAATTCCTTTAGCTAAAGAAATGGAAACGGAGCTGCTTGAACAATGAGTAAAGGAAAAATTCTTGTTGTGGATGATGAGGCTTCATTACGTCTTCTGCTAAGTAATGAATTAACACGAGTGGGATATGTAGTTGAAGCTGTTGCCGACGGAGATTCTGCTCTATCAAAACTTCGCGAAGATTTTTTTCACATCGTTCTTCTCGACATAGTTATGCCTCATACAGATGGACTTGAAGTACTCAGGACCATGAAGCAGGAAAAGATTCCTTCTGAAGTAATCATTCTTACCGGTAATGCTACACTCGAAAGTGCGATCTCCAGTATGAAACTGGGTGCTTTTGAATATGTCAGAAAACCTTATTCACTTAATGAACTCCTTATCCAGATAGAACGTGCAATTGAACATCAAAGGTCACAGTTGGACTTGAAATTACTCAGGGATGAGTTGAAAAAGAGCGGGCGCGGAGGAAAACTTATTGGAAAAAGCAAGGTGATGCTTGAGCTCCAAAGAATAATTTCGCGTGTTGCTCCAACGCAGTCTACTGTACTGATCCTTGGAGAAAGTGGTACTGGTAAAGAACTTGTTGCACGATCCATCCACGAACAGAGCAACCGCAGTAATAAACCGTTTATTGCCATTAACTGTGCTTCTTTTTCTGAAACACTACTTGAAAGTGAGTTGTTCGGATATGAAAAAGGAGCTTTTACCGATGCAAAATCACAGAAGCGTGGACTCGCTGAAATCGCTGATGGTGGTACCTTGTTTCTTGATGAAATTGGAGAAATACCAATCCATTTTCAGGCAAAACTGTTACGGTTTCTGGAAACAGGAGAAATCAGGCGTGTCGGAGGTACTAAAGATCTTTTGTTAAATGTCCGGATTATCTGTGCAACAAATCAGCCTCTGGAAGTTCTGGTCCATAAAAACCAGTTTCGTGCAGATCTGTTTTACCGTCTGAACGTATTGTCTGTTATTGTACCACCTTTAAAAAAAAGAATAGATGACATCCCGCTTCTGGTTGATAATTTCATTGCTATGCACGGGTTTCAGAAAGAATTCAGCAAAGAGGCTATGGAACTGCTGAAAAAGTATGACTGGTGCGGAAATGTCCGTGAATTGAAAAATGTTATTGAGCGAACTTGTATACTCACTTCTGAACGTATTGTTACAGCAGAAGACCTGTCGTTTCTAAAGGTAAACAGGGTACCCGAAGAGATGCCCTCTAAATCACAGTTGATCCGGTCGGCTGATAATGAATGTCTGTCATTAAAAGAGATGGAAAGAAAACATATAATAAAAGTGTTGGGCCTTGTAAACGGGCACAAGGGAAAAGCTGCAAAACTTTTGGAAATAAATGCAAAGACACTTTACCTTAAAATGAAATCTTATAATATTGTTTCAGTGTACGAATAATACCTGCATTAATCCAGCTTGAACCTATGTCTGAGTATTAATTCACAAAGTATAAGCAGTAATATGACAGATAACAAATACCATGATCGTGTGATACTGAAATGCTCTGTAACTGTTACTTCATTTATCTGTTCTTTATTGTGTTTAAACAGAGTGTCAGTAATGGTTACTGAATGACCGATTTCCTTCAACAATGAGTTGTTCTGCCCGTTTATCATCAGTTCCCGATTATCACGTTTTACAAACAGAGTATCACTGTATTCGAAGTTCTGTTTTTTTGATTTTAAAACCGTTTTGTATAAATAATTACCACTCGAAACACCTGCAAGAGTTATGGTCTGGTTGGACAAACCGGATATTTTTTTTCTGAAAGTGGTATCAATCAGGGAACCAATAGTTTTATTAGCTATGGTAAATGAGATATCAACAGAGTCGGTGTTTATCGGATCAATATCTGAAGGCAGCGAAATAAAAAATCGCATGGAATCATTTTCGATTACAGGAGAGGTCGGGTAAGCTGTGTATTGATCTGAAAACGATTGTTTTATAAGTATATCCTTGAGTACTGCAATAAAAAGCTCGGAAAACAAAACGGATTCTTCTCCAGTGTTTTCGTGAGATACAGGCCAGAAATCCCATTTCCAGAAATCTGATACTGCTAGTGCAAGCAATGAATGACTTGAGAAGTTTCCGGTAAAGATAACGCTTGATGTATCTGAATCGTGAGCTATGGATAATAAGGGCGAAACAGAAGTAATATTTTCAGGAAGAAATATTTGTGAAGGCGGGGGTAGAAGACTGGTATTAAGATTATTGAAATATCTGCTTCCTGTAATGTGTTTAATATATGAAATATTTTTTGAGGGTCTGAAATATGATGTACTTGGGAGAGTGGAGGCAAATACCAGCATGCCGTTTTTATTTAATTTCTGAATCTCTTTTTTAAACTTGGAATTCCATGAAAGAAAAAATATTACATCGGCAGTACTGTTTTTTAAACTGACTTCATCAAAATCTTTTTCTCTTGAAACGGCTAATTTTATAAAACGTTGATTTAGTGATGGTCCGTCAGATATCAGGGCATATTTAAAAGAATGTGGAATTGTTGGATACATGGCATAGTCAACTGAATGCAGAGAATCTGTATCAAGTACAGCCTCAATTCTCAGGATATGCTTTCCTGATTCAAGACCCGAAACTGGTATTGAAACAGTTTGATATGAAGTACCGGAATCAATTAAAAATTCATCATTGTAAATAAGAGCATTTTTGTTGTAGAGATTTATTGTGCACTTGCTTTTTTTTTGAGTTCTTGCTTCCAATTTTGACTCTATTTTAAAATCGGAATTGGCTGCAACAGAATTAATTTTTGTCAAAAAGCTGGTTTTCAGGTATGGGTGTGGGAAAAATGAGCTTAAATTATGGTAATAAACATTCTTATCAGATAAAACATCATGGGGAATTGAATTATTGGACCAGTTACCATCTGTAATTAGAAGTATTTTTGATGAAAATTTAATTTCGGGATCGTTAAGACTGAAAGGGAAGAAGCTTTTTTTATCCAAAAAGCTGATGTCGGAAGGATTCGAAATTTCACGTAATGAATCACCGAAAAGATAAAATTTGAATCTGTTTTTTTGCTTTGGGTAAGAGGAATCTGAAGAGTTGAGCTTTTCCAGGAGCGGGATTATATTTGAATCTGGAGAAAAAAGGTTCATACTCTGTGATGCATCCACTAAAACAGAAATGGTTGAATCTGGAGAAAGTAGCCGTTCAAACCACAATACTGGTTCCAGGAAAGAAATAAAAACTGAGATTATCAGGAGTATTCTAAGAGACACGAGGGCAATTTTTTGCCCATTTGTTAATGAAAAACGTGAATAACGGTAAATTGTCAGGCCGGCAGATAAAAAGCAGAGAGTTATTATTAAAAAGTGCCAATAATTCATTTGTGCAGTCGATTAGAAATGATTGTATCGTGTTTCCAGTAACGGTTATTTGTTTCGGGATAATCCGTTGTATAATGAAGTCCCCTGCTTTCTTTGCGTTTAAGGGCAGAATTGATAATAAGTTTGGCGGTTGTTACAATATTACGCAATTCAAGAAGAGGAACTGTGATACGGGTACGCCGGTAAAAATTTTCTATCTCTTTTTCAAGCAGGCAGATTCGTCTCAAGGCACGGTTAAGCCGCAGATTTGAACGTACAATTCCAACATAATCCCACATCACAGATTGTATCTCCTTGAAATCGTGAGCCAATAAAATCCATTCCTCATTGTCGGTTGTTATACTGTCATCCCATTCAGGTATAAGCATGGGATTAATCATTGGAATATTTTTTATTCTTGCTCCACAATTCATTGCTGCACGACGGCCAAATACAAGAGCTTCAAGAAGAGAATTTGAAGCTAATCTGTTAGCACCGTGAACGCCTGTACAGGAGACTTCACCGCATGCATACAGATTTTTGATACTTGAGTTTCCATTGATATCTACCTGAATACCACCGCACAGATAGTGTGCGGCTGGAACAACAGGAATGAGCTCTTTTGTGATATCAATTCCATATTCTTTACATCTGGAGTAAATGTTTGGAAAATGTTTTCTTACCTGGGATGCTGAAACATGTCTGATATCCAGACAAACATGGTTTTTACCAGAAATTTTCATTTCGTTATCGATAGCCCTGGCAACGATATCTCTTGGAGCCAGTGATTTTGACGAATGGTATTTATCCATGAATTCGTTCCCGTCAAGATCTTTCAGAATTGCGCCAAACCCCCTTAAAGCTTCAGAAATAAGAAATGAATTAGCATCAGGATGGTAAAGAGTTGTGGGATGGAACTGAATAAACTCCATATTTGCTATGGTTGCGCCTGCTCTGAAAGCCATTGCAATTCCATCACCTGTAGCTATATCAGGGTTGGTTGTATGAAGATATACTTTACCTGCTCCACCACTTGCCAGACAGGTGATTCTGGATATTATCGGGTTTATGGTACTGCAAACAGTATCGAGAACATAAGCTCCATAACAACATGTCTGTGATTTTTTTCTTTTTGAGATATGGTGATTTGTAATCAGATCTATTGCAAAATGATGTTCATAAATTTTTATGTTTTTAATAGTGCGTATTTTTTTAAGTAAACGTTCCTCAACCATTTTTCCAGTCAGGTCATCAGCATGTACAATTCTGTTGAGTGAATGCCCACCTTCTTTTCCAAGATGGAGACTGAATGGGTTGGTTTTTTTTGCAGATTTTGAAAATACTACACCCCAGTCAAGTAACTCTTTAATTCTTTCCGGTCCTTCTTCAACAAGTATGGATACAGCGTTTTTATTACAGAGTCCTTTTCCGGTTATGAGAGTGTCATTTATATGGCTTTGAAAATTATCATTTGAGTCGAGTACACATGCAATACCACCTTGTGCGTAATTAGTGTTAGAATCTGTGTCCTGTTTTTTTGTAATCAGAATCACAGAGCCATATCGGGATGCCTGGATTGCATAAGTAAGGCCAGCGATTCCACTTCCTATAATCAGGAAATCGCATTTTTCTTTCACTGAAAGTCCTTTCAAATTATTATGGGTGACAAGAATCAGAATTCTGCATTTTGTTTGAGTAATGCAGAATTCTGGCGTGCTTTTTGTCCGAGATAGCCGCCATGGTGTCTGAGACCATACTGGTCTCGTGTAAACTGTTTTTTCTCCATAAGAATCAAAGAGAGTGCATCACCTATGGCCAGCATTACAGTCGTGCTGGCAGTGGGAGTTAACCCGAGCAAACACGGCTCTTTTATTTCACCCATATTAATCACAATATTGCTTAAGGTCCTTATTGTTGAATCCGGGTGAGATGTTATGCTTATAATTTTATCAATTCCGAAATGGTAAGCCAGTTCGAGCATTTCTATTACTTCTCTGGTTTTTCCGCTTGTAGAAAACGCTATGATGACATCACCTTCTGCCAAAAGTCCAAGGTCACCATGCGCTGCTTCACCTGGGTGAAGAAATGATGCCGGAGTTCCTGTAGAGCACAATGTACCGGCAATTTTCTTGGCAATATTACCTGCTTTGCCCATACCGGTAGTGATAATTTTTCCTTTGCAGTTAAGTAAAATGTCAACAGCTTCTTCAAAACTGTATCCCAGCGGGATATTCATCAGTGCTTTTGATTCAGCTTCAATAATTTCTCTTGCCCTGTCAAGAATAGCTTTCACCATTACCCCTGGTTATAATTTACCATTGTCGAAACCTGTATATGAAAATATACGTAATTCCAGGTTTGCAGGGGAAGCGAAAATTAAAAACCAGATAGTAGCGGTTCCTGCATCTGGGTTTCTTTGGGTATCATTAGACAGATTTGTGACTGCCTGATAATATCTTGATATAGTTCTGATTAATGATAACGTCAAAAAAATTCATAATAGACACTAAATGTATATGCAATATCGTATATTTAATACCTTAATCGGAAGATTTTATGTAAGCTGCACAACGGATACTGGTGTAACAGAATCTGGAATTGCCAGGGTATTTTATAAATTTAATATTTCACGCTGGTTTTTTTTGCCAGAACCGTAATGGAGAGAAACTGGTGGTAATTATAATCTCCATTAAATTTAAGATTTTAATTAGCAGATTATTTTATTTATATTAAATGTTCCTGGAGGCTATTAACTGAGAATTTGAGCCGGTTGGTGGGCTTAAAATACCACCTTGTCGTGCAGACAGGTGTGATGCAGAGTTTACTTTCTAATTATTTCTCAAAAATAGTTGCCAAGTTAATTATCTTATTATCTTCTCAAATATGCCTGGAGCTCGTTGCAGAAAGTGTAATTTCTTACTGGGTGACAGTGCACTCATCAAATGATGGGTTATCGAGAGAGTCAGATGCAATTTTGCAAATAGACTCGAGTTAATGAATTGTTGTATTAAGTAACTGTGGTTTTCATTATATCCAGGTCTTTGTTGGAGTACTTATTCAGTAGGAACTGACTGTATATTTTTTCATTTATTATATAAAGAACACATAAAGTGCCAAGAAAAATTCTATATATTCAAGGTATCGCGGCTATTGTTTTTGCAATTATTATATTTTTAAACAACAGGGATTATTTTTCAGACGTTTTTTTATCAGAAAAAACTGGAAAATCGGATCAGTTGCCAAAACTGAATCTGTCATTAGAGGAATCTTTCAATAACGATTTTATGAATTCTGGTGAATCAGATTTGAAGGATTCTGTTGAGAATCCGATTTTTTTTCAAAAAATAAAGGTTTCTGATTGTATTATCAGCAATAGACCTGATATCAGATTAAATCTTGAATTCGAGATGTGGTACGAAAATCAAATAATGGGTCCGGAGATTATAATAAGAAAAAATGACATTCAAACAATAGTTAAAAATGTCTTAAGAGTTAAAGAGTTGGGAGAAATCAAAAAAGAACAGCTTAGAAAAGAATTGATTGAAACAATAAACAGTATTTTTGAGATGGATATCCTGACAGAAATAAAGTTCAGGAGCTTTCATATAGAAAAGGCCGAATCGACATGACATTACTTGATATTTTAGGATTTCTTTTTGGTTCAAAACAGGAACGTGATATTAAAAAGCTTTATCCTGTTCTGGAGCTTGTAAACAATTGGCGTGAGCAGGTCGGTAAGCTTGATGATGATCAGTTGCGTGCAAAAACTGGTGAGTTTAAAAAGCGGATAACCGAGGGCGCTACACTGGATGATATAATGCCTGAGGCGTTCTCTGTATTCAGGGAAGCGACTCACAGGGTTCTTGGTGAAAGGAAAATGGTTTTTGACAATTATCTTAATAAAGAGATTCCATTTATGGCACATTTTGATGTGCAGGTTATTGGTGCGATTGTGCTTCACCAGGGAAAAATTGCCGAGATGAAAACCGGGGAAGGTAAAACGCAGGTTGCTGCAATGGCTGCTTATCTTAATGCTCTTTCAGGAAAGGGCGTGCACGTAATTACAGTTAATGATTATTTAGCCCGCCGTGACAGTGAATGGATGGGTAAAATCTTTAAATTTATGGGACTTACTGTTGGATGTCTTGACCTTACAGAACCTAACAGTTCCGAGCGTCGTGATGCTTATGCATGCGACATAACTTTTGGTACAAATAACGAATTCGGTTTTGATTATCTTCGGGATAATATGGCCACATCTCCCGAACATTGTGTTCAACGGGAGCTGAATTTTGCGATCATTGATGAAGTCGATAATATTTTGGTCGATGAGGCCAGGACGCCTTTAATTATTTCAGGCCAGGTAACTCGTTCGAATAAGGAGTACGAAGAGCTTAAACCAAGAGTTGCCAGACTGGTTAGTTTACAAAACAAGCTGGTTCAGAAAGTCGTTGCTGAAGCCGAGGAACTGTTGCAACAGGAAGGCAAAGAGTATCAATGCGGTTTGAAGTTGTTGATTGCACAACGTGGTGATCCTAAAAACAAACGACTTGCAAAGTTACTGAAAGAGCCAGGAGTTGCAAAAAACATGAAAACAGTTGAAACTGATTACCTGCGTGATAAAAAACTGCATGAAATTGAGGAGGAGCTTTTTTATACAATTGATGAATCCGGTCATAGTGCTGAACTTACAGAAAAGGGACGTGCTTCAATTAGTGGCGATAATCCGGAGTTTTTTATTGTACCTGATCTTGCAGAGATAATTGGAAAAATTGATAATGATTCATCTTTGGCTCAGGAAGAAAAATCACTTAAACGGGAAGAAGCTCACAGATTCTATGCTGAGAGATCTGAAAGGATACACTCTGTAAGTCAATTGTTAAAAGCATATTCATTATATGAGTGTGATGTTGATTATGTAGTGCAGGATGGGCAGATTCTTATTGTTGATGAATTTACTGGTCGAATTCTTCATGGAAGGCGATACAGTGAGGGACTTCACCAGGCTCTGGAGGCTAAAGAAGGAGTTAAAGTTGCCGGTGAAAATCAGACTCTGGCTACAATCACTTTTCAAAATTTCTTCAAAATGTATAAAAAGGTAGCTGGCATGACAGGTACTGCTGCAACTGAAGCCGGGGAGTTTCATGAAATTTATAAGCTGGATGTAGTTACCATTCCAACAAACAGACCGCTGAAAAGGGTCGATAGTCAGGATGAAATATATAAAACCCAACGTGAAAAATATGATGCTGTAGTAAAAGATATTGAGCAGTTTCAGAAAGAGGGTAAACCCTGTCTTGTAGGTACTACATCGATTGAAAAATCTGAACATCTAAGCAATTTGCTTCAGAGGGCCGGGATTAAGCACGAGGTACTCAATGCAAAACATCATGCAAAAGAAGCTGCAATTATTTCTCAGGCTGGGCGTTTGGGTTCTGTTACCATTGCTACAAATATGGCTGGTCGTGGTACCGATATAGTTCTTGGGGGTAACTTTGAGGCGATGGCCAATCATGAACTCATAAAAGATGAAATTGATGTAAACAGTATTACACTGGAAGAAAAACGCAAAAGGTTTTCAAAGCTTTATGAGCAGACGCAAGAGGAGCATAAGAAAGTTGTTGAGCTTGGAGGACTTCATATTATTGGTACAGAGCGTCATGAAAGTCGCCGGATTGATAATCAGTTGCGTGGCAGGGCGGGGAGGCAGGGAGATCCTGGATTTTCAAAGTTTTATCTGTCTCTTGATGATGATTTAATGCGAATTTTCGGTTCAGAGCGTATTGCTGCAATAATGGACAGGCTAGGGGCACAGGAAGGGGAGGTAATTTCTCATCCATTGGTGTCCAGATCTATAGGGAATGCTCAAAAACGTGTTGAGGGGCGCAATTTTGAAATAAGAAAACATCTTAAAGAGTATGACGATGTAATGAATTTTCAGAGAACAGAGATTTACGGATTGCGGCAGAGAATCCTTCGGGGAGAAGATCTCAAGGAAGAAATACTGGATCAGATTGATGCTTGTTTATCGGATATCATTATGAAGTATACATCAGATAAACTTCCGGATAACTGGGATTTTCAAGGTCTATATGGTGAGATTCAGACTGTTTTTGGTGTGACATATCGTTTTGATGAAGATCAGTTATCTGCCATAACTCAGGATACGATTTGTGATGAGATATGGAAAGAGATTAAGGAACGGTATGAGGAGAAGGAAAATCGGTTTGGTGAAGATGTCATGCGGCAATTCGAACGCAATGTATTTCTTATGGTGATTGATAATTTATGGAAAGATCATCTTTACGAAATGGATCACCTTAAGGGCGGGGTACAGTATCGGGCTTTTGGACAGAAAAATCCATTGTTTGAATATCAGCGTGAAGGATTGAAACTGTTTGAAGAGCTTCGCAGTAATATTGCACATGAAATTTCGAGTTTTATCTTCAGGCTTGAGCGTGTTGAACAACAAAGAAGTCGAAGTATAGATCATTCAAAAACTGTTCATAGTGACTTCAATCTTTTCTCCACAGAAAACCAGACAGCAGGAACTCAGCCAAAAAATTCATTTCAGCCCAATATCGTAACAAACAAAGGGACTTCTGGAAATCAGCCTCTGGTAAAGACTGCTGTACAGGTTGGACGTAATGAACCATGTCCGTGCGGTAGCGGGAAAAAGTATAAAAAGTGTTGTGGAAGTATATGAGCAGAGGCTTGTTTTTCACATTTGAAGGTATAGACGGTTGCGGGAAAAGTACTCAGGTAAAAGAGACTGTGCAGTGGCTTGAATCTCGTGGCTTACCAGTTACTGTTACACGTGAGCCTGGTGGAACTGTAATTTCAGAAAAAATTAGACAGATTCTTATTAGTGAAGAACATGGGGAGATGGTAAATGAGTGTGAATTGCTTCTGTATCTGGCTGCCAGGGCACAGCATGTACGTGAGAAAATTTATCCTCTTCTTCAAAAAGGTAACATTGTAATCTGCGATAGATTTCAAGAGGCGACTTTTGCATATCAGGGTTTTGGAAGGAATATAGAGATTGATTTTTTAAAACAGATGAACAGTTTTGCTACTTGTGGTTTGATACCTGATTTGAGTTTTGTAATAGATCTGGACGTGGAGCTTTCTTTTAAACGGATCGAGAGAATGAAAAGGAAAAAAGACCGTATAGAACTTGGAGGGAAAGAGTTTTTTGGTAAAATCAGGGAGGGATACAGAAAACTGGCATTAATGGATCCTAAGCGTATTAAGGTTCTTGATGGAAATTTGCCAATAAGTGAACTGACAGGGCATATCAGGGAAGAAATCGAAAAAAATATGAGAATTAATGAATATATTGGATAAAATAGAGGAATCATTATTGCTACTGATATATTTTTAATAAATTGTAAGTTTCAATTTTTCAGAATTCTTTTAATTGTAAAGGTAAGGTGAAAGATTCACTTACGTGCAGTTAAAGTGTTAAGACAAGCAGGAGATGTAATGGACAGGCAGACTAAAAGAAAGAACCTTACTTTTGTGAAAAACGTACCATTTGCCGGTATTGGAATCATGATACTTTTAATTACCGGACTTGTCGTAGATGCAACGAAAGCAGATGGAGACAGTTTTTATGCTGATATTATCAGATTAGACAATGTCGCGACTAAAATTCATCAGAATTATGTTGAAGAGATGCCTTCAAAAAATCTGATTGATAATGCAATAAAGGGAATGCTGGAAACTCTTGATCCACATACAAGTTATTTTGAGGCAAAGCAGTATGAGGAACTGAAAATTCATACAGAAGGTAAATTCGGAGGATTGGGAATCCAGATTTCAATTCGGGATAAAGTATTAACTGTAATGACTCCCATAGCTGGTACACCTGCATCGAGAGCTGGTATACAGTCCGGGGATCAGATTATTAAAATTGACGGAAAATCTACAAAGGGAATCACTATTGACAAAGCTGTCAGTAAACTGAGGGGAGAACCCGGGACACCGGTTGAAATAACTATCAAAAGAAAAGGTGAGACAAAAGATATTGATTATTCAATAAAACGTGAAATTATTCATATTAAATCAGTTCCTTATTACGGAATGCTTGAGAATGGGATCGGATATATACATCTTCAGACATTCTCTCAGGAAGCAGGATCAGAGGTAGAGAGAGCCATTAAAGAGTTGGCTAAAAATGATTTAAAAGGGTTGGTTTTTGATTTGAGACACAATCCGGGAGGACTTCTTCCTCAGGCAATTGAGGTTGCCGAAAAGTTTTTGCCAAGAAAATCTCTGGTAGTTTCTACCCGTGGGAGAATTAGAGGACAGAATAAAGAATTTTATTCTGCATCTCAACCGGTGTTACCAGAAGATATTCCTTTGGCAGTTCTGGTAGATTATGCAAGTGCAAGTGCATCCGAGATTGTATCCGGTGCAATACAGGACTGGGACAGAGGGATAATAGTTGGTGATACTACTTTCGGTAAGGGATCTGTTCAAAGTATTTTACCGCTGGGAGACAAAACTCATCATTTGAAACTGACCACGGCATTTTATTATACTCCTTCAGGTCGTTGTATTAATCGTCCCGAAAACTCTTTCCGCAATAAGGAAAATCCTGATGAAGAGGAGGATATGGAAGAAGACAGTGGAGCAGATAATAAGGATAATAACGGGACAAAAGATACAGATTCAAAAATTGATACTGTTGAGTATAAAACTAAAAACGGCAGGGTCGTATTTGGTGGTGGAGGCATAATTCCGGATTCTGTTGTTGATATTCAATATATAAGTTTGCCGGTACGTGCAATTTTCGGAAAAGATGCTTTTTTTCAGTTTGCAAACCATGAATATCCCAAACTAAAGAAAAGAAAAGTGAAAGTTGATGGGAATTTTGAACTTGATGAAACGATCATGAACGATTTTTTTACATATCTTGATTCCATTAAATTTACTTATAACAGCCTGGCACAGATAAGGTTTGATGAATTCAAGTTAAGTGCAGGTATTAAAGATTCGCTGGATTCTGACGGTAAGAAAGTTGAGATTTATCCGGAATTGCCTGATTGGAATGATAAAGATGCTAATGAAATCAGGTCTATGGCAGAAAAACTGGATTCACTCCTTGTAAAAGAGAGCAGAAGTGCACTCACGAAAAATGAGGATGAAGTCAAAAAGTATCTTCGTGAGGCTCTATTGATCAGGGAATTTGGTCAGGACCATGAAATATATTATAAGGCAAAACTTGCGGATGATCCGCAGTTAAAGGTTGCATATTCGATTATTTCGGATGAAATAAAATACCAAAAGTTACTTCAGCCAAAAACTGCTGTTGAAACTGAAAAGCTGGAAAAATAGATTTTTACAAGGTTATTTTCGCATGACTGGCTGTCTGCTATATATGGAAGACAGCCATATATTGTTTACATCAAGTAAGCTTCAGGTAATGCAGATAACCTGCAAAACAGTAATAAATATCATATCTGTACATTTAAGGGAGAGAGTATGATTAATAAGATGAGGGAATTAGCTCCCGTTATCATGTTAGTTATTATTATAACATTTATTGGAGGCACAATATTTCTGGACTGGGGGATGAATATTGCTGGTGGAAAAGAACGGATTAATTATGCAGGAAAGGTTGATGGGAAAGAGATACCTTTATCCTATTTCGATCAGCAGGTTACACAGGAAAGACAGAATCTCGGACAGGGAAATTCTGAAATACCTCCCAATGAGTATCGAATGGTTCCACAACGGGTATGGGAAAGAGAAGTTAGCAGAATTCTGTTGCAGAATGTCTTGAAAAAGATGAAAATCGGTGCTTCAGCTGAAGAGGTCTTTGAATACATCAAAAGAAACCCTATGCCAGGTATAGATACAGCATCTATATTTTTAACTGATGGCGTCTTTGATACTACTAAATATGTCGAATTTTTAAATAACCCCGATAATTATGATTATTATCCCTGGCTGGTTAATATTGAGCAATACACAAGAGAGATGATTATCCCGGTTCAAAAACTCGAAAATCTGTTAACGGCGGGTGCATTTCCAAGCAGGTCCGAAATTGAACACCAGTATTTTATTGATAATCAGAAAGTTTCTTTTGAATATATTCAGGTTAAATCAGACAAGTTTCAGGTTGATTCATCTGAAATTACAGATCAGATGATTAATGAATATTATAAAGCAAATCAGGATTCTTTCAAAACCAATGAGCAACAGGTTCAGGTTTATTATGTGAAAATTCCTAAAAAAGTTACTGAAAAGGATCGTCAAATATATAAACAGGAATTGAATGACCTGAAACAGCGTATCAAATCTTCAGAATTACCATTGGCTGAAGCATTTGGAGAAGAAGCAAAATTTGAATCGGACGATCCGGGAAGTGCTGCCAGTGGAGGTGATCTGGGGTGGTTTTCCAGAGGAAGGATGGTTCCGGAGTTTGATTCTGTTGCGTTTTCAATGGATACCGGAGAAATTTCAGAACCGGTAAAAACTCAGTTCGGATATCATATAATATTGGTTGAAGACAAAAAAGAGGAAAATGGCGAAATCAAGGTTAAGGCTCGTCACATACTGAGAAAAATTTCTCCTACTATTGAAACTCTTGATATGCTTTCAGAAAAGTGTGATAGCTTAAGAAATGAAATCCTGAAAAACGGATTGACAAAAGCTGTAAAGGGGAAAGAGGGAATAGAGTTTGATTCAACTGATTTCTTTAAAAAAGGTGATCCGTTACCTGGTATAGGATATCTTACTGGTGCAGGACAGTTTGCATTTAGTGAAGATAAAGATAATGTTTCGGAAAGACTTGAAAACACTGATGGTTTTTATCTGCTTTCTGTCAAACGCACAATAGATAAAGGAACAATGCCTTTAGATGTTGTTCGACCTCGTATTATCAAAGAACTTCAGGTAACTCTAAAAAAATCTGATGCTCAAAAGTTTGCAAAAAGTTTATTGCAGAAATCAGGTCAGGAATCATCTCTGGTTGATATGCTAAATTCCATGAAAAAAACTCAGGTGATAGAAGAAGGTGTTTCTGAAAAAGCAGATCAGGATTCATCAAAAGCTGATTTGAAGAATGATGATTCGGTATATGTTTACGGGAAAATTGATTCTACTGCAATTTCAAGTTACATTCCTGGTATCGGATATAACTCAAAAATTGCAACTGCTGCTGCATCACTTCCTGAAGGTAAAATATCCGGTATTATTGAATATAGGGATGATTTTTATATTGTTAAGACTATCTGGAAAAACAGTGTAGATCCAGTTGTGTGGGATTCTCCTGATGTTAAAAGAATTGAAGAGAACCTTAAACAGCAAATAAAACAGAAGATCTATTTTGACTGGTATACAAGCTATAAAGAACAAGCTGATATCGTAAGTAATATTACAGATCTTTATCTGGATTGATAATGCCCGGCACGAATAAAAACGTGCAAACAAATTTGACTATTATTGGTTTTTGTTGTAGATAATAGCCAGAAAGCAAGTAAATAAAATCATGAGGTGGACATTTTTATTAAATGTCCACCTTTTTTTATAGTACTTGAATGGTAAGCAAATGGGTTTTATTTGTCGGATAGGATGCTGTTTTTTAATTCTCAATTTCTTTAAAGTTAGCTATTTGGGTTTGTGGCATATTAATACAGTTTCATTTTCACTAAATCCATAAAAATTGTCGAACTTTTCTGTGAAATTCCTTATCTCGACTTTGAACCCGACATTCTTGAGTCTGTTTTTAAGACCATTAATTGAATATATTCTGACATGATCCGATTGACCAAAAAAATGTTTCCGTTCTTCAGGTGTTTTTATAGTATCGTCTTCAAAAATATCACCGTCTTTAAATGGTGTTTGAATCAGGCAGTATCTGTTTTTTTTTAGAACTCTCCAAAGTTCTTTCATTGCCATGATATCATAATCTATATGTTCAAGAATATGATAACAAATAATTAAATCAAAACACTCACTTACCGACCCGATATGTTTGATATCATAGGAAATATCAGATAAAAAATCACCTGATAAATCGGAGCTGAAATAAGAATAGTTCCCTTTTTTCATTACCCGGTATATACTTCGTGAAGGGGAAAAATCCAGAATTCTGTAATTATCCTTTAGTAATTTATCGTTATTCAGAATTTGCCAAAGCCTTCTGATTCTTTGAAAACTGCCGCATCGTGGGCAAAGTCGATTATCATTGTTGATTTTTATAAAAGATCGAATCGTTTTATGACAGATGTTACATTGAAAACAATTGCCTGTATAACGCAGATAGTACAGATATCGGAATGGATATTCATACCGAAATAAGATTTTTTTGGGTATGAGTTTTGAAATAAAATGTTTAACTTCCTGGTACATGATATTGCTTCGTTTTGTTTAAAAAATCTTGAAATTGTGTTTGCAACCCGGTAAATGTTTCTTTTAACAAAATTTTCAGAGTGGTACTGATGGTTACTCGAGTTGAACCAAAGTTAAAATATATTAAAATTCGTTTGGTTGTGAAATAAACCATATCTCACCGGATTTCATCATCAATCATCTAATACTGAAACAAACTCTCACGGTTGCATAATATATATTAATAGATTCTATTGATATGGGGAAATGATTTTTCCTTAATTCAGAACTGTCTTGTAGATTAAATAGTTTTAACGTTACCATTTTTGGTGCAATACAGGGATCTCCTCAAAGAAACAGAACCTCTGGATCACAGGGGGGATGTCAGTTTCGCATAGATAAAAATTTCCGAATGTTACTGTTCATAATTTGGTATTGTAAAATGAACTCTTAATTAAGAGGGGTGATCATGAGTTTTGAGCAGCTGCTAAGACCAAAATCTGTGGCGGTTGTCGGGGCGTCTGCGACTCCTGGCAAAGTTGGTTATGAAATTCTTCATAATTTGATTAATGATCAGTTTGAAGGTGAAATTTATCCGATTAATCCTGTTGCTAATGAAATACTGGGTAAAAAGTGTTTCAAAAAGTTAAACGAGATTCCTGGTAAAATTGACCTTGCAATTTTTGTTATAAAGCGTGATCTTGTGATACCTCTACTTCATGAATGTGTTGAAAAAGGTATAAAAGCTGTTATTGTAATTACTGCTGGTTTTGGTGAAACTGGTGAGGAAGGCAGGAAGCTTCAACAGGAGATGGTTAATATTGCAAGAGATAATGACATCGCACTTGTAGGACCGAACTGTTTGGGTTTATTGAGTCCGTGGAATAAATTGAATGCCTCATTTGGACAGAGTATTGGTGTTCCAGGTGCAATTGCATTGATTTCACAATCAGGTGCTCTTTTAACAGGTGTTCAGGATATTGCTGCGAACGGTAAAATGGGTTTTTCTGTATTGGCCTCAATTGGCAACAAGGCTTTGCTTGACGAAGTTGATTTTCTTGAAAATCTGAAAAATGATGAAAATACAAAGGTAATTTGTGCATATCTCGAAAACATTTCTCGTGGTCAGGATTTTATGAGAGTTGCCGAAGTAGCAGGGAAAGTCAAGCCTATTGTCATTGTCAAGGCAGGGCGGACGAAAGCCGGAGCTAAAGCGGCATCATCACACACTGGAAGTCTTGCAGGTGCTGATTCTGCTTATGCTTCAGCTTTTGAACGTACAGGAGTAATACGGGCAGAATCAATTGAGCAGCTTTTCGATATTGCGATGGCGTTTGCCTATCAACCACTTCCTGAAGGAGACAGGGTTGCTGTTGTTACCAATGCTGGGGGGCCGGGGATAATGATGTCGGATGCACTTGAACTTTCAGGATTAAAGATGGCACAGCTTGATACAGATACTACACAGAAACTTCTCGATATACTTCCTGCGGCTGCATCGGTGCATAATCCCGTTGATGTACTTGGGGATGCTTCAGGTGAATTATATGAAAAGGCAATGGAATTGCTGATGCTTTCAAATTCTGTTGACAGTGTAATAGTAATACTTACACCACAAAAAATGACTGATGATCAGGATGTGGCAAAAAGGGTTATTGGTTTGTCAAAAAAATATAATAAACCGATATTTACCTGCTTTATTGGCGCAGATATCATTGCAAAAGGAGTAAATCTTTTAAGAGAAAACAAAATTCCACAGTATCCCGTACCGGAAAGGGCTGCAAAAGCAATGCTGGAGATGGTTAAATACAGCAGGTATAAGAGAAGGCCATTAAGGGTTGTGGAAAGGTTTGCTGTAAATAAATACCCGGTAATAAAGATCATAAAAGCATACCGTTCGCGTGAATTGTATGAAATAGGTGAGGTCGATGCCAAGGCGATCATGAAAGCATATAATTTCGATGTTCCACCAGGAGCTTTGGCAATATCGGTTGATGAGGCTACGAGGTTTGCCGATGAGCTTGGATATCCTGTAGCCATGAAAATATCCAGCCCTGATATTCTTCATAAATCTGATGTTGGTGGAGTGAAAATTGGGCTTCACAACAGAGGTCAGGTCGAGGATGCTTTTGAACTTATGATGCTTCGTGTAAAGAGAAAAATGCCGGACGCAGATCTCCGTGGGGTTCTTTTGGAAAAAATGGTTCCCGCTAACAGAGAAGTAATTTTAGGAATGAGCAAGGATCCGCAGTTCGGTCCGGTTTTGATGTTTGGATTAGGGGGTATTTTTGTCGAAGTTTTAAAAGATGTCAGTTTTGGACTTGCTCCGATTACAGTTGAAGAAGCAATGAAAATGATACAGAGTACAAAATCATATAAATTGCTTACTGGTGCTCGCGGACAAAAACCGGTAGATATTATGGCTATAGTTATAAATCTCCAGAGAATGTCGCAGTTGGTAATGGATTTTCCTGAAATTACAGAAATTGACATTAATCCATTAATGGTTGGACCAGAGGGTGACGGTGCCCATGTTGTTGATGCACGTATTATCATTAGCAAGGAGACCAATAAATGACTGCCTGGAAAGAATTATATGACAGCAAGCTGACTAACGCACAGCAGGCTGTGCGTTTGATCAAGTCGGGAGCGCGTATTCTGATAAGTACCGGTTGTGCTCAACCACAAACTCTTATTGAAGAGCTTGTAAGTGAGGAAACAGAAATATTTGATGCCGAGATTTATACTCTGCTTCCTCTGGGACCTGCTCCTTACATTAACGAAAAGTTCAGTAAAAAATTCAGAGTATGCAGCTTTTTTATCTCTCAATCAATACGTGAGGGTATCAATCAAAGGCATGGTGATTATATTCCTGTATCCATGTCCGAAATACCTTCTCTTTTTAAAAGTGGCAAAATACCACTACATACGGTTTTGATACAGACAAGCCCTCCGGACAATAATGGTCAGTTAAGTCTGGGTATTTCTGTTGATATTGTTAAATCTGCTGTTGAAAACAGTCTTGCAGTAATAGCAGAAGTAAATAAAAACATGCCGATTACATCAGGTGATTCATCAATACCAATAGAGATGGTAGATGCGATTGTCGAAAGTGACAGACCGATTCTGGAGTATTCGTTTAATACTGACGACCCTGTATGTGATGCAATTGCAAGGAATGTTGCTTCATTGATTGATGATGGTTCTACTGTTGAATTTGGAATTGGAGCTATCCCACAGGCTGTTTTCAGATATCTTGACAATAAAAAGGATATTGGTGTTCACACTGAATTCTTTTCTGACGGTATTATTCCGCTTATTGAAAATGGTGTAATTACAGGAAGAAGAAAAGGACTGAACAGGGGAAAAATAGTTGCAAGTTCCTGTGCAGGATCAAAAAAACTGTATGACTACATAAATGGTAATCCTCTTTTTGATTTCCGCCCATCGGAATATGTGAACGACCTTTTTATTATAAGTCAAAATCACAAAATGGTTTCTGTAAATTCAGCTCTGGAAGTGGACATAACGGGTCAGGTATGTTCTGACTCAATTGGGTATGAATTTTTCAGCGGGGTAGGCGGACAGGCTGATTTTACCAGAGGTGCTGCAAGAGCAAAAGATGGGAAATCCATAATCGCACTGCCTTCAAAAGCTAAAAACGGTTCAGTTTCACGAATTGTTCCATCACTTTCTGAGGGTGCCGGAACAGTAGTGACCCGCAGTGATGTCCATTATGTGGTAACTGAATATGGCATAGCAGATTTGTTTGGCAAGAGCATTCGTGAGAGAGTTCTTGCACTGACAGAAATCGCACATCCGGACTTTCGCAATGAGTTACTAAAAACTGCAAAAATTCATAATTACATTTTTCCTTATCAGAAAGAACTGCCGGTTGAAAGTCTCAGGTATTTACGTGAATACGAGACAACGCGAACGCTTTCGGAAGGAACTGAACTGTTTTTCAGACCGATTCGACCCACTGATGCAAAAGAGTTACGGGATATGTTTTACTCACTTTCTGAGCAATCAATTGCTTTCAGGTTTTATGAGCAGATTAAAGCATTCCCACACAAATTTATCCAGGATTTCACTGCAATAGATTTTTCAAAAGATATGGCGATTGCTGCAACGGTTCAGGATTTGGGGGGGGAGCAGATTATTGGTATTGCTCAATATAATCTGGATCCTGCGACAAAAAGGGCAGAGGTTTCTTTTCTGGTTCGTGATGACTGGCAGGCAAAGGGGGTCGGTACGATTCTTCTTGAAATTTTAACCGATATTGCGCGTAAACGCGGTGTCGTCGGATTTAATGCAAAAGTTCTCGTACAGAATCAACTGATGCTGGGAGTTTTTTATAATTCCGGGTTTAAAATTACAACTAAAAAGGAAGATGACCTGTATCAGATTTCATATAATTTCCGGAAAGAGTAGTTTACTTTTAAATACCGGATTTTAAAGTTCTGTCTCGATCCGGTGTTTATTGAGTGACAAAGTATTTTCTTTTTTGCCATGGATTATTATCTGAATTTACATGTGGGTTTTTCTGTATCTTTCAAAGGGACTGGAATGTTTGTACTAACCTGGAACAATGTACTTTTTAGACTATATTGAATTCACCAAATGTTGAGTCAAAGTGTCAAAGTATACATTAAAATAAATGAAATTTTCTGTAAAAAAAAATGCAGTTTGAAAACTTATCCATATATGTATGTGAGAATCGTAATGTGCATAGGATAAATTTGAGGTTTCTTTTTCACCTGCTTTTCATAAGAGGATTATGAGTCTGCATATATTCTGGTTGTGTTTTGTTCCGCTTTTTGTTGCTGTTGATCCTATTGGGGTTATGCCGATTTATTTATCGATAACAGAAGGAATCGAATTACACAGACGCCGTTCAATCGTTTTTACTTCTGTAATTACAGCCATGATTGTTGGATTACTTTTTTTATTCATTGGAGAGGCTGTTTTTCGGCTTTTGGGTATTACTGTCGGAGATTTTATGATCGCTGGTGGAATAATACTATTTCTGATTTCTGTAAGTGATCTGTTAACTGTAGAAAAATCATTACGTAAGGTTGTACGTGCAGAATCAATGGGACCGGTTCCCATTGGTGTACCTCTGATAGCAGGGCCTGCGGTTCTTACAACAGTTATGTTACTTATTCAGGAGTATGGTTTTTTCCCAACTGCTGTAGCAATGATTGCCAATATTCTTATTGCAGGTGCAATATTTTTGCTCTCTGGACATATCATAAGAATAATCGGGAATTCAGGTTCAAAAATAATGTCCAAAATAGCGAGTCTGTTTCTGGCTGCGATCGCAGTAATGATGGTTCGCAGGGGTATATTTACCATATTGGAAAACAGTTTGATGTAAAGATAAAGTGCAGGGTGATATATGTTAAAAGCGGCTGATGAAATCAGAAAACACCTTTTTTCTCTTACCGCAAAAGGTATTAAATATGATCTGGAGAGAATAAACAAAGCGGCAGAAAAATGCGGTTCACCTCAGAACTGTTACAGATTATTTCATATAGCAGGTACAAACGGCAAGGGTTCGACATGTTATTTTCTTGAGTCAATACTCCGTGCAGGTGGATTCAAAACAGGTTTGTTTACTTCTCCGCATATAGTCAAATTTGAGGAAAGATTTCGAATTAATGGCAAGGATGTAAGGGAAAAGGAATGGATCGATGTTTATAAGGATTTGCATTTAATTATTGATGAGTTCGGTCTGACTTTTTTTGAAGCAATTACACTTATTGCATTTGAACTTTTCAGACGAGCAGGCATTGATTATTTGGTATGTGAAACAGGGTTGGGGGGGAGGCTTGATGCTACCAATATCATAAAGCCTGTCGTTTCTGTAATAACTTCAATTTCAGTGGATCATCAGGAATACCTTGGTAATTCCATTATTGATATTGCAAAAGAAAAGGCTGGTATCATTAAAGAAAATACTCCTGTAATAACCGGAAGTAATGATAACGTTGAGGTTATAAACCTTATTAAAAGGGTATGTCTGGAGAAAAATGCACCCTTCAAAGTCATTTATGATGATCAGTATACAGCAAACAATGAGAAAGTATTTACAGAATTTAAATGGGGCGGATTTGATTACCAGATTAAAGCATCTGGTGATTTTCAGGTTAAAAACGCTTTACTGGCCATAGAAGCTGTTAACCAGGCCAGTATGTTTGATTATGCATCTGTATATGATGGTTTAAAAAACACACTTATACCTGCAAGATTTCACCAGGTTAAAATTGATGATAAGACAGTTATTTTTGATGTAGGGCATAATTGTCAGGCTGCAACAGTATTGAGAAAAGAGATTCAGAGTTCTTTTGGAAATAGAAGAGTATGTATTGTAACCGGAATCATGAAAGATAAAGATGTTGCAGGGATACTTCAGATATATTCAGGTTTTGCTGATCATATTATTTTAACGCGCCCATCTACATCCAGAGCCGAATTTCCAGAAAAGATGATTATGATGATAAAAGATAAGGGAAGTACAAGATTCAGCATTAAAGATACCATACCACTTGCCGTTGCAGCTTCATTTGAAACGGCAAATGATGTTGTGTGCATATGTGGTTCTTTTTACACTGTAGGTGAAGCCTTTGAATATCTGGGAATCGAGACATGAAGAATACTCAACTAAGCAGTTCATTTGAGAAGAAGGAAGGGAATGCTCATATTTCCATAAATCTGTAAATTAACATACCGAAACTGAATAATCTTGAACTTATTTACTTCACCTGATAATAGATTGTTTTTTTATGGGAGAGCATGTTATAATCATTGCTGTAATTTGAATCTGATTCTGATGAACCGATAAAGAGGTAACCGGAGGGCTTCAGTAAATCTGCAATTCTTTTAAGAATGTCTCTTTTAAACAAATCAGAGAAATAGATCAGGACATTCCGGCAGAATACAATATCAAATTTTCCTAAAGTGTTGTAGGAATCCTGAAGATTAAGTTTTTTAAAACTTACCATTTTTTTTATATTATCATTTACTTTCCAAAGATTGCCATCCATGGAGAAGTACTTGTCCCTTATATCTGTCTGCAGTCCGCGTGATATGACGAGTGAATCATAGATACCGGATTTAGCTGAAGCCAAGACGGATTCACTGATATCGGATGCAACTATTTCGAAATAACTGCCATAATGCGAACTGTTTTGTTTAAAGTATTCAAGAATACTCATGACAATAGAGTAGGGTTCCTGACCTGTTGAACATGCTGCAGACCATATTCTTATCTTGTTTTTTCTTCCTGAGGAAATATCGTTAGAAAATATTGGCAGCAGTTTTTCGGAAAGAGTAGTGAATGGATGAATATCTCTGAACCAGAATGTTTCGTTGGTTGTTATTGAATCAATGATTCTATCCCGCAGTTGGTTTGATTTATCACTGCGGATTTTATTAAATAATTCAACAAACGTTTTGCAGTTATAATCAAAAAGCAGATGTCTTAAGCGATTTTCAATAAGATATGCTTTTGAATTTTCGAGGTGAATCCCGCAGTTCTTTTCAATATAGTCCTGAAAGAGGCTGAATTCATTATCAGTTATTTTATATTGCATAAAAAGACAAGTATCCTGAAAAGTATGGGTTTAGTTCCAAATTCCTGGTTTCTACAAAAATTATTATTTCATGGTAAATTTGACCATTTCAGATGCTATTTGATCGAGCGGCAGAGATATGTCAGATAAACCTGCTTCATATACAGATCTTGGCATGCCATAAACTATACATGAGGATTCTGATTGGGTAATGCAGTAACATTTTTGTCGTTTTAATGAACGCACTCCATTGAGGCCGTCGTTTCCCATGCCGGTAAGTATCAAGGCCAGTACTCCCTGATTGCCATAGTTTGCTGCAACTGATCTGAAAAGTACGTCAACAGAGGGTCGGCAGCTGTTTTCCGGCGGTTCTTCATTTAGCCCGATGACAAGAGCATCATTTATATTTCTCACTATCATATGTTTGCCTCCGGGCGCGATATAGACGATACCTTTTTGAATCGGATCCTTCTGCGATGCTTCAACTACCCTGAGATTTGATTTACGGGAAATGGATTCCGCAAGTGATTTTGTAAATAAAGGCGGCATGTGCTGTACAACAAGAATCGGTAAAGGGAAATTGGATGGGAGCATTGGAATAAGTTTACCTAAAGCTTCTGGACCACCCGTAGAGACACCTATACAACAAACAGAGAACTGGCCTGGATGAATTTTTACAACAGGTGAAGGAGACCTGCGAACCGGGACATGTGATTCCTTTTTGTATTCATCCTTTGGGTTCTGTCTTTTTAAAGTGGAGTTTTGTTTTAAAGATACCAGGCGTATGACTGATCGAAGATTGTGTTGCAATTCTTCAATGTTTTTCTGTTGATCTTTTCCAGTTGGTTTCCTGATGAAATCTATTGCACCGGATTGAAGAGCTTCAATGGTACTTTTTGTACTTTGAGTTTCGATTCCACTGATCATTACAACAGCGATTTTTGGGTAGGAACTTTTAATTTTTTTTAGTGTATCTATTCCATTCATTTCCGGCATATGTACATCAAGTAAAACCAGGTCTGGTTTGGTAAATGATATCTTTTGTAATGCAATTTTACCATTCGGGGCAGTGCCGGCAAGTTCTGCATCCGGAAGCTCTTCAATTATACCGGAAAGTATTTTCCTGTAAACTACTGTATCATCAACTATTAGAGTGCGCAATCCCATGTTATTCCGTTGTTTTAAACTTATTAACGATTTTGTTTAATTGATCTATCATTCCAGTAAGTTCATCGATGCTGTTTTTGATCAGCCCGATTCCTTCTGCTGCCTGTTGTGTTCCGGAATCAACACCCTTGATATTTGATGTGATTTCCAGAAAGCTGTTAGCTGTTTCGCTGACATTTCCGGCAATATCATTTGCAAAAAGGTTGGCTTCATTCATATTCTTTGAGATCTCAGTAATTGTAGCAGATTGTTCTTCTACTGAACTTACAATTGAGTGAGAAACTGAATTAATCTCCCTGATAATTTGTGTTACTTGTCCGATTGCACCTATTACTTCTGATGTATTGGTTTGCATCAGTTCAATCCGTCTCTGTATATCATCTGTTGCTTGTGATGTCTGTTTTGCCAGGTTTTTTACTTCATTTGCAACAACTGCAAACCCTTTTCCGGAACTGCCTGCCGATGCTGCTTCAATAGCTGCATTTAATGCAAGAAGATTAGTCTGTTCTGAAATATCGTTAATTACTTCAATTATATTTCCGATCTCTTTGGCAGCTTTTTCAAGATTTTCCATGATCTTTTGTGTTGAATCGGTTTGCTCATTTGCATCAATTGCCAATGAAGACTCTTTTTGGCAGCTTTTTGCTACTTCATTTATTGATACACTCATTTGTTCAATAGCGGTTGCAACTGTGTTTATGGATGATGACATGTCTTTTGCAGCGGAAGAGATACGATTGACATTATCAGATGCCATTGAAGTTGATAATGATACAGACTGACTTTGAGAGCTGATTTCCTGAGTATTGGATGCCAATTGTGTTGATGCAGCTGAAAGATTTTCAGATGATGTTGCAAGTATGGATGTGTTGTCGGCAATCTGCCTGATTATGGTTCGTAGTCTTTTGAGGAAATCATTGAACCAGTAAACCATTGATCCGATTTCATCCCTGGCTGTATAGTTTATCTGTTTTGTAAGATCTCCCTCTCCCTCTGCAATATCCTTAAGCATAGAGACAACATTTTTTATTGGTTTGGTGATTTTATCACCCAGCATGAATCCAAGTGACAGAATAAGTATAGAGCTGATAATTGCTACCAGAATCGAAAAGACCCGTAATTTATCGGCAAAAGACTCTGATTCTAAACGTAAACTATAAGACTCGTCTTCAGAAATTTCTATGGTTCTGTTTATCACTTTATCCAGTTCTCTTAAGATAACCTGAATGGTGGTATTGTAGAATTCAGAAGCTGTATCCAGTTTTTTGTCTCTTAAATGATTGTCAAGTTCAACCGCACTGGAATGAAGATTTCTGTGTAATTGTTCAATTTTTGACAGGTCTTGTCTGGTTTTCGGGATATGCTTTTCGAGCATACTGCGGCCGCTGCTGTAAAACCATTTACCGAAATTGCATTTACGATTATCTGTTTCGACATCAAGTGATGTTGTATTGTCATTATATCTGAATTTACCGGCTTCTTCTGCCCAGTTTTTATGATCAATCTGTGCTTTGTATAGCTGATCTATTTCATCATTGATCTCTCCTGCAAGCATCAGTTTCCTGTCGATACTATCGACACTGTAAACTGCGATTGCACCGATCATGAAATTAACAAGTGAACTTATGAGCGTTATGGCTACAATTTTAGTTTTTAGACTGTAATCATTTAATAGGTTCATACAGACAGTTCCTGCATGTTTTGATGATTGAGAATAGAAATCATATTTAACAGAATAAGAAGTTTATTATTGAGTTTTACCACCCCGTTAAGGTATTTACCATCAACCTCTCCAATATTTGGTGGTGAAGGTTCGATCGAATCATCATCAACAGATATGATATCCCCAACATTGTCGACCAGTATACCGGTTACATCTGAAGATGTTAAGTTTTTGATGTTTGATTTAAGAATAACACAACTGGATTTTGAACCTGAAGATCTCTTTCCAAGGTTAAGATGTACACCTGGATCAATTACAGTTACTATCTGTCCACGCAGGTTCATGAGACCGCAAATATAATCGGGAGCGAGAGATACCGGGGTTATTTCGATAAATCGTGTGATTTCCCGAATAAGATCCAGGTCAATGCCAAAAAAGTAATTACCAATTTCAGTTGTAACAAAAGATTTCTGCATTAGTGTACTCCTGCATTGCTGTTTACAGCTCCAAGAAGAGCAGGCATATCCAGTATGATGGTCAGTCGATCGTTTATGATCATTGATCCGAGAATGCCTGAACCATGTATTTCATTTGTCTGCAGTTTATATTCAGAATGAACAACATCGAATACCTGATTTACTGCCACACCAATTTTCCTTCTATTACGCGGGATGAGCACATAGAAGGTGTCTGATTTATTTTCCGGTTTATTGACAGGTAAAAAGTCGTGTATATGTATAAGAGGAAAAGTTACCTGATCTCGTTTTAAAAATTCACGGTTACCTACCAGTTCAACTTCTTTGCTTTCAGCTGTTTCTATCCGCACAATGGAATCAAGATCAAGACCGAAACGTTCCTGGGTACCTGTATCAAAAAGAAGTATCTCGTGAAGATCATTTTGCAGATCATTTTGATTTTTATTAATGGAATCATCTTCGAGATCAGAAAATCTGAGATCTGCTTTTTGTGCTATGCCTCCCGGATCAAGTATCATTGCTACTTTCCCGTCACCCATGATAGTTGCACCAGTATAGCATTGAGTTGATTTGAGATATTCGGGCAATGGCTTGACAACAATCTCTTCGTTATCCAGTACCTGATCAACTACAAGGCCATATAAATATTGACCAGATTTTAAAACAATTACCATTACGGCATTTGAGACATTTTCTCGCCTGTCCTCTTTACCTTTTCTTCTGTTATCTGCCAGTTTGTGGTCTTTTTTATCCGGACCTCTGCGATCAGACCAGTGGGCTCTGCGATCTTCCATTCGTTCGCCTGTTTCGGGGTGAACAAAAGTGGGTTGTAGTTCAAGAAGTTCGGAAAGCCTTACGAGCGGGAGAAGTTTTCCTCTCAGACGCATAACTTCAGCATTCTGAATCCGTTCAATTTTGCTGGTCACTTCAAAAGCTCTTATTCGGACCAGTTCTTCGACTCCTACCTGTGGAATTGCAAAATTCCGTCCTTCAGTACTGATAATAAGTGAAGGGATAATGGCAAGTGTTAAAGGAAGAGTAAGAGTGATTGAGGTTCCATATCCAGGGTCAGATTCAATGTCAATGGATCCTCCGAGCCGTTCGATATTTGCCCTCACAACGTCCATGCCAACTCCTCTTCCGGAGACGTCACTGATTTTTTCTGCTGTGGAAAACCCCGGAGCCATTATAAGCATCTGGATTTCGTGTATAGACATGTTTGCAGCAGATTGGTCGGATATTACTCCTTTGGTGACTGCATGTTCAATAATTTTTTCGCTGTCTAACCCTTTACCGTCATCAGACACTTTTATGATTACTTTTCCACCTTGTTGACTCGCACTTAATTCTAATTTTCCTGCTGGATTTTTTCCTGCTTTGGTTCTTTGCTGTGGAAGTTCTATTCCGTGATCAGCACTGTTACGGACCAGGTGTGTAAGCGGGTCACTAAGTAGCTCTATGATTGATTTATCCAGTTCTACATCCTGACCGGTCATCTCAAGATTGATCTGTTTTCCGAGTTTATGTGCAAGATCGCGGACAACCCGTGGAAATTTCTGAAAGACAACTGATACAGGCTGTAAACGGGTTTGCATAATATTTTCCTGAAGAAGGCTGGTTACTGTATCAATAGATTGTAAAGAGGCATTGATACCGGATATCTCCTGCATCGGAAAAGAAAAACAGTTTTTGAATGATTCTTTAATCTTGTAAAGTTCTGAAAGTAAGGTATTTGCCTCGGATGACGGATTTAATTCGATCGCTTCACTTGCTGATGTAATGGATTGTTCAATTGTTCTGTTGAAATCAGAAAAGTGCGAATCTGTTTGAAGTAAATCTGATAACTTTTTATTGAATAACTGTACCAACTGATTACGACTGAGCACCAGTTCTCCAGCAAGGTTCATAAGATTGTTAAGAAGACTGACTCGTACACGTAAAGATTCATCTATCGCATGAGATTCAGAATGAACAGGTTTTTTTTCGGTTTCGTTTAGTTTGGAAGACTCCTGTTCTTTATTGTGATTATCAGAAGTTTTTGAGTTATCATTTTTAGAAAGTTCCTTTTTATTCAATAACTCTATCTGATTGTCCGGTATCTCGCATCCGGTGCTGATAAGGTCTGGTTCAAGGACTGATGCAAACACGATACTAAAGGTCAGATTTTTATTACTGCTTCCGGATAGTTGTTCAATATCATCTAGATTTACTGTGATATCGAGTATTTCTCCGATTTTTTCCCAGTTCTCAATAATTTTCTGTGGTGTCAGATCCCTTTCTTCAATATCTTTTATTGATTCTGCTGTTATATTGTAAATAAATTTGCCACTTTTCCGAGCTTTTTCCATTTGATCAGGATCAAGATAGGGGTGACCGGGGATAGTGGATTCTTCCGGCTTTTGTGTTCCATCAGAATCTGTTTTGCTTTCTTTTGAAACTGTTTGTTGTCTGAATGGTGCAAGGGTTTCGAGTTCTGGTCCGATATCAATAGAATCCGTATTTTCAATATCATCCATCATGACTTGTAATTTATCAATTCCTTTAAGCAAGGCATCGGTTAAATCCTTTGTTACATTCAGCTCATGATCCCGAATCCGCGACAGGATGTTCTCCATTGAATGTGCAAGCTGAATGACTTTTTCGATTCCAAAAAAACCAAAGCCTCCCTTAATACTATGTACAGCCCTGAAAACTCTGTTAATGAGTTCATCAGAAACCGATTCGCCATTTTGTTCAAGTTCCAGTAAGTCTGGTTCAATATTTTGAAGGTGTTCACGTGATTCCTGAACCAGATCATGCAGCAATTCCATATCCTGCATTTATGATGCCTCCTTGATGGGAAAAACTCTGGTTAGATTGATTTGATTTAAAATACGGTACACATTGGAGCTGGATTCGATTGAAAAATCAAACCCTTTTTTCAGACACTCTTTATACATACCTATGCATAATGATATCCCTCGGGAATCAATATAATCTACCTTGGTAAGGTCGAAAATAATCTCTTTTTCCGGTTTTATACTCTTGAGCTTTTCTAAAAGTTCAGATTCCAGAACGTTTACTCTGTTTCCGACCAGACTGCCACTTATCTTTATCTTTTTGGTTTTTGTATCATAAGTTTTTTTTGTACCAGTGGTCTTCTTTGTACCAGTAGTCTTTATTGAAGAAGAGTTTGTACCTTTTTTTGCCATTTCATTGTTCCTTGCCACAATAAGTCTGAATGTTTGATTTATGAATATTACAAATCATTTTCCAATTATTCAATGATTTTTTACAGATGACCAAGGTTAATTGCTGGTAAGGGAATTATAATAGAGAGTTAATTAAAGTAGCATGCACTAGAGAATGCCTGGTAAATATCGTTTTGTGGTGAAAGTGTCTTAATTTCAGCCCTGATATAACCTGGTTTTTTTACAGGTTTAGTTTCCAGAGGGGTTATTACTTCATAACAGCTTTTTGCATAATCTGTTAAGAGTATTAAACTTTCCTTTTCTGAATCTGGAGCCCCACTGTAAACTGATAATTGTTGTAACTTTCCGAATTCACTGGAACTTACGGCATGTATATAAAGCATTTTTACATCAGGTGAAATGCTTTTTGATGATATTGCATGAGTATTTGGATTGGAACTGAAATTGATTGAAATATAGGGTCCGGTTGTTACGAAAGAAGCTCCGTTGCGGATTCCGTTCAGAATATCTTGTTGAGATTTCATTTTTCCATAAATCCCAGTTTTTCCTGCACCCATAAATCTATGAGAGTTTTCGTATATACTGATAAAGGGAGATAATATTGCACGATAACGGTTAAAATCACCATGTGCATCATTACCTCCCAAAAGCGGTAATCTTATTCCTTGTTGTAATGCTTTGATCCAAAGTGATTTAGCTTTGTTCCATGAAGTAAAAAATCCGCTGTTTAATGCCTGAAAACCATCAAGTTTCCCTGTAATGTCATGTTGAGCCCACGTTCCTCTGTGAAGTAAGACTCTTTGAAGAAGTCCGGATTTTGAACCTGGGTGCGCGGCAAATGCAACACCTCCCTGATCATGGATCTCTTTAATTGTTTGATCTATGGTAAGTTGTTGATTGAATATATTGTTTTTCCGTGCACCATCGAGAGTTCCTGTAATAAACCTGTTTAGTCCTAAACCACACAGATGTACAATTTCGCCATTTCCATTCAAACAGGAGATCTCTTCACCCTGTAACAATGTCGTTTTAAAGGTAGGGCCGGATAATTCTTCAGAAAGCCTCTTCCATAAGCTAAGGGATTGATCTTGAACAAGATAATTGGTTTCACTGCAAGCAAGATCGTATGAATGATCTGTTATTCCAATGAATCTTAAACCCATTGCATCTGCGAATAAATCAATCAGTTGAAGTGGAGGCCCAAATTCAACATGACTTCTTGAAAAGATTGAGTGTACATGAAGATCCCCATATTCACATAAATTGTTGCCTGGTAAAGAATTGGAAGCAACAAAGCATTTAAACGGAAATTTTGAAGATGTTGTCAGGTTGTCATTAAGAATTGTTACAGTCTTTCTTTTCTTCCGCTTAGTTATTGATACTCTGCAGTTTATAAAAATGTTGCCTTCAGGAATTTTTTCCCTGCTTATTATAAAAACAAAAACCCGTGTATTATTTTTAAACGAATGATCAATTTCGTAATGATTTAAATCACTGAAATTGAACAGTTTGGGTGGGTTGTCTTTATGGTTTACTGCAATTGAAACATCTGCAAGTTCTATTGGAAAAAGCTTTATGTCATTCACTATCAAAGCGACAGGAAGATCATGGCCTGGTTTCAGGCGTGCAGGCGTATCAAACAGTATCTCAGGCTCTTTTTTATATAACAGACTGGGAAATAAGGGGAAAAAACGGAAATGAATTTCCGCATAGAGCATTAATAGTGGTATTGAAGAAAACTGGTTGAAATCAAACATGATAATGTAATATAAACCGTTTTATATATCAAATCCTATTAAAATGTGCATGCTTTCTGTGATAAACTGGCTATTATACATTTTAATCAACACCCGGATTTTGTAGATTCATGCATCATGCCTATTTCCAATGATTTGTATTCTGTATTTACAAAATTTCTTGCGATTATAATAGGTGCACTTTTAAATGAGAAATTTGATTTGACTACATAAGTGTTTGAAATGAGGCTTATGATGTTGACTCTGTAGCAATTAGGGTTCGTAACTGGTATTAAATTTGTTCTTTTACTATCGGTTCGGTAATCTGGAAAATTTGCAGCGTCATTATAACCAGCTTTCAGTTTGAACTCGTAACATTTAGAAAATTTAATAAGTTATAAATGATGTCCAAAATTAGTTCAATAAGCTGTATGCCCGAAATAAATAATTCAGTTATTTCTCAAATAACGTTTGTAACTGTCTGGTAAAATAATGAGATATAAAAAAATAGCCAAACGTGCGGGTTTCATAATTGGTACTCTGGTTATTCTATTTTTTCTGGTGAGTATTTCCATTAAAAGGGTTTTATTAATTCCACCGGTTCAAAAAAGAGTTGTTAAACTGCTGGAATACCATGTTAATTCCCTGATTACAGGAAATGTTAAGATCGGTAGAATAGAAACCGATATCTTAACTTCCATAAAAATCAAGGGAATTTGGTTCATTGATTCAGAAGGCAGAACTGATTCGATTACTGTTGGTTATGTAGGAGCAAGGTTCAGAATTATTGATTTGTTTTTTAAGAGAATTCATATCAATAAATTAGAAGTTAAAGACATATTCACAGCGATCTCTGTGACACCACAGGGTGAATTGAAAATTCCAGTTCTTCCCGATACCTCTCTGGATTTAAACAAATCAGAGAATAATGTGCTGTCTGACTGGGATCTGGTAATAGATCAAGCTATTGTAAGTAATATCAATGCGATATATAAAGACAGCCTGCTTGATTTCGAAGGGTTGCTACGTAATACTTCGGGAACCTTGAAAATTCCTCATGTTGATTCCATGCTCATAACTTTAAGTGTACCATGCGCTTACTATAAAAGTCCATGGTGGAACGGAACTCTGGATACAATTGGAACATCAGCGGTACTGGATTTAAATGGTATTACACTTGTTAATTCGTTCGTTGAAGGTTCCGGAACAACAGTCAGGGGTGGAGGAAGAATTCCGTTCTATAAAAAAGGAGAGTGGAATCTTTCTGCAGAAGCTGAAACTGAAATGAATCCGGTAAATGCAATTCATAAATGGTCACAAAAGTTGAAACCTGAAGGGTATTTAAAAGGTTATGGATCAATCAAAGGAACTCTCAATAAGCCTCTTCTTGATTTTTCTGGCATTGGATTTAATATCGAGTATGATTCCTGTGTAGTGGATTCAATAAAAATCAGAGGAAAATATGGCAAGGATGAACTTCTGGACATAACTACAAACGCCTATTCCTCATTTGCTGATTTTAATCTGAATGGAAACATAATGATTTCAGATCTTTTTTATAATCCCTCGATTGGAAAATACAGGGGAGATTTTCGCTTTGTAGATTTTTCAATTCCTGTAATAAAAAGATTTTTTGAATTGCCGGATGAAATACCCGGAACTGAAGTAAAAACAGATGGTTATGTTTATGGAAACGGGATAAGAGAATTTCCTGATACATTATTTATGAGTGGAGAAATAAAAGGTTTGGGCGAGTCTACTGAAACACCGCTGATTTTTGAGGCAGGGTGTTTAAATAAAAAGTTGAGTTTTAAAAGTTTATTGGGAGATAACCGGATTAGTGGATCGATGGTAATCGATTCTCAAGGAGAAGTTTTCGGTTCAATAAAAGGTTCGTTAAGGCAGATAAACCTCATAAGTGATCTTTATACTACAGAGAATATTGGTGGAGTATTGTCTGTTGATGCCATACTCAGTGGAAATGTCCGCAAACCACAAATACAGTGCTTCTTGTTCAGTGATAGTCTTTCATGGCGAGCGTCAGCAGTTCAGTTCCTTGATGCATCACTGAAATACTCAAATGATTCACTCTATATTAATCATGCTGATCTGTTTATTGATGCGAAGCTTGATTCAGGATTAAGTTTTTTCAATATTGACAGTATCGGAGGAGATCTGCTGATCGAAATGAGTGCTTCAGGAGTTATTACAGAACCCGACATTTCGTTAAAGGTTAATGGTACCGATCTTTTTTATAAAAGCTTCAGATTTGATTCTCTTTCAGGAAATGCACTGTTTACATCATTTGATTCTGTTCGATGGAACAACTTGCGATTACACAGGGATAATACTACGGTGAATGGACATGGAATTTTGAGTTTTAATAAACGGGAATTGAAAAATGGATTCAGCATTGGGGTAAATGGAGATGAGTTGTGTAACAATGGAAAAATCATAATGAACGGATATCTTGGAGAGGATTCCATTAAAGGTAATTTTTTAGTAGATGGTCTGGAAATTTCGTCTTTATCTCCCTGGATAGGATTTTTTAAAGGATTTGAAGGCCGGTTGTCTGCGGCTGCAGATCTGGAAGGCTGTTTGGATAATCTGAACGGAAAACTGAAAGCCAGTTTTATTAATGATCAATTTGATGATTCGCAACTTGCTGTTTTTGATAACCGCTTTCTTCTTGCTGATTCAATTTTTATTTCAAATTCTGTTTTAAAATTACAGGGATGCCACAAGCCTGTTAATATGGATTTGAAAATTCCGGTTTTTACCAACAAAAAATTGAAACACCACAATTCAAAGAAAAATTCTGGTTATGGTGTAGTAAAAGCTGACAGCCTGGATTTAAGTTGTCTGACACTTTTTTGGGGAAAAGATTGGGAAACAAAAGGGCTTACTGATATTGATATCAATTTCAAACCCAGTTACGATGAATGGTTATTGGATGGAAGGCTAAAAATTTATGAGGGTAACGTAATAAATAAACCTGAAAGAATAAAGGCTGAAAATCTCAACCTGACAATTGACTTGTCGGGAACAGTCTGGAATCCTGCAGCAGCCTGTTATTTCTCTGCTAATGATGTCAGGATACTGGAAGGAAAAATCGACAGTCTAATTTTAAATGGTTCCATAACACCTGATCTTGCTGAACTGGAATCTGCACAATTTTATTTACCCCACAATGGACTGTTGAGTCTGGATGGAAGATTTCCTGTTAAAAGGGAAAAAACCATATCAGACAAACAGAAACAGGAATTGAATTTCGAAATAATGAATTTTCCGGTTATTCTGCTTTCTTCATTTATCCACGATCATGATAATGTAATAAGAGATGGGAAATTTACAGGTGCAGGTAAACTGCGGTTCAAGGATGGGAATATTGATACGGACGGTCTTATAGAATTAACAGGTGGTAAGTTTGTCGTTCCGGATCTTAAACCCGCAATCGGGCCGGTTAATGGAAAACTGTTATTAAGGGGTGATACTCTGTTCCTTTCGAATCTTGACGGAAAATGGGGAAAGGGATCGTTTAAGGCTGATGGTAATGCTTACATGGATATTCATGGAATCAAGGGTTTCAGTATCGGCTTACAATCACGCAATCTGCCATTTGAAATGGCAGATATAGCTTCTGTTAACATTCAATCCGGAAAGTTGAATATTTCTGGATCAGCAAATAAATACCTGATCAAAGGTAATGTTAATCTGGACAACAGCCGTTTCATACGTGATATAAGGATAATGGATTTGGTAGATCATGTGCAAACAAGAGGTATGATACGCAGGACTCAAAGAATTTCAAATGAATACCTGAAAAATGCAGAACTCCAAGTCAGGGTTAATCTTCATAACAATTTGAATGTTGACATGAATCTTGGATATATGAAACTTGATGGTAATGTAAGCATAACTGGCAACATTTCCGAACCTGGATTTACAGGAGAAGTGGAACTTTCTGAAGGATATATTTACTATCTGGACAGGGAGTTTCGGGTAACGAAAGCAAACATATATAATCATGATCCCTACAGATTTAATCCGACCATCGAACTGGAGGCGTATTCCGAGATCATCACTGTAGGAAAGGGTTTTAATGATGAAATCGAGCCAGTTTCCTATGTGATCAATCTATCTGTACAGGGTACTCTTGAAAACCCGCAAATACGGTTGTGGTCTGAAGACTCTGATCTGAATGAAGGGGATATAATCAGCGTTCTTACTCTTGGTCAGCCTTTGGGAGCAATTGGTGGTGACCTGGGTGAAAGATTACGAGTTTTCGCCGGACAGAGTCTGTTAGGTTTTGGAACCAGAAAGCTGGAACAGATTCTCGGAATGGAGAAGGTAGATATAAGGGGAGATGTTTTTAATTTCAAATCACAGGTAAACAGTCCACGGCTGATGCTTGCTAAAAGAATAAACCGTCATTTAATGCTCTCTTATGAAACTGCATTGAGTAATTTGACAAAACCAAAAGTATCGGCTTTGCTGAAACTATCCAGACGACTGTTTCTTGAAGGTGAAACTGATACTGAAAATTCCGGTGTGGATTTAAAGTTTAAATTCAGCAGGTAAAAAAAATGAATAATTTGAAAACTAAAGCTGCTTTGGGAATAGTTCTGATGATGTTTATGGTTTATGCAGCAAACCGGGATGCTGAATCCAGTTCCTGGACTGTAAAACGATTCGAATTCATTGGAAACAAGTCTTTTTCCGACAGGCAGCTTATGGGGCTTATTGAGCTTAAACCCAAATGGCCTTTTTATAACACCAGATTTTCATTGTCAAAGTTACGTTTTGATATAGAATCGATTGAAAAATATTACAGATCAAAAGGATATCTCTTTGCAAAAGTATCACTCGATAAGATCACGCGAGACTCAACCAGGTACAGGGTATTTATCTGGGTTCATATTGATGAAGGTGATCTGGTTACAATTAGGTCGGTTCAGACGGAATCAGAAAGGGGACATTTGGATTCTGGTATACTAAAGGATTTGAGAACTCAACCGGGAAGACCTCTGAACGCAAGGGCTTTGGAGCTGGACCAAGAAAAAATAATCAATGTTCTTAATGCAAAAGGATATTTGAAATCAAGAACAGGAGCTGATATTGAAATTGATACTTTTTCCAGTCAGGCGTCTGTGACTTTTTATGTTAACGAAGGGCCCATGGTAAAAGTTGGAGAAATTGAGCTTGAAGGGGTTAAAAAGTTAAAATCTGATATAGTTTTCAGGGAACTGGCATTTAAAAAGGGTGATACCCTTGATATATCAAAGATAAGAAAAACTCAAAAACAGTTGTATCGTACAGATTTTTTCAGTATTGTACAAATCACTCCTCTTTTTGGTGATTCTGTTAATACAATATCTCTAAATGACCTTCCCGACAGCAGTTATAATGTTCTTGTAGCTGTTGACGAATCCGATTTTTTCAGACTTAGTGCCGGCATAGGGTACGGAACTTCTGAAGGAGTTAGAAGCTCTTTTCGCATATCTTGTTATAATCTCTTTGGGCTTGGGCATAAAATTACACTTAAGGGAAATCTCTCTCAAAGACTTCAGGGAACAGAGGCTCTTTATTCAACACCATGGTTACTTGGGATTCCAATTCAACTTGGTTCTTCTCTTTATTACAAGAGGGAGAGTGATCCGGATGAGGATTATCTTGGCATTTTCAGAGGGTGGAGGATTTCGATTGGCCAGCAAACTGGTTTTGATCTGGCTTATCAGGTATGGATGAACTACGAGGATGTAAACTTATTAAGAACAAGGGATGAATCCCTAAAGAATACCAATACCCAGAGTATCGGACTAAGTTTGACTTATGATACCAGGGACGGGATACTGGACCCCAAAACAGGATTCTTGAATATTTTTGAAACATCAGTTGCAGGTCTTATCGGAAAGCAGTCGAATAAATTTGTAAAGGTTACCAACGATTTGAGGTTTCACTGGAATCTAAGAAACCTGCGTTTCGGGAGCGGTTTGAAACTTGGATTGGTTTATCCGTATGGAAATGATCCGGTTCCTGTGCAGGAACGTTTTTTTGGTGGGGGAGCCCGGTCTGTGAGAGGCTTTGATGAAAAACATCTAAGGGAAGATATAGATGGAAACAGTGAAAGAGGTAATTTCCTTGCAACAGCAAATCTATTGGAGTGTCGTTTTCCGTTGTTTTGGTGGTTTCAGGGAGCATTGTTTCTGGATGCTGGTTATGTGTGGGATGATACAGACAACTGGAATGGTTTTTCTTCGTTTAATGATTTAAGATGGAGTGCAGGGCCTGGAATCCGTCTTAATACACCAATTGCAGTAATCCGACTGGATTTGGGTTTCAAACTGGACAGAAAACCATCTGAATCACTTTTGCAACTACATTTTGATATCGGACAGCCATTCTAGAAAATCATATTTTACACTTACCAGATGAAAAATCCAAAACTGGGTGAGATTCATGTTATTAGTGATATTTCAGCAAAACAGCTTCGAAAAAAAACTGATTTAGCAGTACTATCCGTGAATTCAGGAGTTAACGGGCTGGATGATCAATTGGTATTGTTGAAGAATGTTTGGAGAAGGTTTTAAGCAGATCTCTTTCACTCCAGTAGAACTCTTGTTTAATTTGATTTTCGCAGTTTTTATCGATTTCGAATTTTATTTCAGCAAATTTGTCGATATTACTTAAGAATATGTCAACGATCTGGGGGTCAAAGCTTTGTTCTCTTTCTCGTTTTATGATATTGCAGGAGATATTGATGGGGTAGGGTGGTTTATATGGACGCCGCGAGGTAAGTGCATCAAAGGTATCCGACAGTGCCACTATTCGTGCCATCAGGGGGATTTCTTCCTTGCAAAGCCCATGGGGATAACCGGTTCCGTTCCATTTTTCATGATGATACAGGGCGATCTGCTTTGCAGTGTGGAGTATTGGTGCCTTAGAGTTTTCGAGAATAACAGCACCGATAACAGTATGTGTTTTGAGAATATTGAACTCTTTTTCAGTTAAGCGCCCTTTTTTTAGAATGATACGATCCGGAATTCCAATTTTACCAACATCATGCATCGGTGCTGCATAACTTAATTCATTTATCTCCTGGTTTGAAACACCTAAAAACTCTGCAAGCAGAGTACAGTATCTGCTTATTCGTGCGATGTGGTTTCCTGTATCCTTGTCCTTGTATTCCGATGCAAGTACAAGGCGGTGTATTGTATCTTTATATGCTTCCTGAAGTTCACTGTGTGTTCTTTTAAGATTTGAAATAGTTTTTCTGAGATCTGAAGCATATTTAACCAGTTGAAGATTTGTGGATGAAAGTTCCTTGCGCTTGAATTTTGTGTGCTGGTAAATGTTTTTAAGTTCACGCGCATAAGTTTGTGACTGAACTTTGCTAATCTCAAGCTCTTTTTTCAGCTCTTTGACTTTTGTTAGCTCACGAGTGTAGAGTTCATAATAATTTAAAGAATTCTGCTGTATACCAGAATCAAAATAGTTAATCTGTTCCATTTTATTTTCCCAGAATGTTATCAACTTTTGAGATAAGATCGAGTGGGCTGAATGGTTTAATAAAAATATCTTCTGCTCCGGCATCCAGTCCCTCATTACGCTGATTTTCTTTTGTACCGGATAAAATGATGACCTGGCAGTTATTTGTTTGAGGGTTAGTTTTAATTCTGCGGGTTGCCTCTATTCCATCAATTTCTCCGGGCATGGCTATATCCATTATAATAAGATCCGGTTTATGCTTATTTGCGAGTTCAATTGCCTTTTCTCCATTTTGTGCTTCAAAAAGTCTATAAACAGAAGTTTCTAATGTTGTTTTAACAAGCTGCCGTACAACTGTGCTGTCATCGACAATCAGTATTTTTTTCATATATTAATAAACTCCAAGATTCAACAAAAGTGCACTGATCTGCTCCTTAATGGGCTTATAAATGCTAGTGCCTTTTTCAGGAGATGGGATTAGATATGTGATCGATTCACCAAATTCTAACATCACATTTT
>JAAYEB010000259.1 GCA_012728995.1 Fibrobacter sp. | reverse complement strand
CAGGATACAAAACCGGTAATTGGAGTTCTTGGTCTTGACAACAGCAGTGGCGGCATAAGTGACAATATGACAAGTGCTATATGTGATTCGATATCTTCATTAATTGAACAGTCTGATAACTATCTGGTATTAAAACGGGAGTTTATACCGCCTGTACTTGAAGCGCAGGGGTTTAATGTGTCAAACATTATCTGTTCACAGAAAGAGGGACTTGCTGCTGCAGGTACACTTCTTTCGGCTGACGAAATTATCGGGGGGAGTGTATCAAGAGAAAATGGAACTCTTTCCCTTAGTCTTCAGCGTATAAAAATTATAAACAGAACACAACTTGCTTTTGAGCATCTATCGACATCAGTATCAAAAGAAGCTTTTTTTTCCAATATTCTTCCACGTATGACCAGAGAACTTCTTAAAAATCCAGAACCGGTGGTTAGTAAAGTGGAACCAGACATAAATGCACAAATCACCGAAAAACCAAAACGAAGGTTTCCAATATGGACTGTTTTATCTGGCATTGCCATAGCTGGTGCTGCGACAGGTGCTTATTTTTATTATGAAAATGACGACACTGATAATTCTCCCGGTGTTCCTCTTGGTGAACTTCCTGCCAGAAAACGATAATAAATATTCAAAACACAGAGAAAGAATATTTTTGGAGTGATAGAATAAGAAACCGGAAAATTTAAAACGCAGAGAACGCAAAGCACGCAGAGAAAAAAATATAGAGAAGGAAAAAAAGTAAATACAAAAATAAACACAGGGAAAGAATATTTTTGGGTGATAGAATAAGAAACCGGAAAATTTAAAACGCAGAGAACGCAGACATCCTCTGCACCTCCTGCGTTTATTTTTCCTCTCTTCCGACATTCGAACTTTTAACAGATATTAATAACTTCTATTGCATCCTGGGGACAAATTTCTGATACTTTTTTACAATCTCCTTCAAGACCAACAGGGAGTTCCCAATACCTGACCGTAACTTTTCCTTTTCTGTCAAAATGAAATACTTCGGGACAAAAGGAGACGCAAACACCACATCGGTTACACTCTTCGTGCTTTATTACAATTTTCATTATTCCCTCGCACCAATTGTAAATCTCAGCCCTTTTATCTTATATCAGATAATTCTGATCATATAATGCCCATTATAAAGTGATTTTGAACGAATAACCGTATAGTGCGCAATTTGTAAGCCAATTACTGAGGAGAAAAGCTTTGAACTATAAGCAATGAGCTTTTTTAATTCAATATCTTTATACTTTCCTAGTCATTAAGATTTTTTATGTTATATTCTGGATGGCCCCCATATCTTGACTTCTCCCTCTACCGACGTGTGAGAGGAGACTCTGAATACAGAATGTTGAACAAATTGTATGTAAGAAGAATAAATAAAAGCTCGGAGAAGGAGAGTGGGGTAAGAAGCAAAAAAAATAAAATACCAAATCACAATAAGAAATAAAAATCACAAACCAGGATTATTAGAGAACTTACTCTTATTTGTTTAGTTTGTAATTTCTATCTTATTGTTTCCGATTTTATCCGATTGTTTGTAATTTTATTCTGATTGATTTCGAGTTTTTCTAATCGTTCTGTTTCGCATTTCGATTTTCTGATTTCGAATTTTTAATAATCGAGCTCTTCAATCTCTGTATCATCATGACATGAAGTATCTTTTTTGAGTATTAATTCCCGTTCCAGGTTAAAATAATCAATTAGTTCGTGATCGTTTTCTTTCTCCAGCTCTTTATCACATAACTCCAAAGCCTCATCAAACTCCAGACTTCTTCGGAGCAAGTCAATTAAATAGATCTGCTGCTGAACACGATTTTCTGCAAATGACAATCCATTTTTAATCGCTTTTTTGAAGAAAGATACAGCTTTTTTTCTGCATAAAACAGCCCCATCCTTAAACCCGTTATCATCACATATCCAGGCGCCAAAAACAGCCCCCCACCCTGCATCGGATAACTTGTCATCTTTTTCCATTAAAAGACTGTGACACAAAAATGAGTTAGCAGTTTCTGGAAACTGTGTATTATAAAGCTGCTTAGTATAGAATTCATTTTTTATAAATTCTTTATCCCCCCGATTCCCTTCAGAAATCTCCGGAGCACAATAACCGCATCCAGCACATCTTTGAACCCAAAGATAAACTGATGCACGCTCAATCTGTGAAGGCCTCCCATCAAGATCCCGGGGACCTACAATTGATAAAGAAAGATTTATCAAAGGATATCTGCTAACCGCCCCACAAACAAAACAGGTTTTCTCAGTAAAAAATATTGTAGACATTTTCAAAAATCCCCTGGAAATCTGATAACAATGATTCAGAATCTATTCACAAACTACAAACGATCGCACAGCCATACTGAGCAAACTTTATTAATAATCATTACCGCAGATTATCACTTCCATATCTTGATTGTATATTCAGAATTTTCTTTATACTAACATTATTATTTAAAAGATCAGGGTTTAACCTTTTTTTATATGCCATCTGACCGGTTTGTTGAAACAAACAAAAGAGTGACAATCGTTCACTTTTTGCTGGATACCTTGAAATCAACAAAGCTCCAGATCATATCAAGAGCCAATACACAGACTGGCAATGCAAAAAAACGCTTGTTCGCGATAGCGTCAGCAGTACACCAGGCAACAGCTCCACCTGCCAGCGACACCATCAAAATGCCCCTGCCTTTTTTGCCCGCTTTGATTTGTTGATACCCGGGTAAAAAAAGACTGGAAACCATTTGTCCATTACCCGACATGCTCGAGAAATCTGACCTTATACCATTTTTGGTATCTTCCCCGAAACCTTTATCTTTTACACTTGCCTCAAGTTGAATATCATAGTTTGTAATTCCAGACCGGCGTTTCTGAATCCACTCAGATTCAGTCAAGCCATAATTTTCCCAGGTTTTTGATAAATATTCTTCAATACCGATTCCATCCTTAAGAAGACTTTCTACTTTTTTGATGCTCAGATCAGCATCTTTTATCATTTTCCATTCTGTCTGTGAAAGTCCCAGCTTCTCCCATGGTTTCATCTCATCCTGAGCAATTGTTACTGATAAAAGAATCAGAATCAAAAAAACCACTCGTTTCATACAACTACTCCTGAACTACAAAGTAAGACATTAATCGCTTAAAATATTCAGAAAGAAAAAAAATTCTTCTCTGATTTATCACTGTCTGTTTTTACTTATTTTTCCTGATCAGGCATTTTTTTCATAATACCCGCTCAATATCAGAGAAATTAACTCAAAAAATCTGGCATGAACTGTACTCAGGTATCTTGTATACTAAATATTTCTACAACAGCTCATCATTTCAGGTAATTATGACATTATTTTTGTCCGCGTTTAAAATAAGTTTTGCAATACTATCAAAAAGGAATAATCTGATATTATTCTCTTTTTCAACATTTTTTTCGCGGTTATGATATATAAACTGTACTTCAGGGGTTATTTGATAACTTTTACTTCCCATAATACCTGAAAAAAATCTATACTTAATACCTATGTTAAAACTTAATACTCTTAACAAACAATTCAAACAGTCAAAAAAAATTATTAAAGAACCTCCAGATAACCAGGTGGGTGAAACACCACCAAAGCTCTCTACCTTTGGCGGCGTTTTTACTCCTTCTATTCTGACCATACTAGGTGTGATCATGTTTATGCGTGCCGGATTTGTTGTCGGACACGCCGGGATTTTCAGCGCTCTGATAATTCTTTCAATTTCCAAACTCATTACTACAATTACCGGCCTATCAATTTCAGCTATTGCAACAAACACGGATGTTAAAGGTGGTGGAGCCTATTTCCTGATTTCAAGAACCCTTGGGCCCGAATTTGGTGGTACAATTGGTTTAGCCCTTTTTCTGGCTCAGGCCCTTTCAGTTCCATTTTATACTCTGGGTTTTACTGAAGCCCTTGTTCGAACCATGCCATTTTTCAAACCCTGGTTTGCACCCATAGCATTTATTGCCACACTCTCCCTTTTTGCGATCTCCTACAGAAGCGCTGGAGGCGCCATCAAAATCCAGTTCTTTATCATGGGACTCCTTGGTCTTTCCATTATTGCTTTTATTGGTGGAGCAATTTTGAAATTTGATCAATCCATATTTGATGCCAATTTTTCAACTTATAGCGAAAGCAGCTTTTCCTTCTGGCAGCTTTTTGCGATCTATTTTCCTGCTGTTACAGGTATTATGGCCGGGGTCAATATGTCTGGCGACCTGAAAAACCCTACCCGTTCAATACCACTTGGAACTCTTTGTGCTATCGGTTTAGGTATTTTTATTTATGGGGCTCAAATCCTTATATGCGGCGGTGCTATTTCGCGTGAAATGCTTATAAATCAACCTTACCAGTCTCTTATCGATATTGCGCCATTTCATACAGGCTTTCTGATAATTCTTGGTGTATTCTGCGCTACACTGTCCAGCGCTATTGGCTCTTTTCTCGGAGCTCCCAGAATTATTCAATCACTGGGACAGGATCGTTTGCTGAAACCAGCCAATTTCTTTGGGAAACTGTCAAATTCCGGAGAACCGAGACGTGCTTTGTGGTTAACTCTGGTAATCAGTCTGCTGGTACTCTATTTTGCCCGCAACGGTTCTGAAGGTGGTGCTTTGAACATGGTTGCCTCGATTGTAACTATGCTTTTTCTCTGGACCTATGGAATCACCAATCTTGCAGCATTTGTTGAATCTTTCAGCCGCAACCCCTCTTTCAGACCCCGATTCAAATATTTCCACTGGTTGCCTGCCCTTATTGGTGCTGTTTCATGTTTTGGAGTCTCTTTTCTTATTGATGCTCCAGCCGCCCTTCTGGCAACAGTTTTTGTCTGCGGTCTGTTTCTATATGTAAGAAAATTCGTTCTCTCTGCATCATTTGGTGATGCCCGCCGGGGATTCTTCTATACCCGAACAAGAGATCACCTTCTGACACTATCCACGCTTCCGGTACATCCAAAAAACTGGAGACCAACTATCGTAGTTTTCAGCGGCAATCCGGATCACCGTTTAACTCTTGTAAAATATGCAAACTGGCTTGGAAGTGGTAGAGGGATTATCACACTCGCAGGCATACTGATTGGTGAATTTGATCAAATGATTGAAAAACGCAAACAGTACATCAAAACCCTTTATGATTTCACTGTAAAACATAAAATAAAAGCCTTTCCGGAAGTCCTTGTCACACCCGATTTCGAACTCGGACTTAATCAGTTCCTTCAATCAACATCAATTGGACCCCTGAAACCAAACCTCGCGCTGTTTGGATGGTCCTCTGTAAGCGAACGTGCTAAAGGATTCATCAATTCTCTGAAAACTGCAAAACTTTTAAATATGAGTATAGTGCTTGTTCATGATGGCGGATTACCCCAACCTGATCAACGCAAAAAACAGATCGATATCTGGTGGCGTGGTCAGAGAAATGGTTCCCTGATGGTAATACTTTCCTACCTTATCTCCCTTAATTCAGAGTGGTCAGGAACCTCAATCCGGATTCTTCGGGTAGTTCCGGATGAAACACATAAAAAAAACGCTTCTGAAGAACTCGGGAACCTGATTGATTCCTCGCGAATAAATATGAAAATGGAATTAATCTGTTCAAAAGCCCCTTTCCCCGAACTGCTTCATCACCATTCCAAAAACTCCACTGTTATTTTTCTGGGTTTTGAAGTTCCTGATGAATCAAGAGCACAAAAATTTCAGGATAATATACGCAACCTCCTGAAAGACCTTCCCACAACCATGCTGGTATATTCAACCGGAGAAGCAGATCTTACTTCCTGATGACTCGGAAATCGGGGTCAGTATCGATTCCCAATGAATTATAAAATTAAATTGGCAATTCTACTATGCATGGTGCAACAATATTTTCCCATTTTCCTCTTAATGCGGCTCTCGCAGCTCAATTGTCAGCTCTATAAATCCAGTTTAATTTGTCTGGTACAGGTTTAGAAAATAAGCAGTTCGACCCGAAAGAACCCATTTCTGATCGGCAACTACCGGAGGTATTCCTTCACCACCATAATCCGGATTCTCGCTATACCATTCCAGATTCCAGCAATAGTTTCGTGGTGGAGCAAGTAGCGGTTGTGGGTTTGGTCTCAATTCCCGATCCTGTCCCATATTGACTATCAATAACCTGTCCTGATCACAGGATAAACCGAAATACCTTAAAACAAATCCGTTTTCACCAATAACTGCACCGTCGATTCCCTTTCGGCCGGATTTTTTTAAAACCGGCTCTTTATGCCTTATTTTCAGAAGATCGCGATGAAGTTGATACATTTCTTGATGAAGCTTACGTTCATTCTGATCGATCTTTGAAGCTAAAAATGCTTCCCTGCTTGATGGATGCGGGACCAGTGGACCATCCACAAACGCAATTCCCGGAAACTGCGAAAGAAATCTTTTCCTTCCGGCTATGGCTCTCTGTACCCCATCTCCTTCACGGTCTGCAAAATAGTAAAAAGGTGATGATGCACAGAATTCCTGACCAGCAAAAATCAGCGGTACCTGAGGTCCAAGGATCAGAAGGGCTGTAAATGCTCTGTAAAGTGACCCGGCAGATAACTCATGTAACCGTAATCCACGGCATGTGTTTGCTACCTGATCATGGTTTTGGAGGTAATGAATAAAACAGTCTGCAGGCATTCCAAAAGTTGGAGTACCTCTTGTTTTTTGCTGCCAGTAATAGTATTGACCCTGATAAAGAAATCCATATTTGGCTGCTGAAACAAACTCCTGTGGACTGGCTTTGTAGTCTGAATAGTATGCTTGTGAATGACCGCTTAGTGCAACAACAGCACTATGATGAAAATCGTCATTCCAGAGAGAATTTAAGCCAAACCTGTTAATAAGGTCAACATTCTGGTTTTCATTCTCGCCAATCAAATAAGTCTTTCGACCCTTGGAAATCTTTTTAACAGAATCTGAAATCTCATGAATAATGTTATAATCTGAATTGTCGAATATCTGTTGTGTCGCATCAATTCTGTACCCGTCAATATGAAATTCCTCAATCCAGTACTGTGCATTTGTAATAAAGTATTCCCTCACCGGATCGCTGCCCGGACCATCAAAATTTATTGCTTCACCCCATTCGTTTTTATACTTTTCGGTAAAGTAGAATGGACTGAACCTTTTCATAAAATCACAACCAGGTCCCAGATGATTATATACTACATCAAGAACGACCCCGATTCCGACATTATGGGCCTTGTTTACAAATGATCTAAACTGGTCCGGAGTTCCATAAAGATGGCTTGGTGCAAACAGGTTTACTCCATCATACCCCCATCCGAAATCACCATAAAATTCACAAACCGGCATCAGCTCCAGAACATTAATCCCGATTCCCGCCAGCTCTTCAAGAAAATCCTGAGCAGCCTCCCACGATCCATCACGAGTGAAAGTACCTGTATGCATTTCATAGATAACACAATTTTCATCAGAAATTCCTGTCCAGTTGTGATCAGTCCATTTGAATTTACAAGAATCTACAAGCTGAGAAAAACCCTTTGGGCCATTGGGCTGAAATCGTGATACTGGGTCGGGCAATATTTTATCAGAATTGTCTAACCGGAATCCGTACAAAAGGGTTTCGGGAACAGAAGGCAGTATGCCAGAAAAATAACCACCCTCTTCCCGCAAAAGTTTTAAAGATACAGT
>JAAYEB010000258.1 GCA_012728995.1 Fibrobacter sp. | reverse complement strand
GGGCTGAAAAGATAACCCTGCATCTGTTCACAATCGTGTTTTTGAAGAAAATCAGCTTCTGCCTGCTGTTCTACACCTTCAGCAATTACTTTCAGTTTCAGGCTGTGTGCAAGAACAATAATAGCCAAAACTATTGCACTGTTATTTGGATCTGTGAGAAGCTCTGAAATAAATGAGCGGTCAATTTTAAGAGTATCTATCGGGAATTTTTTAAGATAGCTCAGTGATGAGTAACCTGTACCAAAGTCATCTATTGCTATATGAATTCCCATCTCCTTGAGTTCGTGAAGAGTTTTGAGTGTGAGTTCAGGATTTTTCATACCCAGGCTCTCGGTTATTTCCAGTTCAAGAAGTTGCGGTTTAAGGCTGCTTTCACGTAAAGCCCTGTTTATGGTGGTTACAAGGTCCTGTTGAAGGAACTGGCGAGCCGAAAGGTTTACAGACATTATTAAATCCCTGTTATAGAGCTGCTGCCATCGGTGAGCCTGTTTGCAGGCAGTGTTAAGAACCCATTCACCCAGTGGCAGAATAAGTCCGGTCTGTTCGGCGATAGGGATAAACTGGGCTGGTGAGATCATCCCCAGGTCTGGATGGTTCCACCGCAAAAGTGCTTCAGCTCCGGTAATTCTGTTTGTTGTTAGATCCACCTGGGGTTGGTAGTAGACTACAAATTCATTTTTTTTCAGTGCTTTTCTCAGGTTATGTTCCAGGGTGAGTTGTTCAAATGCCTGGGAGTTCATGGTTGGTTTATAGTGTTGATAGTTATTGATTCCAAGCTCTTTTGCTCTGTTCATTGCCGCTTCAGCGTTTTTGAGCAAAATTTCCAGATTATCTCCATCACTAGGGAAAATACTTATCCCTATACTGGTAGTAACATAGAGTTCATGGTCAGAAAATTCAAAAGGAATTGAACAGGCAGCCATAATCTTTTTTGCTACTTTTGCTGCGTCTTGTGGCTGGGAAATCTCCTCAAGAATAATCGCAAATTCATCATCACCCAACCGAAATACTGTATCTACTTCTCTAAGGGCTGCCTTTAATCTGTTCCCGACTGTTTGGAGCAGAACATCTCCGGCAGTAAAACCCAGTGTATCATTAATCAGCTTGAACCGGTTAAGGTCCAGAAGCAGCAGTGCCATGTACTGATTGTTACGTTTAGCATGATGCACCACGAAGGAGAGACGGTCGTGAAGAAGAAACCGGTTAGGCAGTCCGGTAAGAATATCGTAATATGCATGATTTTTTATGTTATTGATATCTTTATTAACGGCACGTGTAACATCCGTAAATAATCCAATATATCTTTTTATCTGTTTTCTGCTGTTTTTTATTGCAATGATTGTCAGCCATTGGGGATAGATTTCGCCATTTTTCCGCCTGTTCCAGATTTCTCCCTGCCATTTGCCTTTGTTGGTAACTGTTGCATACATGTTTTCGTAAAATTTTGAATCATGGCGGCCGGATTTAAGTATTGATGGTTTATGGCCAATTGAGTCTTCTGAACTAAAACCGGTAATGTGCTTGAATCCGTCATTTACCCTGAGAATTTTATTGTGGGAATCGGTTATGACTATCCCTTCATAGGCATTCGAAAATATTGTATCGCTTTCAAGGAGTTTTTCTTCAATATCATCGGGAAAATTAACCTGTTGGGCGAGACTTTCCAGTTTTTCGCGAATCTGCTCTATTTCATTAATAAGCTGTTTTTTCGTTTTTCGATTATAATGCATAATAAAATAATGAAAAAAGTTCAGTATTTGATTATAACACTCAAAGTATTGCGATTCAAGGGAGGAAATTAAAATCAGATGATTTGGATCTTCTAAAAGATTGAATTTCCTTATTTGGGTGCATAAAAATAAATCTGAATGTATTTTATTTGGATAAGGTCAAAATCAGGTCTGTTAACTAAAATGTTAAATTAATTGCCGAATGAGGTGATAGTTTTGGATATCCGTCCTAATTAAATTAACACGAAAAGGATAAATATTGTGACAGGAGTTGATTCAGCATATTTGGAAAATACCATTTCAAATCATTATGAGAGTGAGTCTGATGAGTTTCACCCGTATCGCAGCAACACATGTAACGAGATTCGTCTGGAGCATGTAGATAAGTTTGTTCGACTTAGCGGATGGATTCATAATCGCCGGGATCACGGTGGAGTGCTGTTTATAGATTTGCGGGATCATTATGGGCTAACCCAGGTTGTAATATACCCTGATAAAAAATTTCAGAAAGAAGTTGCTCATTTGCATAAGGAAACAGTTGTATGTTTCGAGGGTAAAGTTGCAAAACGTTCAGAAGACACAATTAATCAACGGCTTCCTACAGGTGAGGTGGAACTGGTAGCCCAGAATTACAATGTCTTGGGGTCTTGTGAACCAACACCGTTTTGTGTTTTTCCGGAAGATCCGGTTCCTGAGGAGATGCGTTTAAAATACCGGTATCTTGATTTGAGAAGAAGTGTGATACATAGTAACATTGTTCTTCGGTCCAAAGTGATTGCGCATATTCGTTCATTAATGACCCGTATGGGTTTTAACGAGTTTCAGACACCGATTCTTACCAGTTCTTCTCCTGAAGGGGCGAGGGATTATCTGGTTCCTTCAAGGCTGCATCCGGGCAAATTTTATGCTCTCCCCCAGGCACCTCAGCAATTCAAGCAGCTTTTAATGGTCGCCGGTTTTGACCGGTATTTCCAGATCGCGCCCTGTTTTCGTGATGAAGATGCAAGGGCAGATCGTTCTCCGGGTGAATTTTATCAGCTTGATATTGAAATGTCATTTGTAACTCAGGATGAAATATTTGCTGTTGTGGAAAATGTTCTTCACAGTGTCTTTACTACGTTTTCCCGGAAATCTGTTGATAAACTTCCCTTTTTGAGAATCCCTTACAAAGAAGCCATGGTAAAGTACGGAACAGATAAGCCGGATCTTCGCAATCCTCTGATTATTCAGGATGTATCATCTTTGTTTTTGAATTCTGGTTTTAAAGTTTTCAGTAACATCGTTTCAAAGGGTGGTGTAGTAAGGGCCATAAAAGTAAAGAACGGAAGTGCTCAGCCGCGTGCATTTTTCGATAGAATGCTTCAGTTTGCACAGTCTGTCGGGTCTCAGGGACTGGCTTATCTGGTCTGGAATGAATCTGCTGTCAAGGGCCCGATCGCAAAATTTCTTGATGAATCGAAAATGGATGAGCTGGCAAGGCAGCTTGATTGCAAAACCGGTGATGTTGCCTTTTTTATCTGTAATGATGAAAAACAGGCAAACAGGATTGCAGGAGAGATCAGAACGCAGCTTGGAGAAGAATTGGGAGTTATTGAAAAAGAACTTTTCCGGTTTTGCTGGATTACCGATTTTCCGATGTATGAGTGGGATGAGGAGAAGAAATCTGTTCAGTTTTCACACAATCCATTTTCCATGCCTCAGGGAGGTATGGATGCACTTCTGAACAAGGATCCACTCGAAATCAATGCATATCAATATGATATTGTGTGCAATGGAATCGAGTTATCAAGTGGTGCTATCCGTAATCATCAACCTCAAATAATGTATAAAGCCTTTGAAATCGCAGGTTATACAAAAGAGGAAATTGATGAAAAATTTTCAGGAATGATTAATGCTTTTCGTTATGGTGCTCCGCCGCATGGGGGCATTGCTCCGGGGATCGATCGTATTCTGATGCTTCTTGCGGATGCGCCCAATATAAGGGAAATAATCGCATTTCCGATGAATCAGAAAGCTGAAGATCTTATGATGCAGGCTCCGTCAGAAGTTTCCTTTCAACAGCTCAAGGAATTGTATATAAAACATGTAAAATTTATTTGAGGATTCTATGACTGAACCAGCCTGTTTGGGGAATAAAAAAGTTTGTATTATTTGTCTTGTCGTTGTTTTTCTTGTCATGTCGATAAGGGCGATGATACTTGTTCCCATGGATGATTCACAAACGAATCATCTTAAAGCCTACGGAGTAGTGTTTAATTCATTAGAAAACGGCAATAAGGTTTCCTGGCTTCTCAATTACAGGGGCGGATCTTTTGCAGCAAAACGATCAAAAGATTTTGAACTTCAGGCTCGTGTAGCGGGGGTTGCCTTTTCTGTTATATCAGGTTCAGAATGGAAAGGAATACTTTCTACAATTGAAAAAAACAATATGGAGAAAGTTACACTCGAGAAAGCACCAAAAATTGCTGTTTATACTCCACCTGGTAAACTGCCATGGGATGATGCTGTTACAATGGCGTTAACTTATGCGCATATCCCGTATGATAAAGTTTACGATAAAGAGGTGGTTTCAGGGAAAATAAAAGAGTATGACTGGCTGCATCTGCACCATGAAGATTTTACGGGGCAATACAGCAAGTTTTACAGAAGCTTCTCGGGCGCTCCATGGTTCCAGAAACAGAAAATGGAACAGGAAAAACTGGCAAAGAGTCTCGGGTTTGATAAGGTCAGCAATTGTAAAAAAGCTGTTGCATTATCAATTAGAAAGTTTGTCGAAAATGGCGGATTCTTATTTGCCATGTGCAGTGCTACCAATACTCTCGAAATCACCCTTTCTGCACTGGGAACAGATATTGTTGGTGAAGTATACGATGGTGATGGTGTAGATCCGCAGTACAGGCAAAAACTTGATTTCAATAACTGCATGGCTTTTGAAAATTTTGAGATTGAGACTGATCAGATGGCGTCACATTTTGGTAATATCGATATCAATCTGGTTAATACTCCAATGAGAAAAGAGGCAAAAGATTTCGAACTTTTTGATTTCAGTGCCAAACTCGACCCGGTTCCTTCAATGCTGGTTCAATGTCACAAATCTGTCATAAAAGGGTATTTTGGCTTATTGACTTCGTTTAACAGAAAAGTGATTAAAAAAAGTGTGATAATTCTGGGACAGGTTCCAAATTCAGATATGGTAAACTACATTCATGGTGTTGTAGGTAAAGGACAGTTTGCATATCTGGGAGGGCATGATCCTGAAGATTATTCTCATGCTGTTGGTGATGAACCAACGATGCTTGAGTTGCATAAAAACTCTCCGGGGTATCGTTTGATTCTAAATAATGTTTTATTCCCTGCCGCAGAGAAAAAAGAAAAGAAAACTTAAATTAATGAATTTATCCTCCTTTTTTCATTGATCCCTTTATGACTGAAAATCGAAAAGCAGTAATAGCATGGTGTTTTTATGACTGGGCTAACAGTGCATTTATTCTTACTGTGGCTGCTGGTTTTTTCCCGGTTTTTTTCAAGGATTTCTGGTGCACCGGAGTTGAACCTGTTGTAAGTACTGCAAGACTTGGATTCGGAAATGCAATCGCAGGCCTGATTGTAGCAGTTTTATCCCCTTTTATGGGTGCCCTGGCAGATTCCGGAGGTGCCAGAAAGAAAATGCTGGGGTTTTTTATGATTACAGGGGTTATTGCAACTGCATTACTTTATTTTATCGGACAAGGGAACTGGTTCTGGGCTTTAACTGTATTTGTTGTAGCCAATGTGGGTTTCAACAGTGCAAACCTGTTTTATGATTCTCTTCTTGTAGAGATTGCTCCAAAGGAAAAAATGGACTGGGTTTCATCACTGGGTTATTCTCTGGGATATCTGGGGTGCGGGATACTTTTTGTGGCTAATGTGACAATGGTGATGAATCCTGAGAGGTTTGGTATCGCAAGTGCTTCAAATGCTGTCAGGATCTCATTTATGAGTGCATCGGTATGGTGGTTTATATTCTCCATCCCCTTGTTGTTATTTGTAAAAGAAACAGTTTACAAAAAAGTGTCGGGGGTTTATGAATTGATAAAAGAAAGTTTCTGCCGGCTTGGAGAAACGACAGTGAAAATAGTAAACAGCAAGGCACTACTCCTTTTTCTGATTGCATACTGGCTTTATATTGATGGGGTACATACATTTGTCTTGATGGCTGTTGATTTTGGCATGGCTATCGGGTTATCGTCATCGGCTCTGATGTTAGCTTTGATTGTTGTCCAGTTTGTAGCTTTCCCGTCTGCAATGGTTTTCGGTATGGCAGCACGAAAGTTTGGTTCATTTACAATGATTCTTGCAGGTATTATGATATATGTTCTGGTTTGCAGCATAGGTGCGTTGGTTCTCAGAACCCAGTCAGACTATATTATTCTTGCTGGAATTACCGGTATTGCCCAGGGTGGTATTCAGGCTTTAAGCAGATCATATTTTGGGAAACTGATTCCACCGTCAGAATCGGCAGAATATTTCGGGTTTTATAATGTTGTGAGCCGGTTTGCTGTAATTTTAGGCCCGGCTGTGGTTGGATCGGTTGCATATTTAACCAGAAAAGCTGGATTGAAAAGTGAATTAGCATCCAGAATCGGTATGTCTTCGATTACAATACTGTTTGTTGCAGGTGCATTGTTGTTAATTATTTCAGATCGTGATAGAAAGAGAAAATCAGTAGTTATATGACCGGGAAAGGGAAACCTGTAAAAGGAGACATGGAGACTTCATTTGAAGTTCGCAGTTTTGATGCAGAGATGACGCTTGAAGAGTATAACAAGCTTCCCAAAAATCCTTTATATATAATTCTGGATAATCTAAGAAGTGCTTTTAATGTAGGGGCAATTTTTCGTTTATGTGACACGATGAGGGTCAGGGGTCTTTTTTTATGTGGTTATACGGCATTTCCACCACATAAAAAACTGGAAAAAACCTCGCTGGGAGCTATCAATTTTGTGCCATGGAAAAAATTTGAACATACAAGAGACGCTGTGCGGTATCTTCAGCAAAAAGGCATTCCTGTCTGGGCTGCTGAAACGACTTCTTTGTCCAGATCTTATCTTTCAGTAGAATATCCGCATGAAATCGGGATTGTATTTGGAAATGAAGCTTATGGCGTAAGTAGAGATATTATGGAAATATGTGATAATTTGATTGAAATACCACTTTTTGGTTTTAAAAACTCTCTTAATGTCGCTACGTCATGTGCTGTGATCGGGTTTAAGGTAATTGAAAAAATTTCTGAAATAAAAAAGGCCACAGCACCAATAGTACAGTGACCTGAAAATCACTCTGATTCACTAATTAACGTTCTCTGTAACTAACCCGTTTTTCTTCACGAATCCGTTTGCGTTTGGAGGAATTCAATCGCCTTTTTTTCTCTTCACTGGGTTTTTCAAAGTGACGGTATTTTTTCACATCAGACAGTATTCCTGCTCTTTCGCATGTTTTCGTAAAGCGGCGAAGAGCTTTTTCGAATGCCTCATCTTCCCTTACAACGATACCGTTCATTCAGTTCTCACCTCTTTTCCGTTTTCTTAATTGTTTGGAGATAGTTTCTAAAAATAGTTCATGATAAAATCCAAGTCAAGCACTCAGTTTAAATTGTGCATTCTATAGTTGTTCATAGTATTTTTAGGTTAAGCTAAAAAGCAGATCTGGAAAAATCGGTTTCATACGGATATGATCGGAAAAAAATCAATAACAGGAGTTGTAAATGACTTGCTTCGGACTGGATCTATTCATTCGTAATTTTCCCACCGAACTTAAAAAGAAAAGAATTGGTGTTGTTTGCCATGCCGCTTCAATAACAAGTTCATGCTCACATATCCTGGATATATTCGACAGCCATTCTGAATGTATACTGGCAGCAATTTTTGGCCCGCAGCATGGACTCTACGGGCAAACTCAGGATAACATGGTTGAGTGGGAAGGGTGTACAGATCCTAAGCGAAATATTCCTGTTTATAGCCTGTATGGGAAAAACCGAAAACCAACTGAAGATATGTTGTCGGGTCTTGATGCACTCGTGTTTGATTTACAGGATGTTGGAGCCCGTCCATATACTTACGTATGGACTCTGAAACTGTGTATGGAAGCCTGTATGGAGAGTGGAATCCCGATATGGGTTCTCGACCGTCCTAATCCGATTGGCTGTATAGGTGTTGACGGACCGGTTTTATCAGAGCAATTCTATTCTTTTGTAGGGGGGGCTCCGGTACCACTTTGTCATACATTGACAATGGGAGAACTGGCTTCTCTTATGAAAAACATGTTTTTTGAAAAGCTTGATCTTAAAGTGGTATGGATGGAAAACTGGTGGCGTAATTCATTATGGCCGCAAACCGGTCTGCCCTGGGTAATGCCTTCACCAAATATGCCTGCAGTGGATACTGCAATTGTTTATCCTGGAATGGTTTTGCTTGAAGCAACCAATCTCTCGGAGGGCAGGGGAACTACACGCCCTTTTGAACTGTTTGGTGCTCCTTATATTAATATCGAAAAGTTCAGGAAGATTCTGTTATCATATAAACTTGAAGGTTGCTTTTTCAGGGAGAATGGTTTTATTCCGACATTTCAGAAATGGAGTAATCAATACTGTTTTGGAATGCAGATTCATGTGACAGATCCGTGTATATATAAACCGGTTCTCACCGCTGCTGTAATTATTGATTCTGTAATAAAAGCATCCGATGGCGGGTTTGAATTCAAAGATCCACCGTATGAATATGAAACAGAAAAAATGCCGTTTGATATACTTTCAGGGGACGATACGTTAAGAAACGAGTTAATCAACGGTATCTCACTCGAAGGATTGATTGAAAAATGGGCTGAAAGTTATGAACAGTATACAGATTTTATTTCTGATATTGTCTGGTATCCGGAGAAGAGCCAATGAGGGGTTTCATTCTTGCAGCAGGATTTGGTACCCGTCTCAGGCCGATTACAAATCATATACCCAAAGCGCTTGTTCCGGTTTGCGGCAAAGTGCTTATTGAACATGCCCTGGAAAAACTGAAAAACCTGGGCATAGAAACAATTGGTGTTAATTCTCACTATCTGACAGAACAGATAGAAGCGTATAAAGCCAAGGCATCTTGCCCTTTCGAAATATTCAGAGAAGATGACAGAATCCGGGGAACCGGAGGAGCTTTATATTTTGCGAGAGATTTTCTTGGCCGGGGAAACTCCTTTTTTGTAATGAATGTTGACATTCTTTCAGATTTAATATTAAATAATATTATTGAATCTTTTCTCAAATCCAGTTCTGTTTGTACGCTTGTGGCCTTTGCTGCTCAGAAAGGAAGGGGAACCATTCTGTATGATAAAGATTCCGGACAGTATGAAGACATTGCAAACCGGGATAACAGAAAAGCAGATCTGGCTGAAGCAGATTTTATCGGGATGGCTTTATACAGAAAGGAGTTTCTAAACTTTTTGACTCCATCCGATTTCTCTGTCGTACCGGTCTGGAAAAGGGCTGTTGAATCCGGTGCAGAAGTAACAGTCAGCTTATCGGAAAAAGGTTACTGGAAAGATGTCGGTACCTTGAAGTCTCTTGCGGATATCCATTTTGATGTTATTGATGGTCTGCTAAAAATATGCGAATCGGAAGGGATGATAATCGATAAGGAAAAGAAAATCTGTATTCCTGAAAATGCGGATAGTAATGTAATCAATTCTTGTGGTATTTATTCATGGGTTGAAGAGCAATTCCTGCCTTCAGGATGTAGTATTAAAGAGAGTGTAGTGTTTAAAAACAGTATAATACAGGAAAACAGGCAGATAATACGTTCGCTTGTAACACCATGGGGAGTTATTCCGTTTGACGACAAATGATTGTTTCCTAACTCCGGCACAGATTGATTTTATCAAAAGTCTGGTTGACGATTTTTCATTGGAAGAATGGACTGTTGAACTGGCCGGAAAAGCTGCTTCACAAAGGTATTTCATACGTGTAAGTCAAGAATCGCGATCCTGTATCTTGATTGTATGGGACAGCAGGGATCCGGACTGGGACCGTTTTTTAACCATTGCCGCAAAATTAATGAATCAGGTTTCCTTTTTACCCCAAATATATGGTTGCGATCCGGGGCATGGGTTGATTCTTGAGGAAGATCTTGGCAACCTGACACTAAAAAAATATTGTAAAGAAAACATGTCTGATTCGCGGCAAATTGTCCCTCTTTACAAGAATGTATTAGATGCGTTGAATCAATGGCATAATCTGGACTTTTCACCATGTGCTTCAGTGGTTTACAACTGTATGGATCAGGAGATTTTTTTATGGGAAACTGCTTATTTTGCCCGTTACTGTGTTCAGGATTATTTCGGATGTGAACACTTGCTGGATCAGGGATGGGAACAGGAACGCAGGCTTCTTTCACGGCTGGCATCATCCCTGCCAACAGTCTTTATCCACCGTGATTTTCAGTCGGAAAATATAATTATTCAGGAAAATGAAATAAGGTTTGTTGATTTTCAGGGAGCACGTTTGGGTCCGGCTCATTACGATATTGCATCGCTTCTTTTTGATCCTTATGTTGAATTGCTTGATAATTTTGTTGTTGATGAACTTTTTTGCTGGTACAGTGAGCAATCTGGAAATGCAAATAACGACAAACGAGATTTCCTCGTATGCGCATCACAGCGATTGATGCAGGCTTTGGGGGCTTATGGAAATCTTTGTTTGCATAAAGGCAGGCAATGGTACAGGGAATACATACCAATTGCTTTACAAAGGCTTTCCAGTGTTCTGGATCAACTTGATGAATTCAAACACATTAAAAGGGTAGTTGAAGCCTGTGTGGAAACGCAGTTCATGAATAGTAAATATAATGATGAATGATGAATGATGAATGGTGAATGGTGAATGGTGAATGGTGAATGGTGAATGGTGAATGGTGAATGGTGAATGGTGAATGGTGAATGGTGAATGGTGAATGGTGAATGGTGAGAAATGTTGCAAGGTTTATAATGTAAAATAAAAAGTAGATCCTTTTCCAGGTTGCGATTCTGCCCAGATTTCTCCATCATGTTTTTTGATGATCCTGTATACTGTGGCCAGACCTACGCCTGTACCCTTAAATTGTGATGTGGAGTGAAGCCGCTGAAAAGGCTTGAACAGCTTTTCTTTATATTTCATGTCAAAACCGGCATCGTTATCTTTTATATAGAATACCTGATTGTGATCACTAAAAAATGAATCAAAGGATATTTCTGTTTCGGGATTATTACCGGTAAACTTCCATGCATTATTCAGAAGGTTTTCCAGAGCAATTCTGATCAATCCCGGGTCGCAGCTTGCAGAGAGATTCTTATTGATTTCAATACTGACAGAACGAAAAGGGGAACGGTTCTGAAGTGAATTCAGAATATCTTCTGCAATTGCGCTTAGATTGATAATCTCTTTTTTAAGTTCGGTTTTTGATATTCTGGAAAGAGTCAACAAATCATTGATAATGTTTTTTATACGAACTGAGGAGTTTTTTATTACTGAAAGATAATTAATTGCATTTTCATCCAGTTTTTCTTTGTATTCTTGTTCAAGCAATCCGCAAAATGATTCAATCACATGAAGGGGAGAGCGGATATCGTGAGATACGGAGTGGCTGAATTCAGTCAGTTCACTGTTTGTTTCGTTCAGCCGGTTATTGAGATCAATAATCTCTAATTCCCATTTTTTGCGTTCTGTAATATCTGTAATCATTCCCAGTCTGATTTTGTGCATTTTACCACGATCGGACAATAAATTTTCAGCTTCAATTACTGGTATTATCACACCATTTATTCCCCTTAGATTTTTCTGACGTATACCTCTTACTCTCCGGTCTGTACCATGAAACATCTTTTCGGAACTGTCAAGAAAGTCGCAAATGTCTTTTCCTATTAATTCTTCCTGATCATATCCAAGCATCTGTGCAATTCTGTTGTTTGCATAGCTGATCCTGTGATTCTCATCAATTACCCAGATTCCTTCCTGTGCGGTTTCAACTATGGAACGATAATAGATTTCACTCTCTTTTAATGCATTTTCAATGTACACACGTTTTTTAATTTGAGTTTTTAAATTGTCATTAATTTCTGACAATGCTGTTGTTCTTTCGTTTACTTTTTGTTCCAGTGTAGCTTGTGATCTTCGTAATTCATTTTCCACTTGTATACGTCTGTTTATTTCGGTTTGCGCTTTGGTGTTAAGGTTCTTTAGATGAGTGATAAGGTTTTCATTGTTTAAATATAATCGATAATTGGAACTTATGATTTTGTGATTGGTTTCTGCTGTAAAGCTAATGAGTACTCCAAACAGTAAGAACATTCCTGCCATGGCAAGGTTTAATGATGTTCCCAATACACAAAAAACTACAATTTGAGGAAGTAATACTGGTATTATAAAACTATAGTATGTTTTTCTCAAAGCAGAATAGATTGCAGCAGAACCGGCGCCCATTCCACCCAATACCAGAGCGATTATCATCTGGTGCGGAATGGAATCATGAAAAAATCCGAAAAAGGCCGAAGCTCCCCAGATAAGCCCTGATGTAAACAAAAAAGCCGTAAATAATCTTTCGCGGCTTTTAACATGCTTGAATTTTAAGGTGTCTATTACAAACAGTGCATATAATGCAATCCTCAGAACTGCGAAAAACACCTGAACTGTCAGCCAGCATAATAATACTATTCCTGGTACAAGTGTCCTCAGAAAAACGTATACAATGAAACTGTTGATTATTGTAGCAGCAAATCCAATTGGCAACAGTTTAAATATTAAATCAACCTGTTTTGCCAGAACCTTATTGCTGGAATCATTATTCAAGTATTTCCTTTCATTTTATTAATATTAATGAAGGAAGCAAAGAGGATACCTTAAAAGCTGATTCCATGAAGTAAGATTAAAACATGTTTTCCGGGTTAAAAATCCAGTCTGGATCAAGTGAATCTTTAACTCTGCGCATCTGATCAATCGCATCTGGTCCGTACATGCGTAAAAGCTGGTTTTTTTTAATTTTTCCTATTCCATGTTCTGCCGAAACAGTTCCTCCGTTATCTACGGCAAGTTGCATCAGACTGTCATAAATCCGTAAAGAATCCGACAGCTCTTTTTCATTTTTGGGAATAAGATTTATATGGAGATGATTGTTGCCAAGATGGCCGAATGAAGCAAAGGTGACATTGCCTGTTTCAATGATTTTTAGACTTTCGTTATAAACAGCCCGGAAACTTTTGTCTGAAAGTGCCGAATCTGTACCGATTTTTCGTATCGATTTACAGTTTCTTTTTGCAGCAGCTATAAGCCTGTTAATTGTTTCGGGAACTATATGACGGAAGTTTTTGAGCTGCTGCTGTTCTGAAAGGTCAAAGCCGCTCCAGGTATCATCAAACGAACTACCATTTGTTAATAGTTTGTTTTCCCATATTTCAAAAACCGATTCAAATGGTTTTGACTCGTTTTCCATGTATTCCCACAAGATTGCACACGTTCTATGACCTGGAAATAAAGGAATGGAATTGTCGGAATCTGTGCGGTTTGCATTGATCAGATCAAGAGTACTTTGATCAAAAAATTCAATTGAAGCGCAGTTGGGATCGGTTTTAAGAAAATCCGCAAAGTCAAATGCACCTTCCCGGGTATCAAAAAAACTCAGGCCTGAAAGAAACTCCATCTTTTGATGCAGGCGGATTCCGATTTCAGAAATACATGCCAGTGTCCCTTCACTGCCTATAAAAAGATCAATTAGATCGTTTGGTTTGTTTGAGTGTTGTGGTTTCGAATAGTATCCCGACGCGTTCTTGGTGTCTGGACTTGAGTATGTAAGGGGTGGGATACTGATAAGCGTACCCTGATCTGTATGTATGTCAAAACCATTTTTCTGTTCAAAGATACAACCCCTTTTTATTGAAACTGTTTGTGCACTGGCTGTTATCAATGAAAGGTACTGTACATGAGTACGTGTGGGTCCGAATCTGAATGTACGTGCACCTGATGCGTTGGTTGCAATTGTTCCACCAAGTTGAGCTGTTTTTTCAGTTGGATCCGGGGGATAAAAATAACTGTTATCAACCAGATATTCGCTGCCTTCAACAAAATATGGCCAATCTTTTGGAGCTCTCAGAAATGCTGCAATTTCATCAAGAGTTATACCCGGGTCGCAATAAAGAATTGGGCTGGAATTATTTTTCCATTCTATTTTGTGTATTTTATTCATTGATGAAAAGCAGATTGCAATACAGTTCTCCACAGGAACTGCACCACCGGTAGTTCCGCTTTGTGCTCCGATGAATGTGATTTTTTCCCGATTTTGGGCAGCATATTTAATGATTTCCCTTAGTTGATCTTTTGATTCAGGAAAATAGATCTCTTTAGGGACACCTGATTCATAGCCAGATTCATCACGAAGCAGATCTTCAAAATTCTGCTGGATTATTTTTTTATCTTTTATTGTACGCATATATAAACCTTGCCTGTTTGGCAAGTATTTCAAACAAAATTTTTTAAAAGCTAAATCTTTTTCTTTTCTTTTCGTAATTCACGTATTTCTTTCAAGCTCAAACCAGTGATTTCATGGATAAAACTGTTATCCATTCCTTTTTCAATGAGCTTAAGGGCATTTTCTTTTTTGTTTTTCTCAATACCTTTTTCAATACCTTTCTCCAAACCCCTTTCGATACCCTTCTCGATGCCTTTCTCGATACCTCTTTCGATACCTTTTTCCAATATCTGTTTTTCATGTCTTTTTACTGCTGTTTCCCACATACCCGTTACCTCCACTAAATCTTCAACGGATTTTATTACTGACACTTTTTTATCTATTTTCTGTGTTTTTCGCATTCTCTCAAATATCGCATCTACTATTCGTGCCCCTTCATCTTTTATTACGGATGACAACAGTGATACAAGCTCTTTGCGATTTGCTTTTATATCTTCCGGTGTACTGTTTTCCACATAAAATATTGCTGATACCGCATTACGTATTTTTACAAGTTCCCTCTTCGGTATCTCGTTAATTGCTATCTTGAAATAACTGAAATCAGGTATATATTTCTTTGGAACCGAAGATTTATAAAACAGCTCCCTTAAACTTGTCGGTGCATTCCATTTGGTATCACCATTATATATTAATACCGGAAAAGGCGGATTTAAATGTTTTTCTCCATTAAGTCGCTGATTCTCCTGATAAAACTCAAGCAAATAACGGTTCATCCTTAATGCCATGAACCGGTCTACTGTAGACTGAAACTCCAGAAAGAGATAAATGTAAGCACTTTGACCATCTGATTTTATCTCATAAACTATATC
>JAAYEB010000481.1 GCA_012728995.1 Fibrobacter sp. | reverse complement strand
TTGTCCAGAAACAGGCGTGAGGGTATTCCATAGGTGAGTACTGCGGTTCTGAGTACTTCTTTAACGTTAACCGTAGCTTCTGAGAAGAAAAATCTGGCTCCGGTAATAAGTCTGGTTGCATCATCAATAATTGCAATAAGATATGTTTTCTTCGCAGCCGCACCGTTTTCTTTTATGTAGGGTCCGTGCATTACATCACCCTGCCAGCAGTCATTTGGAAACCGGTACTGAAAACGCTTCTGTTCCCTGCCGGTTTGAGGGATTTTTCGTTTGGGGGCATGCCTTCGCAAATAACGATACACGGTTGAAAGAGGAAACTGCTGAGCAGGTATTTTGTTTTCACTTCGCAGTGTGTTAAGAACAAGACGCAAGGGCATACGTGGATGTTGGTCCCGGTAATCGATAATAATTTTAAGAGTATCCTGGTCAATTTGCCGTACTGTTCCCTGATCTGAGCGCATTTTGGGTTTAAGCCCCTCAAAGCCATTGTAACGATACGCATAAAGCCAGTCTTCAATGGTCCCTTGTCCTATACTGGTACGATGGCTGTAGGGAATCGAATACCGGCGTTTACTGAGTTGTGCAATGTGTTTTGTTAATTCTCCATGAGACAGTTCCCCGCTGATTAGTGATCCGATTACCGAGAAACGAAAAAAAGCAATCTCTTCACGAATCTTCTCATTCATAAAAACTCCTTTCTTTTAAAAAAATTGGATACAGGATTTAATAATGAGAAAATCGCTATTTTGTTATACCCTTCGTAATGCATGTTTTGTGTTGGTGGGTACAAAGTGAACAAATTACCATATGATACAAAGGAGATAATTCGATAAAAGCAGGAGACTATCAGGAAACTATATGGATAAAACCACATTAAATATTAGTAAAGAGGTGTGTTATAGCTATCATGAAGATGTACCATCCCTATGGCGGCTCCTTTGTGTAAGGAACCGCTGCCGTTTTTTCTGAAGTAACAAAACATCTTTTGGGTTAAAGGTTCTGATGGCGGGCCGGTATTGTGAAAAAAGCATATTCGCTTGGCTTCCTTGTTGGATGTGGAGAAGGTGTTACTCCAGCTTTTCAGTGTCTGGCGTGGAATATCTGTTTCTTTTGAGATGGAGTAAATAGTAGCTTCTTTCTCAAATAAACGAACCATACAATCAATTACCAATGGAAGGTAGTAACGCTTTCGTGTATGAGAAAATGTGGGATGAACAGAAACTGTTCTATGGGTGTTTTTGCAGTAATATCTTTTTATCCAAAACTCATAAACACTGCTTTTATATCCGCTAAGGGCTTTTTTTTAAACCACCCGTGGCCAATAAGGCAGTTTTTTCCACCACAAAATGGGCATACCTCGGGTGAGGGGATCTTATTTCTTTTTCCCAGTTCACAATAATGTTTGTAGTCTACCGGTTCAGAAAGATATTTTATGATAAGATATTTTTTTCTATTAAGGAAGACTGAATCAGGCCGTCAAAACCAGAACAGTCTTCCTTTTCTTTTTATGGGTAAAATTCTCAGTTTATTAAAGAGGATTAAAATAAGTAAGGGGGAAATAAAGTGGAAAGAGAATATCTTATCAACAGGATTTAAATCGGTACTCTACA
>JAAYEB010000257.1 GCA_012728995.1 Fibrobacter sp. | reverse complement strand
TTGATTTACTGCTTGATGAATTGCTTTTTCTGGACATAATGGCTCCTTTTTGGTTAGTGTTTAAAAATACCAACGGAACCACCTAAAATCTCTATTAAAAACTGTTCAAAATATTCATACCATCACAATAGATGCGGTTGTTGCAAAGTATGGTGTGCCAGAACAATATTATCCGATTATTACTGTAAGATTAAGTACTGATTGGAATGGAGTAGATTATACCGGAGGTGTTGGAGGTGGTGATGCTTTTGTTACTACCAGTTGGTCCGAAGCTAATAAATGTGTTAGAGGATTTCAACCACCAGCAGATGTAAGAGAGATTGCAGGGCTTTCTTTGAAAAGTTGGGGACAAAACAGGAAAATTATGTATAGGTTTTTTAATCCTGCTACTAAAGATTATCGTGTTTCAAGTTCAACATACATTCCAGGTTGGGTAATGCAACAATATTTGGGGTATTGGTTAACAAATAATCAAAATGTAAATGTAAAAATTGGAACCAAAACAAGAAGCTGTTTAACAATACCTATGTACCAGTATTATAAACCATCAATTAATAGATATATTGTTTCACCAAATAATATGGTCGATGGTTGGGATGGTTGGCAAAAGACATTGTTAGGTTACATTGTGGATTATAATAGCATTACCGAATAAGTACTTAAAATTTTCTTCGGACCACCTTTTGGGTGGTCCGATTGTTTAAAAGGTCAGTAATTTTCACTCATAATCTTTTCTGAAAAATTTTATCGCTTCTTCAACAAGTCTCATGTCTACACAAGTATTAACACACGGACCATTTGGTCTGTCATTAATTACTCCATAAACAGGTATGGGGTGTACATCCTGTATGCCGAGGGTAAGATCTCTTTCGCACGCAACCGCAACAATACCGTTGGGTTTAAATGATGCTACCCGTCGCCTCGCAAGTGTACCGCCATTAACCACCTCTATGTGTAGTCCGTATTTCTCTCCCAATGTTACAAGGGCTCCAACAGGACACCTTCCACATCGTGCACAGTTATTTATATCGTTGGTAATTTTTCTGTTACATTTATCTATCTGAAGGCAGTGGGGGAGTAAAATAAGGATCCTGTCTCCTTTAATCCGTCCAGACTGGGCCTTTGTAAGTGAATTGTTAACTTTTACAAAAGAAACACGAAGCTTGTTGCGGTCGATCCGGAACATCTGACCCAGAAAAACTGCAATGGGAAACAACAACTTGACTGTAACCGATTTTTTGTTATGCGGATAAAGAAAATCAATTCCTGTAAGTGATGTTAAAGTAATCAAAAAAAGACCCGAAAAAAGAATCCCAAAAAAGAATAAAAAACTGAATCCTATTAATCGGTTGAGAAGAGGGTTTAACAATTGTAACCGAGGATAAATAAAATAAAAGACAAGCAGTTCAATTAAACCTAAAATGACAAGACTTGCCCAGCAGAATGCCAGAAATGGAAATTTTTTCCAGGCAGTCCGCCAGGCAGAATCTTCATTTTTCATTCTTATACTGATATCCGGATTACTTGTAGCCATTACTTTATTTTTATCCTACATTTTCCACTGATTTTACCTCAGGAATACGTGCTTTCAAAACCCTTTCAACACCCATTTTCAGTGTCATTGCTGCTCCGGGACATCCGCTGCAAGCACCTCTTAACCTGACTTTAACAATCCCGTCCTCGGTTACATCAACAAGTTCAATATCTCCACCATCTGCCTGAAGATTAGGGCGGATCTCATTAATTATTTCCTGTACCTGTTCTTTCATCATTACCTCCATTTAATATTAATTCAATAGTTCTTAAGTCCTATCAGGAATCGAAAATAAATGATTGTATGCATAATTCAATTCAAAATCAGAAAACTGCTCTTTTTTCTCAAGTTTTTGTTTCTATATACCGATATTTAAACAGGAGATAGCATTTAAACTAAACTGATCAGAAGATTTGATACCAGAAAGGTAAAAAATCCCTGGTATAAAGATAACAAACTGTTAGTTAATCCTTTTTAATGTTAATTTTCGTGCAAAATTCCTTAACAGGAAGCAAGCAATATGGAAATTCAGAGTACTAATCAATTTTTTTCAGTTGAAATAAAAAAACGCCGCATTACTCAGCATCATTTAAAATATAAACCTGCAAAAACCATGGATAAAAACCCGGACATTTCAGATAACCGCAAAGATCTCATAAAAGAAATTAAAAAAAAGATAAAAAATGGTTTCTACAAATCTGAAATGGTTAATGAAGATTTAAGCTACGATTTTGCCAGATCACTGGATCAGTATATCTGAATATCTCTACAATAAAACAAAAATTCTGAACTGTCATTTCGCTTGACTTGCTTCTTTTCAGGTTATACAATCTTATGATGTGTATACGGGTTTTTAGTATGAATGCAGTAATATTACTAATCTTTATGGAATATATTTTAACAGCAAAACCTGAAAAATGTTGTTTGAGTATAGATGTAAATGGAATCACAAGTAAACCTGAGGAGTATTCAGCTTGAATCATTTAATAAAAAATGTAATCATCGGGACATTTGTATTATCATTATTTTTTACAAGTTGCAGCAATTTCTCAAAACCTTTGCCTTCAGTATCTATCGTTGTTGGTTTCGTTGAATTGATCAGAAAAGGTAATACGAAAGCTCTCTCTGAAGGGCAAAGTCTCAATATATCCGATACTCTTAAAACTCAAAAGTATTCAAAAACGAAACTCCATGTAAGAGATGGAGAACTGTATTTAAACAGTATGTCCTGCCTTTGTATTGAAAAAAATCCATCACATTCCGATTTCCCGGGTTTTTCTTTGAATGATGGTGAGTTATTCCTGAATTATAAAAGTGACAGTACTCATCTGACCCTCAATACTCCTTCTGGTTCAATTACAGTATTATCTTCAGAAGTGTTTATCAAGTATGATCAGAAAACGGAAACATTAATGATTACTCCTCTTTTTGGGAACGCGAAATTCAAAAACTTTCAAAATGATGATTATTTAATACCACAGTGTCACTCTGTTTTAATTCACAATAATATTGTTAAAGACCCTGAATCAGTAACTGAACAGCAGGTAGCGAATTTAAAAAGCTGGG
>JAAYEB010000256.1 GCA_012728995.1 Fibrobacter sp. | reverse complement strand
GGATCTCCAAGCAGATGATAGTGGTAAAGTCTGGCATGAGGGTAAAGATCATAACATTGCTGTCTGGCAGCCGACATAATAGTTCCTATACTGCAACCACTCAGCGAATCTGCACATTTGAAAAAAATATCAACGAATTTTTCGTTAGGATCTGTATATTCCAGAGATGTACTTCCAATATATGCAACAGCGCCACCACGCGTGAAAAGAAACTGTTTACACATTGAATTTTTGTATGGTACATGGTAGGAACCGTTTGAGCAGGAAAGTGAAATCATGATTGTTGGTCGGTTTCTGTTTTGAAGATACACTGCATCAGTACCTTTTATAAATCCTTCATCAGAAAGCTTACCCGGACTTCCATGCCCAAAGTAAACAGACCACAATACTCCGTTCTCAAGTTTACTTTTAAATTCCCTGAAAGCATCAGATATCATTGTACCTGTATTACAACTGTATTGAGAAAAGTATATTTTGGATTGCGAACAAGTTTTTATTGATACGCTCTTTGAGAGAGTTTCGGCAGCACTCGTATGAGCAAATCCCAGAGGATCCCTTAACCCCTCATGAAGAGTATCGTCTGCAATAAGCAAAATACTGTTTCTCCATCCAAAATTACTTGTTAAATTATTTTCATACTCAATCACTTTCTGAATATAAACAGAACACTGAGTTTTTGTTTCGCACGGGATTCTACCCAGTGCAATACCAGTTTTGTATTCTGGAACATGCTTTATATCCAGATAAGTTTCTTTATCGATATCAACATAATAATTATCCGAAAAATCAAAAAGTGTGTCAGGTGAAAGCCCGCCCTTGAATACAATTGAATGTCCTGATAAAAATGACGGAACCAGGCCGCTGCTCACAGCCGTTTTTTTCTGATAGTCCCATTCTATCCTGTCATCACCAATAAAAACCAGATATCGAAATGAAGAATTCCAGTTTTTATAAGCCCAACTTAATGACGACCAGATTTGGGCATGAAAAGGAGCTGTATCTAAAAGCATCGACGAAGTGTAAAGATCTTCGACTGTTATTACCCTGGCACTCTCAACATCATCACCATCAAACCGGTTACGATGTCTGGCCAGTTCCAGTGCTTCATCAATAAATTTCTGAGCAGTTACAATCAGATAATCACACTTGTTAAAAGTATCCCGAAAATCATGGATCAGCAGTTCGTTCCCTGAAGACACGTTTTTAAACAAAAGAATGCAACACACAAAAACTGGCAGGTATTTGTACATGGGTATGAGTTCTCCCCCTGATTGAAACCAATTTCATCAGAGGGCAAACCATATGCCATCACAAAGAAGCTATGAAACAACAAGATCAGGATCTGGATACATACGTTACGATAATGGATAATGAATAGTGGGGAGTGGTTTCTATAGTTTTCGATTATTGTTATTTTTGTCTGATTATTTCAGGTTTTCTTCCGTTTTTTCTGTAAACGGAACTATTCACAGGGTAACACACGCCCCCAAACCAAAAGTTACAAAGCTGCAATACGCTATCGCGGGGGTCGTGTGCGCTCGGCGGAAATGAAACTTATCATATAAAAAGATTCATTGTTAGTGGGTCGTGTGCGCGCCCGGCAAGCATGATGATCTCCTATTAAAACATATAGCACTTCCGGCACCCATATGTTCTTTTAAAACTTATATTTATTACTATTGCCCAAAGAATTCCTGTTCAAGCATTGCACAAAGCACATGATAAACAGGAAGATGCAATTCTTGGATTTTATAAGTTTTCGATTCCGGAACCATTATTGTACATTGACAATGGGACTTGAGTTTTCCTCCGGTTTCACCTGTGAAACCAACAATAACCATATCAAGCATGCGAGCGATTTTTACAGCATTGAGCACGTTCGGAGAATTTCCCGAAGTGCTCAATGCCAGAAGAATATCACCACATTTACCATATCCATAAACCTGTTGGGCAAACACCATATCCGGATCAATATCATTTGCGATCGCAGTAGTGAGAGATGTCTGGCTGACAAGGGATATGGCACAAAGAGGCTGCTGAAGAGAAGTCCAGAGGTATTGTGAATTTTCAAATCCAAATGTTTCCAGTTTCTGTTTAACCGAGAGAGGAACCGGACGTTTCATGCGGAATTTGTTCATTAATTCACCGGCAATATGCTCGGCATCGGAAGCGCTTCCGCCATTTCCGCACACGAGCATTTTACCACCAGATTTGTAACTTTCATTGATAAGCACAAATGCTTCTTTTATCTCCTCACTGCAGGACTCCAGTTGAGGATATTGAACTAAAAAATCACTGAAAAGCATCTCTGTCGTATTTTTCATTCTATTCTCCAGGTACGACCCTTACTGCTCCCTGATCTGCCGAAGAAGCCATAAAAGCGTAAGCCTTAAGAGCTTCTGATATTTTACGATCTCTGTTTACAGGTTTGAAAGCCTTTTCACCCTTC
>JAAYEB010000255.1 GCA_012728995.1 Fibrobacter sp. | reverse complement strand
TCAATTGTCTTTTCAATGATAAAAGTGGTCCATTTTCTGGAATTTTCAATAAGAAAAAGAAACTTTTCAGAACCATGACTTTTAATGTACGAATCGGGATCATGTTTATCAGGTAAAATTAGGATAGAAACATCAAGATCTAATTGAACCAGAATTGGTATAGCACGTTTCGCTGCAGATTGCCCTGCTTCATCTCCATCAAAAACCAGAACGATTTTTGAAGTGAATCTTGAAAGCAGATGCGCATGTTCTGAAGTGAAAGCTGTACCCGATGTAGCAACCACATTATGTATTGCTGATTGATACAATGTAAGATGGTCCATATAACCTTCAACAACAATAGCATACCCTTTTTCTTTAATTGCAGTACGCGCTTGATATAAACCATACAAAAATGATTTTTTTTGATAAATTAAAGTTTCCGGAGAATTCAGATATTTTGGAATAGCATCTTTTTCCAATCCCCTTCCGGCAAATCCAATAACTCTTCCAGAAAGATCTATAAGTGAGAAAATAACTCTGTTTCGAAAACGATCGTAAGTACTGCTACCGTCTTTTTCAACAGCTAATCCACACGATACAAGCGAAAGTACATTAATCTGTTCTTTCGAACAAAACGTAATTAAATTTGCCCATTCCGGGGGAGCAAATCCGAGACGAAAATCTCTGACAGTTTCGGGATGAAGTTGGCGAGATTTAAAATATTCTACTGATTGTGGGTATTTTCGAATATTATTATAGAAAAAACGTGCACATATTTCGTGAATACGAAACATGTCAGTTTTGGTAAGTTTTAGATTATCCTGAGATTGTTTTTTGTGCTGTATGTTTGATTTCTTAATCTCAATGCCTGTTTCTTCAGCAAGCATTTTTAATGCATCACTAAATCCGACACCTTCAATTTCCTGAAGAAATGTATATATATCGCCACCTTTTCCACATCCAAAACAATAAAAAAAGCCTTTGGATGGGTTGACGTGGAAAGAGGGCGTTTTTTCCTTATGAAAGGGACATAATCCTTTAAGAGTTTGTCCGGATCCTTTTAAGGTAACATATCTTCCCACTATGGAGGCGATATCTGCTCTTAAACGAATCTCTTCCTTGATATTATCATCAAAAAAGCTGTCCATATAGTAATACATAACCTGCCAGATGAAGTTCAAACAAAAGGAAAATACTTTCCGGATACCATTAAATCTAATTTGAGATTAAAATAATAATACAAATAAGGCAGATGTTTTCCAAAGAAAGCAATTTTGCCTTGCATTTAAATCTGATTTTATGAAAATATCATTTGTTTATTCTCAAATGACAATTACAAACAAAAAAAACCACATTTTTGTACCGATTCGACACTGATTACATACAGTTTTCCATGATCAGTTTTATTTGTCAAAAAAAATCAATTCAAAAATTTAATGATTAAAATCAATGGTATAAAATTTGCAAAAAAAGTTTTAGGATTTAAAAATAAATTGACTATTGATTTGTGTGAATAAAGTTCTAACCTTAAATTATGATGGAACATCCCGCATATTCCAGATTGTATGCTTTTTATGACCAGGATTGGGGCAACTGGAGCTGCCAGTATCTATCACTCCTCAAAAAGGTATTCCAGCAATTGCCAACACCTTCAAAAGTGCTGGATATCGCTTGTGGGACAGGTGCTTTAGCTGCGTTACTCTCGGAGATGGGTCATTGTGTGACTGGAATTGATCTTTCACCAGAAATGATTTGGTGTGCGTGTTCTAAAAATATCCCTGGAGCAGTATTCGAAGTTCAGGATATGACCAGATTTAATGTTAATGGAAAGTATGATTTAGCTATTAATACCTTTGATGCATTCAATTATATGCTTGAAAGGGAAGGTGTCGAATGTTTTTTCAAGAATGTATTCGAAAAATTAAAACCCAAAAGTTTTTTGATATTCGATTTTAATACAGAAAATCTATATACATACTATCATAAAGGAGAAATAATACGTGATATAAATGGTGTAAGGTTCAAACAGCTTCGGTCTTATAGTAAAGAAAAAAATCTGGCTGTTACAATTTTTGAATTTCCTGATGGTGAAATAGAAAAACATTTTCAACGTGCATATAGTCTCGAGGATATAAAACAAATTTATGAATCGACAGGTTTTAAATTAGAAAACGCCTTTGGTGGATTTAATTTTGAATCTTATAATAAAAATTCGCTGCGGTGTATATGTGTTTTAAGAAAACCAGGGCAAAAAATCAGATGAAAAAAAGATTCTCATTAGAGAAAGCATTATTTCAGGGATTAATGATGCCTTAAATCATTAAAAATGATTGGATACTTTCTAAACAATATCAAGAATCATACTGAAATAATCAGCAAATTCTTTCAAAATTAAATTCGTGCCAATAAAAATGTAAGAAGAATTAATACAGGGAAAGCTAATCCGGCTTGTATCAGAATATCTCTATAAAACAGATTTTTAGAATGGAGGTGCAGATATTCAGTTATCCGCTTTAATGATAATTCGATCTCCTCTAAATCGCATGGGATTTCAATTACTTCAAAAAAACCACCATTGAGCCAGCAATAAGTATAACAATCATGTTTGTTTTCTGTCAGAATAAGCATTCCAGGAGTACTGTGAGCAATTTTAAATGATTGAAAAACACGATTGGGATTTTTGGGTAAAAAATTGGCATCAACTATGATTAATTCTGGACGGTGAGTTAATAAAAATTTGAAAGCATCCTTTCGGCGATCGAAAAAAAAGACTTGATATCCTAAGCTTTTAAGTAAATTTTCAAACCTGGAATTAATATTTTTTGATAAAACCAAACATTTAGGTTTGATAAAATTGTTAGGAACCATAAAAGATTCCTGTTTTATTTTGCTTATTATCACACACAAAGACGTTATGATTTAAACAATCATCAGATAAATACTGAATTTCCTGTACTAGTTCGTTGATAGTTTTTAATTTATCTTTTATCATTGTAGTACCATTTTTTTTGATCTCTTTAATCTTGTATCTGGATCCCTGATTATTTCCAATAAGATAAACTGGTGCATTAATAATCGAAGCGATCTCTTCTGCTTTATGTATATCCGAAAATTCTTCTTTTAAATTTTTAATTACTGCTGCTTTAAGATTTTTTTTAACGTAAAGGTTATTCTCCCTTAGAGGAATAAAAACCATCCCGTTTTTATTTTTCTGCTTGTTTAAAGCCAGTGGCAAATAACCGTTTTGATCTAAAACTCCAATTAAGGAGATCTTGCGAAATCCATTATATCTGGTTTTACTTAAGTGAAGAGCTTTTTTAAATCTGCCTCCAAAACCGAGACGGTCAAGTGCAAATATCACTGGAATTATAAGATATAAAATTATTGGAGTGATTGCATAAACAGGTACGAGTTGAATACAGATTGCACCAATACAAAGATTTCCACCAATAATACAGAGTATGATTGATGTTTCAAGATGATTGAAACCTCTGAAAATCAAACGGTGATGGATATGTGAATTATCTGGAATTGCCATGCTCCGAATTCGGGTATAAAAAGGTTTTTTCTGGTCTTTAGCTTTAAAATATCGACGTGTCATTGTAACAAGAACTTCAATTATTGGGATTCCTGCAATTAACGGCATGATTATTGTAGATCGTGGCCCGGAAATCTCACCTGCAATATACAACGAGAATAAAGAAATCATTGAACCAAGAAAAAGTGATCCTGTATCACCCAAAAACACTTTAGCAGGTGGGCTATTATGAAAAAGGAATCCGATGATTGAACCAGAAAGAATTATCCCAAGTAAAACAATTGATGTATCTGATGCAATGGCAGAAATTAAACTAAGTGTTAATATGCTGATTAAAGAAATACCTCCTGCCAAACCATCAACACCATCAATGATATTAAAAGCATTAATAATACCTAATATCCACAAAGCAGAAATAATTTTACTAAACCATAAAGGAAATGTAAAAAGACCCAGTATCGAAAGAGGGCCCGAGTGAACACCTAAAATATAAACAGTGCTAATGGAAATGAATAATTCGGCTGCAATTTTATGTCTGGCGCGTACAGTTATATAGTGGCTGTCGTCTAAAAAACCAAATAAGCAAATTATTACGGAAGATACTATAACAGGTAAGATAATTTTATAAGGTAAATCAAAATAAATAATGGATATGTGTTTAAGAAAAAACCAGATAAAAGTCATTATTACAAAAGAAATTATTATGGCAATGCCGCCAATTCTTGGTAAAGGGCTTGAATGAACTTTCCTGGAATCGGGGCAGTCACTGAAAACATTTGTAAGGGGTGTTCGCAAGAAAACCTTTATAAGAAAATAGCTGATAAGAAATGATGAAATCAAAAAGAAGCTAATATTAATTAAAGCGGAAAGTGTATTCATCATGTGTGTTACTATGAGAAAAAAGTTTAATATTTTTAATGGAAATAGATTTTATCATGTTTTTAGAAATTAATCAAAATAAAAATTTAAAATGGTGCTTTTCTGAATTTCGATTTTTATACCACTGAAAATTATCCAATCTCCGGGTTTTTTGTAATATAAACGATTGAATTCAACTATTCAACTATTCAATCTAAATAATGATATCTGGAAAATATAAGCAAAAACTTTTAAACAAAAAACAGTGAAAGTAATTATTCAGGTAAAATTTGCCTAATTTAACAATTATAATGTTCTCGTTGAAAAACTATAAGATTCAACAGGTTTATATATTTTAAATTCAAATTATTATAAACAATCATAACAACCTGAGATTTTCAATATCTTTATCACTATTTTAATTTGACGACTAAAGTAATTACAGTAACAGCACTAGTAATAATTGCAAGCGTATCCCTGATTACTTCTCCAATTGTAGGTCCTTGTTTTTCAGCTTTTTCTTTTGGTTTTTCCTTCGTTACAAAGATTTCGGTTCCATCATAAACTCTTGGATTCGAAAATCCCCTTTTTCTAATTTTTTCAGTTTCGCCATTTGGGGATTTTATTAAAATGAAATGGCTGCTGTCAGCTAATCCCCCCGCCCGGTCAATGTAGTCCCGCGCTCGACTATTTTTATCATAGCTGAATAATCCGGAATTGTTTACATTTCCATGGACATAAACTGCATTTGGCCGAACTGGTACAAAAATACTGTCACCTTTTTGGATAAGAACATTTTCTTTGCTTTCGGTGTTTTGCAAAGCTCTAATGAAATTAACCACTACCCGTTTATTGTTTCGTATTATTTTTGCCCCTTCTGGAAATGCATCAGGCATAAGCCCTCCCGCACGTTTAATCAGATCAGAGAGACGTTCACCCCGTTTTTCGATTGCATATTTGCCTCTATATTTAACCAGACCATCAATAATTACATAATTATTAATGACTATGTTCGGATCAGGTCTTACAATGATACGATCTCTGTCTTTTAACTGGAACAATCTCTGATTTTGGTCTGTAAAATCAAGTGAATCCGGGAGATTGATCTTGAAAACCTTGATCAGGGTGTCATGTGTTTCCCTGTTTTCAATAAGCCTGTATACATCAACGGACTTTCGATAAGCATTACGGGTAAACCCGCCGGCTCTGATTAGTAAATCCATAACAGTCATGTTGATGTCGAGTGTGAAAGTGTCCGGGTTTTTAACTTCACCTTCAATTGTAACCAGAAGATCTGTAGGTTTTTCAATACTCTTTTCATAAACAATTATTTCATCACCTGCTTGAAGTTTCATATCATTGGATTTATCCACTTTTAAACTGTCCAGATCAACAGGAAACAGGGTAGTTGTAATAAGATCGTCATTTAATCTGATTAGATCAGCCCGTTTCATATATGCAGTTTTTTCAATCGGTTTTCCATAATTAAAAATTAATTCAGACAAACTCAGATTGTCACTCTGATAAACTCCCGGGTAATAAACAGCTCCATCAAGGCGTACATAATTATGCAGATCATTGGTAAGAGGAATAATATCAAGAGAATCTCCATCACATAATATGTAATCTTCTCCGGATTCGAGATGCTTTTTTAAATCAAGATCAATAATATTAATTACCGATTTTGTTAACTGTCGTTGGTCAAAAGGCAGAATACGATGAATCAGGGCACGGTCAATATTTGTTGATGTAGGTATACTGCCGCAATAATCCAGTAATGATTTTAAGTTTTCATCATCTTTCAATTCATAAATGGCTGGTCTGAATACAGATCCGGTGGTTGTTACAGTTTTTCCACGTTTAGGAACAAATATTACATCATTGTTTTGAAGCCGAACATCAGTTGTACATTTTCCGGTAAGGAGATATTGATAAAGATCTACAGTAGTGATTTCTTCTCCGTTTCGAAGCACTTTAATATTTCTTAAAGTACCCTGGGTAAGCGGCCCCCCTACACTATATAATGCATTAAATGTTGTTGCATAACTTGACACGGTATAACCTCCGGGTGATTTTACTTCACCCATAATAAAAATCCTCAAGGGGCGTAATTGGGCAACAGTCAAATCTAAAAAGGTTCGTGGAGGATTAGATGCCAGGCCGGAATAGTGCCGTGATAACAACATTTTGATTTTGTTCTGAAGTTCAATGAATGGAATTCCAGTTACATGGACCTGTCCGGCAACAGGTATAAAAATCTTCCCTTCATTATTTACAGTTAATTCATACTGAAATTCAACCTGGCCCCAAACAGCTAACCGAAGGACATCACCAGGTCCAACAATGTAACCGGGATCAACAGGGCCCACGGTATTAGGTTTAAAAGCTTCAGGGATCTGTTTAAAAATTGAATAACCAAAATATGGAACTGATTCAAGATGATCTTCTTGTTCTGAATAAACTGAATCTGTAAAAGCATTGTTAATGCTGTCTGATTTAGTTGCAGTTGAATCCTTTAATTGATATGAGTAATCCGGTTCTGTAGTTTGAATAACCGATTTATTAGCCGTTTTTGAAGTATTTCCATATCGGCTTTTAATAAGGTCAATCTGTTCGTCAGAGTAACCCTGCATGCGTGCCTGCTTCTCATATTCTGAAATTTTTGATGAATCATAAGGTTGAAATGACTCTGAAGATAAAGATTTTGAATCTGATATTGAGAAAAAATTCTGGGCTGAAATTGTTAATGCTAAAAAAAGAATCAATTCAAGAGGCTGCGAAAATTTGTTAATTATTCTTTGAATACTGAAATTTAACATGTGTTATAAGCCTTCCTTAAAAATTTCTAAACAGAAAATAAACGAGATCAAAAAATAACTGTCTGGTCATGTAGTTTTCAATAAATGGTACATACAAAGTAGTTTCAAATTGTTGTATATGAATATATTAAATAGAAAATGTGCTCATATTGTTATGGTGTTACGGGTTTAATTTTTAACCAGGCATTTTTTTTCTTTTCGGGAGTAGCATAATCCTCTCTGATACCTGAATACCATCTGAGCTTGTGTCGTATTATCCTGCCAGATCTTGTGAGATGTTTAACTTTCCATTGACCATAATACCTGGCCCCGGGAATAAGCGCTGAAGCGGTTTCATTTTTATTCCCAATAGACCAGTTACACCAGCTCAAGTGATTTTTATCCATAAAGTCAAACCATAACTCGGTTTCTGTGCTGTCGAGAAATCCATCACCCGAAGCCAGGCAGGTTCCAAATTCTGATACAAAGAGAGGAATGTTTTTATTGAGAGCGTATTGGGCTTTTTG
>JAAYEB010000254.1 GCA_012728995.1 Fibrobacter sp. | reverse complement strand
GTCGATTTAATCAGGGGACTTGGTATTCTTGCCGGACTACAGGTAAGAATAGTCGATGGTGCCACCGGTTATCTTGACACAAACTACAGTGGGAAAGTCGATGCAGCATTTGATGCCCTTGAAGGCGAGGACCTGGTTTATTTACATATAGAAGCACCTGACGAGACTTCACATGAAGGTTCTCTTCAGAAAAAAATAACAGCTATAGAAGATTTTGACAGACATGTCGTTGGAGAGTTTCTGAAACTTCAGAAAGAGAGTGACAATTTACGTATTCTTATAGCACCTGACCATGCTACTCCGGTTTCTTTAAAAACTCACTCATCCGTTCCGGTTCCTTATACAATGTATGGTTCCGGAATTAACAAAGATGAGATTGTTACCTTTTGTGAAAAAAGTGTTGTTAATCAGGAGATCTTGACCGGCACTTCCCTTTTTGACAAATTCATTAAAAGTTAATTTAAAATGGTTATTCGTTTATTAGAAAAACTGTTAACATTTTTCTTCGATTTACTTGCTGTTAACATCGCCCTGTTTTCGGCTTTCTGGCTTAGATATAAATCCAATCTTTTCCCTGAAGCTTTTGATCCATATATCGATTTTACTTACTTTGGTACGCCGGCACTGATACTGACTATAATGTGGGTCATCCTCTTTTTCCTGACCGGGTTGTACAGAGACTGGTATAAAGAATCCCGAATTGATGAACTTTTTGTGGTTACCCGCACAGTTATTATCGGTATTTTCTTCCTTTTTCTTATAACCAGCGCCCAACAGATCACCGATTTTGCGCACACCGGTGACTTTCATCAGTTGGTTACCAAAACCAAATTCGCTGTTTTGGTCACGTATGGCGGGTGCATGCTGTTTTTTGCAGCAATAAACCGGTTCACAATGCACACATTTCTTACACTGCTCTTTTCACGCGGGATAGCAGTTAGTAATGTAATAATAATTGGTGCTAATTCATCGGGCGCACGACTTGTAAAAGATTTATCCAAATACCCTCAACTTGGATATAAGGTATCCGGTTTTATTGATGATGACGGCCGGAAACAAAATTCAGAATTTGAAGGCTATAAAATCCTTGGCAAATATTCAGATATCCCCCAAATTGTCAAACACGAAAAAGCTGCTGCTTTGATAATCGCTCATGTAAGTGCATCTCCAAATGAAATTCTCAAAATTCTGGAATATTGTGGGGATATCAATGTAAATATCTACATGGTACCATCATTAATGGATGTTATTACCGGTCATCTCAAGACTCATCAGGTCTTTGGTGTTCCACTGATGGTCCTTTTGCAGGATCACATGCCTGGCTGGGAAGCACAAGTAAAAAGATTGATGGATATTATTGTGTCTTTTTTAATTCTATCAATTGGTGCACCTCTTTGGCTTATTCTGGCTGCAATTATCCGTTTGACTTCAAAGGGTCCGGCAATCTTTAAACAAACCCGCGTCGGACAAAATGGCAGAATTTTCACAATGTATAAATTTCGCTCAATGTACCAGGATGCAGAAAAATATTCCGGTCCCCAATGGGCATCCCAAGACGATCCCCGAATCACGCCTGTGGGAAAATTTATCAGAAAGACAAGACTTGATGAAATCCCTCAATTTCTCAATGTGCTAAAAGGGGAAATGAGCCTTGTCGGCCCCAGACCGGAACGTCCTTTTTTTGTTGAACAGCTTAAACAGGAAATCCCATGGTATGTTCGAAGAATTAAAATGAAACCAGGTATTACAGGATGGGCACAGGTTAAGCACAAATACGATTCGTCTATTGAAGACGTAAAGCAAAAAGTCATTTATGACCTTTACTACTTTGAGAATATGTCCGTTTCTCTTGATGTAAAAATACTTCTGAGAACATTTCTGGTTGTTTTTACCGGTAAAGGCGCCCACTGAACTGTTTTTATTCTGTTCAGATCTACCTTAACTGGATGCGGATTGATTATGAATAAAAATACAATTCGTTTTATCCATATCAGTGACACCCATATTGGTGAATCGATAAATTTTACCCTTTATGGTAAAAATACATTCAACTGTACAAGGAAACTGCTCGAACTCATTTCTGCTTTCAATTCACCATTTGATTTTGTTGTCCATACCGGAGATATTGTCAACAACCCACAAAACAACACCGTATCACTTGCCAGAAAGCTATTCCGGACAGTTAATTACCCTGTTTACTTTATTACAGGAAACCATGATAACTCAGATGTTATAAAGGAAATTCAAACAGATACATCTCACTGTTCTCAAAGTTCTGATTTGTTATACTCATTTTCCGTTAATCAGTACCAGTTTCTATTTTTAAATCTTAAAGGCGCTGGAGACGGTGACAATCATGGGATCTTTTCCAAAGAAGACGGTGACATACTCTGCAATCATATTCTTGATAAAGCCAATTTCGAATTCATTGTCTTTCTCCATTTTCCACCGTTGCAACTGGATTGTCCATGGGTAGACAATGAAATGACATTACTGAACAATAAACGGTTTCTGGAGATTATACACTGTTCACCTGCAAAAATCCGTGCTGTTTTCTATGGACATATTCACAACCAGACCTGTATAAACCATAACGGTGTTATTTACTCAAGCGCTCCAAGCCCGTTTTGTCAGTTCCGCATTTTTGCGTCCGACAATGAAGTTCGTTTCAACCCGGATATACCGGTTTCGTTCAATTATATAACTGTTACTGAAAGTGATATAATTGTAAAAACAGTATCTGAAACAGATATCTGTATCAGGCAAAAATAAAAATATCTTCATTGCGTACAGAAACAAGTTCCAGGCCGATTTTTAAACCAGCAAGCTCCATTGATTTTTTAGAAAAAAAATTGATATGTGTAAAATCCCTGGCATACCACCAGTCACGGATTGAATCCGGGGTTTTATAAAGCTGAGTTCGTACTATAACTTTACTTCGGGGTTTAAGCATTGTTTTAATGAAATCGAGTTCAGTATCAATTGCCCGCAGATGTTCTATGACTTCACACAATATTACAATATCAAATCCCGAATCAACCTGGTCACAAACTTTTTTGTAAAGCGGATCATACCCGACACACCTGTAACCTCTTTTTTTCAGCAAATGCACCAGTACAGCAGAACTTCCACATCCAAAATCCAGAATATCAGATTCTTTTTCAGCATGCTGTTCCACTGTTTTTACGATTTCATCCAAAAATTTTACATACCCTTTGTTATTTACAGTATTGTTGTGTTTATCATATCTGAGTCTCTCTTCAGATAAGCTTACATGATCGTAAGGTGGGACAAAGATCAGGCCACAATCGTTACAATACAGAAAAGAACGGCGTTTGTCTTTACAAAGCAATTCGCAGTCTTCACCTTGACACAGCCTGCATTTCATTTTCAACGGATTGTGTAATTTGCTTTGCTGTCTTTTCAAGTATATTTATACTCTCTTTAATACCAGTTAATGGTTTCAATACAGGGATGCTGTTAAGTTTTAAGTTCAGTATGGCATTCCAGAATACAGTTATACCATCCGATAAAGATAATTCACGATGTATTTTTTCATACTGGTGTATGTGTGAAATATCGTTATCCGAAATATATTCTACAAGTTCTTTTTCCATTTTCCTGATTTCTTTTGTATAAATTTTTGCTTTACTGCGGATCTGTTTAAAAGTGTCATCAAAAGAAACCGTTATCCAGGGTTCCAGAAGCTTTCTTGCTACAACAGAACCAGTTTCATTATAATACTGTTCTGTTTTTGAAACAGCAGGTATAAGTTTATAGATCCCATCCGATAATTCAGTTTTGAAAATATCACAGCCGCTGTTATCTGGAAACCGGTTATGAAAGCATGAATAAACGGTTTCTGGAAAAATCCCTTTTAAGCACCTGTTTGACGAACAGTTCTTATTAAAACAGGGTCGATCGGGGCACTTTCCTGCAAGAACAGTATGACCCGATCCGTATGGACCGGTTTCTATTGGACTGGTTGGTCCAAATAAAGCTATTACTTTTCGATTAAGGGCTGAAGCAGCATGCATAAGAGCTGTATCAGCCGTTATACAGCAATCAGTAAACAACAAAAGTGCAATTGTTTCACGAAAACTGAGTTTGCCTGTTGTAACTGCACTGTTTTCACCTATTCCTTCCTGAATTTTCGTTGCTGATTCAAACTCCTGTGGTGCTCCTGTAATTAAAATAAAATACCCGTCACGAACAAGTTTTCTCCCCAGAATTACAAAATACTCTGGGGGCCATTGTTTTACCTTCCATGCAGCACCGCACTGAAAGACGACTTTCCTTGATGTTGATTTGACAGTAATTTCTTCAATAAACTTTTTTGCTTTTTTTATTTCATCTTTCCGGAGTGTTATTTTGCCCTCCGCTGCACAACTTTGTACACCTGCTATTCTTTTATAAACATCTGTAACGTGTAAACAATTATACTGCCTTGCATAAGGAACTGCATATAAATACAGACTCCATTCATCATTAACAGCAAAATTGCCCTCTGGCAAAAATTGCATCCCCTTTTTTTCGATACCTTTTAAAAGTGCAACAATATAGGAAATATAGGTATTCTGCGAAAGGTTTATTATGGTATCAAATGATTCCTGCTTCAGCTTTTGAATGAATTCGCCCAGATATTTTATTCCATTTTGCCATTCGCTTCTGATATATTCCCTTGTCTTTTCCCTGTCAAATCTTATCAATCGGTCACAATATGGATTTCGTTCTATTCCAGCTTCAAACCCATTCTCAACTAAGAATGTAATCTCGGAGGTTTGATCCTTTTTTTTCAATCCTTCGAGTACAGGTGTCGATGTTATAACATCACCCAAATTATTTGGAAGAATTATCAAATATTTATGCATTTTATTATTCTGTATACTTTTTCTCTTTATAGGTATAAGTATGCGCGATCTCTTCTGAAGCAAGTAGGAGTATCTCATATTCGGTTAATAATTCGTAACCTGTTTTCTTTTTTATTTTTTCCGCAAGCGATCTTAATTTTTCGACTTTTAGATCAGTTCTCATTTTCAACCATTTCTCCAGTTATGTACTATCTCCCAATTATAAGCAGCCAAACTGTTTTCATTATTAAACTCTTTCGACAAAGGATGCCCTTCACCCATTCCTTCCAATGCATTATTAAAATCAAAATCGGTTATTTTTGTGTTTTCTATGCCGCTTAAACATAAAGCAACACCTGATAAATCATTTTGCAATTTTTTCCAGTCATAATCAGGATTAAAAAGATGGGATGAAAATGGTTTTATCCCTTTTTTTATCTC
>JAAYEB010000253.1 GCA_012728995.1 Fibrobacter sp. | reverse complement strand
TCAGCAATGGCCTTAATATTATTGGAAATTGCTCAAGATCGTTGTTCCAGTAATAATCATGAACATTTCCTTTATCTAAAAGATTTTCTGCGCGAAAATAGACATCAAATCGGGTAATGTGGCGATGCACACGGAGTTGGGGTAAAGTACTCACTGAAGTGTTGAGTCTATTACCAAATCGATCAACTGTTTCTCCTCATCAAGCATTGGTTTGAAAAATAAGGTTGAACGGGTTTTTACTCTATTGCCAATAATAACAATTGTGTCAGATTCCAAACTTGAACCGATTAATATCAGATTGTTTTTGGTTACACCTTGATTCCATTTTATATTAATATCTCCGCTATCTGGAAAACTGTTCAAAAGATTTACAATCTGTTCTATTGTGTCTTTATCAAAGATGTTTACATAGGTACTCGGTATAAGCGAAACAAGGGAATCATAATACTCAACCTGAATAAAGCTGACACTTCCAATTTTTGAGAAATTATTATTCGGATCTGGATTATCATTAACACTAGTCGGCTGGTTACAGAAAAATATGAAAAATACTAATGTTAAAATAAAACATTTCATTTTTTGCCTCCCTAATAAAAATGATTAACAATAGCTATCTGTATAAATATACAATTAATCTATTTTGATTTATAGCAATTTAAAAAAACACGTATTCAGACAGAATACATTCAGAAAATTGTTTTTTGTTTGAGTATGTTATTATTAACAGTTGTACGAATGATATTAATACCTGAAACAAGCTGAGGAGTGTAATTTGTTCCATTGCAGGATTCAGGCCGGAAAAACTGGTAGATGCAATACGTCTACCGTTTCCGGAGAAGACAGCCCCATTACCATCAAGTTTGCCTGCACTCGGTGAAAATGCAACCGAGTTTCCCCGTAATGTAAATGATAATGTTTGTTTCTGTTGTACATTCATCCTGACTGCAACAGAAGTGAACTCGAATGCCCCATCAGCTCCGGTAACCGTAGAAACATTTTTGCCTTTAAGCAAAACGTTAACTCCTTCAAGCGGCCCGCCACCTTTTTCATTTACTACGCCGGAAATCTGATATTCAGTATCTGCTGCAAAAGCATAACTGACAAGGAAAACCATTAAGACTAAATGCAGAATTTTCACGATTCTCCCCCCTTTGAAACAGTGTAAAATTTATGCTATCGAAAATATTACCTGAGGTTTTTTGAACGCTGGAAATATGAAAAAAAAACATATTATTGATTATTCAATTATATACACAATATAGCTAACTTGATTATCAAATGCTTTTTATGATAATATGCACCAGATTTTTTCGCACACAGAATGTATACAATACGGCATTATATATACTCATTTAGAAGGTATTTTTTTGTGTTCACTCTCGAGTCACCATCAGACTATGTACCCTGAGTGGGTTCGTGAGCGCGCGTAATATTGTTTGCGAATTTTGTATTGTAAACTCGGAAAGCGAATCATGCACAATCGAAAGATCTTGAGTGCATGATCACTGTTTAATTTTGAACAAGTGTGATATTGCTATAAACAAAAACCGAAACGGGCTCCAATCTGTATC
>JAAYEB010000252.1 GCA_012728995.1 Fibrobacter sp. | reverse complement strand
GATACAGATTGGAGCCCGTTTCGGTTTTTGTTTATAGCAATATCACACTTGTTCAAAATTAAACAGTGATCATGCACTCAAGATCTTTCGATTGTGCATGATTCGCTTTCCGAGTTTACAATACAAATTCGCAAACAATATTACGCGCGATCACGAACCCACTCAGGGTACATAGTCCGACCGGGACTCGAGAGTGAACACAAAAAAATACCTTCTAAATGAGTATATATAATGCCATAATGTATACATTCTGTGTACGAAAAAATCTGGTGCATATTATCATAAAAAGCATTTGATAATCAAGTTAGGTATATTGTGTATATAATTGAATAATCAATAATATGTTTTTTTTCATATTTCCAGCGTTCAAAAAACCTCAGGTAATATTTTAAATTGCATATATTTTACATGTTTCAAAGGGGGGAGAATCGTGAAAATTCTGCATTTAGTCTTAATGGTTTTTCTTGTCAGTTATGCTTTTGCAGCAGATACTGAATATCAGATTTCCGGCGTAGTAAATGAAAAAGGTGGCGGGCCGCTTGAAGGAGTTAACGTTTTGCTTAAAGGCAAAAATGTTTCTATGGTTACCGGAGCTGATGGGGCATTCGAGTTTACTTCTGTTGCAGTCAGGATGAATGTACCACAGAAACAAACATTATCATTTACATTACGTGGAAATTCGGTTGCATTTTCACCGGGTGCAGGCAAACTTGATGGTAATGTGGCTGTCTTCTCCGGAAACGGTAGACGTATTGCATCTACCAGTTTTTCAGGCCTGAATCCTGCAACAGAACAAATTACACTTCCTCAGCTTGTTTCAGGTATTAATATCATTCGTGCAACTGTTAATAATACCATCCATACCTGTCAGCTTATGCGATTGGGAAACAAGTTACATCTGATTAATAACCATGTCAGTTCCCGTTCAGGAAATAGTTTTACTCTCGCTAAAATGGCAGCAGAATCGGAAGCTGTTGATACATTGGTTGCCACCAAAGAGGGGTTTCAAGAAGCTATGTTACCTGTTGAATCGTATATACTCAGTGATGTTTCGATCGAAATGGACAGTACCTTTAAGGGTGGGGAAATAATGTGGGGCAAGAAAGAAAATCCTACTGCCCACTGCAATGTAGGCGACTTGCCTGGATATAATGAACTCTCGCCTGATTCCAAGCTGCCGGATCCATTCATGAAGCTGGATGGGACACGTATCACAGACAAGAGCGAGTGGGCATGCCGTCGTGAAGAGATCCTTCAGCAGATGTTTGAATATATTTATGGCGACAAGCCAATTCCTGCTGATGGTTCGGTTTCAGGTACGGTGAGTTCCAACAAGATTTCCGTAGAAGTCAATGAAGGCGGAAAGAGATGTTCATTCAGTGCATCAGTGAAAATGAATGGTGCGAGTCAGCCGGCACCGGCTATCATTAGATATGGTGATCCAATGTTCGGTGGAGGTTCTGGTGCATCTGCTCCAACTGGTGTGGCGGAGATAACTTTTACTGCCATTGAGGGGACAGGTGGCAGCGGTTCAAAAAATGGACCTTTTTACGATTTTTATGGTTCCAACCATCCTGCTGGCTATCTTGTAGCTCAAGCATGGCAGGTCAGTCGTATTATTGATCTCCTGGAACAGAATCCGGATGTTATTGATCCTTACAGAATTGCTGTGACCGGATGCTCCCGCAATGGTAAGGGTGCCTTTATTGCTGGTGTGCTCGATAACCGCATCGCGCTGACTATTCCTGTAGAATCCGGAATCGGTGGCACTGTGGCCCTGCGTTTGGTTAAGCAGTTAGATACTGGCGGCGAGTGGCCTTATCATGCAATTAGTTACGTACGTTGGTTATCAGAGGTGGCACTTGGCAGATTCACCTCGGGGAATAATGCCGGCAGCGATAATACGGATCGATTACCGGTCGATATGCACTCTGCAATGGCCTTGATTGCACCGCGGGGTCTTTACATCGTTGATAATCCCAGCGGGACCTATGCAGGATTGGATGCACGCTCGGCATGGGTAACGGGAAGTGTCGGCAAAAAGACCTTCGAAGTACTCGGAGTGGGTGATCATTTTGCTTATGAAGGTGCATCGGGATCACACTGCCAGTGGCGCAACCAGTATACAGCTTCATTGAATGCCATGGTTGATAAATTTCTAAAAGGCAATAATTCTGCTAATACAGGAAGTGTAAATACTGATCTTGGCAACAAACCAAATGCTCAACAGTATTATGACTGGGACACTTCCGAATTGTCCGGAGAACTATAATTTCTAATTATAAGATTTATGAGGCTTAAAGCAGATCAAAGAGGTAGTGGGAAATAATCCTGCTGCCTCTTTTTGATACACTTCTGGCAACAGAAAACATAATAATGTATTTTTTCCACTCGAACATTATTAAAAAATCAGTTAAGTATTAAATGTGATATAATGGAAAAAACAGAAAACCTGTTCCCTGCAGACCCTTCAGTATTATCCGACCGTTCTGCAATAGTAAAAACAACGTATAAAGGTGAATTCTGGAAACCGTGTCCCGGAACCACAAAAGGGTATTGGTGCTGTGGTTATCAGATTCTGACACCGTCTACCGGATGCGGCATGTATTGCAGGTACTGCATTCTTCAGGCATATTTTCCTTACCAATGCCAGGTTATGTACGAGAATTTCCATGATATGGAAAAAGAGGTCAAAGAGAAGATGGCCTCAACAAAAATGGATGTAATACGGTTTGGAACAGGAGAATTTGGAGACAGTCTTTATTCCGAAAACTATATGGGTGTAGCATGTAAAACTGCAGAGCTTTTAAGGCCGTATAAAAATGTTATTCTTGAGCTAAAAACGAAAAGCAATAATATTGAACCTCTTAAAAAGATACGCAGTCCTCAGCAGGTTATTATCGGTTTTTCCATGAACACTCCGGAAATGATCCGTATAATGGAAGAAAATACCGCTTCACTGGAACAGCGTCTTGAAGCAGCCCGGAAATGTGAAGAGATGGGATTTTTTGTAGCATTTCATTTTGATCCCATGTTTGTTTATGATGGCTGGGAGAGTGAGTACAGGGAAGTCGTAAAAAGGATCCTGGATACTGTTCGGGATTACCGAAAAATCGCCTGGGTAAGTATGGGCGGTTTTCGTACCATGCCTCGGCTTAAGCAGATTCTTAAAGAAAAAAATTCTCATCTGCCGCTTTTTTCCGGTGAACTGATTTATGGTGAGGATGGAAAACTGCGTTATTTCAGACCATTACGGGTTGATATGTATAAAGCGATGGATGATGAATTCAGAATATGCAGCTCCGAAATACCTCTTTATATGTGTATGGAAAGTCCTGAAATCTGGAAAGAATCAAAAATGATTTCAAGAATCCCGAATGGACTCCCAAAATATCTTGATAATCGTGCGAAGGTGATGTTGAATATTAGTCAGTGATATACAATGCATAAAAATTCTATCAAATGACTTTTTCACTGACCATCGTTTCTTAACCTCTCCATCTCCCGGTGTGCTGCGGGAGATGGAGACGGGGGAAGAGGTCAAAGAATAAAATACAAATCTCAATAAGAAATCAAATCAAAAACAAATTCCAATATTTCAAAATTCAATTTCATAAATCAGGATTCCGAAGCATTTTATTCATTGTTGTTCAATTAAGTAAAAATTGAAAGTCTGTAGTTTCTATCTGATTTTTTCAAATTGTTTGTAATTTTTTTCCTGTTGGTTCTGATTGTTTTTTCATTTT
>JAAYEB010000251.1 GCA_012728995.1 Fibrobacter sp. | reverse complement strand
CTATCGAATGATTCTGTTCTATCGAATGATTCTGTTCTATCGAATGATTCTGTTCTATCGAATGATTCTGTTCTATCGAATGATTCTGTTCTATCGAATGATTCTGTTCTATCGAATGATTCTGTTAAAACAACCGGTACCAAAACCCCAATAGACTCTGTTGCTTCAGATTCACTCAGTATTGAGATTTACAAGGATTCGCTTCTGAATCTGGAATATGAAAGAATACGGCTGCATGAAAACCACAAATACTATGAAACTCCATTTAATCCTTTTCATGCATCTTTATCAGAGATATTCTCCAGTGACGCCACTGCACCATCAGAGTTCCTTTATCATAATCCTCTGTTTACCTCAGCGCGTTTTGGCCTTTCCAGTAATATCAACAGATCCCTTTATTACGGCAATACAGCTCCCATCAACAGAATCAGTACCGGAAAGCTTCTCTATTCGGCAAATTATCATCTGTTCTCAGGTACAGATCTTTACAGCAGTACATTCATTTCAAATATGTATACCAATAATCGTGGATTGATAATGTTCAATACGTTCCCGGATAATTTTACAGTTCCCGAAGCTGTAGCGTTTTGGGAGAATGGTGTATTTGATGAGGATATCCTTAATCTGCGGTTTTCCCGTATGTTGTCCAGGCAATTAATGGTAAGTATTTTTTCCACATATCGTCATTTTAACGGAAAAAAATTCAGTCACAACAGACAAAACATCTACAATTTCTACAATTCCATTTTTGATTCTTCAAAGGTAATGAACAATGGATACAATCCTCTCACAGATGAACACACGGTGGGTGTTTCTGCTGCATGGAAAGGCAATAATGGGAATAAAATTGATCTAAACTTTCTGTATGGAGACTTATCCAATGAAATCGCATTGGACAGGACTTCCAAAATCGACGAGATTCCGCATGCCCTTGTTAACAGATATCCCCTTTTCATAGAAACCAATACTTCATGGAAACTCCCTGGAAAGTTTTTCCTTGATCTTGACGGTGCATATAAAAATGAACCTGTAGTTTACACCTCACCGGAATTGATTGAACAGAAGACAACCCCGATCCGAAAAGATGGACTGGTAAAAGATATCGAAGCTGCCGCCCGAAGCGGTCATTTATTTAATGATGACTCTCTGGGAATAAAAATTGAGCTGAAACGCAACAAGAAAGAATTTTTCGACAGCAGCAGTTTTCTTGGCTGGCAGAATCGCTACGAATTATTCTATTCTCCAAACTTTACATTGGGCAATATTGAGATAATGCCCGATTTAGGTGCAGGGTGCGCATTTAATTACTGGGAAAAAAGCCTGACACCCGTTCCTGTATGGCATGCAGCTCTAAAACTAAAAAAACACAACCACAAAATACGTGCCTTTGTTGAATACGATTATATCCCTTTCCCGGTCTCTCTGGATTCTATTTCTTTAAGCCAGGTACTGGCAGATCAGTATATCAAGGCTGGTGCAGAATATCTGATTAACTGGAAACTTTTTGGGCTGCTGCTTGGTTATCAGTTTGTTCATGGTGTGGATCCTATATCCGTTATCAACTCCTGGCCGTCCGGATCCATTCCTTTTGAACAGCCACAATCGGTCTTTATAATTGCCCCAAGATTAAGCTGGAATGGATTAAAATTTGGTACCAGCGCCATGCTTTCAGACAGTAAACCATTCATTAAATCTCACACAGAACTTTCTTATGCAGCACATCCTGCTCACACTCACGAATACATCGACATGAAACTTTCTCTGGACTATTGGAGTGAACGGGATACAATCTACTTTGCAGGATTTGACGACTGGAACAATCCTGTATACAATTTAAGTTTTGAGATTGCAGCACATATCAAAAGCTTCAGGCTTTTTTACAAAATAGACAATCTTCTTAACTTTAAATATGCTTATGTACCAGGATACTACTCTTCAGGATTGACATTCAGATGGGGATTCAACTGGTTCATCCAGAAATAAGAAACTTTTTGCGATAAACTTTACCATTACATTCGATTATTAAAAAGTAAACTCCAGGAACGATTCTTTTCCCTCTGCCTGCATTACGACAATCCCATTCAAATTCAAACGGTTCGGCCGGCTCCATAAACCGGTTTTCCTTCCACACAAGAGCACCATCAACAGACCGAACCGACAATCTTATATGGCTTTGTGATTTCCCGATTTTCGAAAGGAATTTTACTTTTAATGACATGTCCTTTTTTATGACCGTAGGATAGAGGTGAAATTGAGATACAGGTATCTCCTCCAGAAATATCACTTCAGAACACTGCCTTGAACAAACAAGAACACTTATCGTATCAGATGTTTTATAACCGGGTGCTTTTGCAAAAATTTCTGCTGTAATCTCTTTATAATGACCAATTCTTATGTTACCAGACTCATCTGTATTCTGTTCGAGATATTTTTGTTCACCTTCAAACCTCATAAAAACGGTTCCGGCAACATCCTGATTTTGTTTATTACGAAGCGAAACAATTACTCCCCCGCTGTCGTCGTCAATAATTATTTCTCTATATGCTGGTGTTGAATCTATTGATAATGTGTAACGTTTTCCTGAAAATACAAGGCCTATACTTACAGGTAAATTTGCTTCTTTTATCAGCCCAGCTCCTTCATGATCTGTTATCCCCAAAGAATCTCCAGACTGATTTTCAATAAGAACATGTCGGATTGCGATACCCGAAGAATCTCTGATTTTTACAAATATCTCATCATCCTGCATACAGGATAATACTGCATTTGGCAAACCACGACCATATTTGTTATCAATTGTGTCCTGATCCGGCAGCAAGTGACAATACCGATAAAGCCTTGAACGTACCTGTGATGGCTCAAGCACCGGGTGTGTTTGCCTGATAAGAGCACAGATACCACTAATAAAAGGGGTAGAAAATGATGTTCCTGTTCCGAATCTGCCATATTCCGAAAAAGCAGATCTGTTTGTAACTGCAACAGCTATATTCGTACCCAGAGTCACCAGATCCGGTTTTATCCGTCCATCATAAGTAGGGCCGGTGCTGCTAAACCATGTAATATGCCGATCTGAATCAACTGAACCTACAGCTATAACACCATATGCATCAGCAGGAGCACACAATGTACCCGATTCAGACGACCCCTCATTTCCTACTGCAGTTACAATTAAAACGCCTCTTCGAATTGCCATTGAAGCGGCACGGGATACAATCGCAGTTTCACCATCCAGATCTGAATAAGAATAATCACCAATAGTATCATATTTACCATCACGCCAAATAATAACAGAATCCTCAAATCCATCACGATACCCAAGAGAACTTGACACGATGTCCACTCCAAGGCTCTCTGCCCAAACCAGCGCTGCAACCCAGTTATCCTCTTCGGCATGAATTTCACGTTCCATATACCCTTCTGAATATGTATCCTCTGTTCTTGCGAGTACAAACTGAGCTCCCCATGCTGCACCCATGAAATTACCCGGATCATATCCGGCAACCAGACTCAGTGTACTTGTCCCATGATGATCATTTGTATAATAAGGGTGTGCAGTATCACTGCAAACCGAATCTGGATCGAAAACAGTATTATCGTTGTCTATAAAATCCCTGGTTGCTTTTATGGAATTATTATCACTGACATGGTTAAAACATCTGTGATCAAGTCGGAATCCGCTGTCAAAAAAAGCCATAAGTACTCCACTACCGGGCGCTGCTTTATTTTTAAACTTGATCAGATATTCGTGTGCAGATGTAATTGAAGCCATGTTTAATTGACCAAAGCTTAAACCATAAATACTGTCTCGGTCGGCAGCCTTTTTCTCCAGATATTTTCCTGATTTTCTTTCTTTTCGCCTATAAACTCCCACTGGTTCTATTGATTTTATAAAAGGCAGTCTGGAAATTGCTTTGATTTTTCTTGAAGAAACAGAAAAGCTTGCTGCATTTTCCCACTTATATGCATGTCGCAACTTCCCCCCCAAAGTTTCAACACTCCTTATATAATCCTCTCTTAACGGCAAATCCATGTTATCTGAAGAAATATAACCTGCAGCTTTTCGAAGTGCGAGCGCACGGCTGCATGCAGGGTCAGAAGATCCGGAAACCATCCCTTTATCTGTAAAGTATATCCAGATATTGCAAACCGTATCCTTTCGGAGAACATAATGAAGCGATTCAGATATTTTGCCATTCGCCTGAGATACAGTCAAAAAAAAGGACAGATAAAAAAAGTAAATGAAACAGATAGTTTTCAGCAAAAGTTTCAATCCCCCCTGCATAAACCGGTCTTTTTGCCTGGTTAAAATGTGTCAATTGGAAATGTGGGTTGTTATTTTCCTGGCAATTATTAAATTACAGATATTTCTATATTGAAAAGGTTTTTCCAGGAATTTTTTGATGTTTATGATATTGTTTTATTGATTGGAAATATCACTCCGTCAAAACAGTTGCGATCCGGACCATTATTGCGCAATAAAACAGCAGTCTCCTGTATTGCTGCAAACATGCTCTCTATCACAAATTACCCGTTCCACCAGAAACTGCCATTTAAATTGTTACACCTTACGACCGGATCTATTTGATTCTGACAATTTCGATTCTTCTGTTCTTTGCTCTCCCGGCAGCAGTTTTATTATCTCCCACAGGGCTTGTAGGGCCAAACCCAACAGCACTAACCTTTTTACCTGAAATTCCTTGAGATAAAAAATACTTACGAACGGATTCAGCTCTCATTTGTGATAATTCCATATTACGTTGATAACTTCCAACACTGTCTGTATGCCCCCTGATTTCGATCTCGACTTCAGGATACTGTTTTAATTGCTTGACTATAGGTTCCAGATACTGATAAGAATCAAACGACATCTCAGAACTTCCGGTACGGAAAGAAATTCCATGTACGATCTGATGTTTTGGAATATCCGGTTCACTTTTTTTCACTGTATCCGGACAGCCATCATCATCTTTGTAATTATTAAACGTTTCTGGTTCATTGGGACACAAATCCTTAAGATCGGTAATTCCATCCTTATCATTGTCCAGATCCGGACATCCATCTTCATCTTCAAAATTATCAAAATCCTCCACATCATCAGGACACTGGTCAACAGAATCTGCAATTCCGTCATTATCGTTATCCGGATCGGGACACCCATCATCATCTTCGTATCCATCATAATCTTCAGGCAATCCCGGGCATTGATCCTTTGTATCTGGAATCTTGTCATCATCATTATCCGGATCTGGACACCCATCATCATCCTCAAAACCATCCTTGTCTTCAGGATCATTTGGGCATTTATCGTTTATATCAAGTATACCGTCACTGTCATTATCCGGATCCGGGCATCCGTCTTCATCCTCAAAACCATCCTTGTCTTCTGGATCTTTCGGGCAACGATCCTTGTCATTCTTTATTCCATCCCTGTCATCATCCTGTACTGTCATAAAACCGTTCCATCCAAAAACAAACTGCATTCCATAACGTGGATTTGGTGCAGTAGAGTATTTATAGTTTTCACGATTCCAGTTCAGGCGTGCATGATTGGATTTAGACGAAAGAGAGAAATCTCCGGAAAACATTATATACATTCCGGAAGGAGTGCTAAGTTTTACACCTGGTGATACAAAAACCGGATCATTTGCAGGATTAAAAGACGTTGAAAAATTACTCCACCTTGATTCTCCATAAAAATCGACAAACAGGGAAATGAAATCTGCAGGCAAATACTCCATGGCAATACCACCAGTAATGGTATTTCTCCGTTTTTCTTTAGACAGATTACCAACAGCACCGACATTGGTATGGATCTGAACCGGTACCTTTTCCCAAACTTCACTTATATCAAAAGACAGTAATAACTGAAGCTTCATTGAAGCGTTTTCGGATGAATAGAATGATTCAGCAGGGTTTATCTGCTTACCTTCGATATAGTAAGGATGCCTGGGAAACAAACCATTATTTTTCATTCCTACAGGTATGGTAGTTGCAAAATAGAATGCCTGAGAAAAAACCTTTGTAACAGTGGGGATTTTCAGTTTTGTAGAAAACTCCAGGTCCCCTATACCACCGCTGTTAAGCCCCTTGATACCCGACCAGTCGTAATAAAACGGGAAACTCAAGGCAATATCCCAAATTGAAAGTGGACCAACAGAAACAAAGATATTGGATGAAAACAGCCTGGCTGGTTCAAGTTCGACTGATTGCACCACGTTGTTGTACCTGTCCAGAACATTACCAATCACACCAGAGCTGACCTGTCCCTGAAGATAATCTGACGATTGTTGAAAACTGATTCCAGCGCCCAGATTTATTGTTGCTTTCCCATGAGTATTTGCTGTAAAGGTACGAACAACTCCACGTTCCCCATTGGAATTAAAAACTGCCATTACCGGACAGCAGATCGAATAAATAAATAGCCACAATACAGTTATCAGTTTTCGTGTCATTTTTATCATTCTCCTTAACAAAGGATTTTCAATCGATTCTATGAATTTCTATCCTGCTATTTAGTTTTCTACCATGAATTGAAGAATTATCAGCTATCGGCTGAGTATCTCCCTTACCAACAGTTCTCAGTCGGTCTGAAGAAATTCCTTTTTGTATTAGATATTTACATACATTTTCGGCCCGTTCTCCCGAAAGCTTTAAATT
>JAAYEB010000250.1 GCA_012728995.1 Fibrobacter sp. | reverse complement strand
GCAGCATGAGAAGTCATACCACCTTTTGAAGTAAGGATTGCCTGAGATTTATGCATACCATCAACGTCTTCAGGCGACGTCTCTTCACGAACAAGAATTACCTGTTCACCTCTTAATGCCCACTCTGCTGCAGTTTCCGAATCAAAAACAGCACGTCCCCTTGCCCCACCAGGTCCGGCAGGAAGCCCTTTGGCGACCGGTGTTATCGCCAACTCCGCTTCAGGATCAATCATTGGAAGCAACAATTCAACCAGTTGGTTGGGTGCAACCCGCAAAACAGCCATTTCTGGTGTAATCAGCCTCTCTTTGACCATGCTTGTTGCCATTTTTACAGCAGCCACCCCATTACGTTTACCAACGCGACATTGCAGCATATACAGGATACCGTCTTCTATTGTAAACTCGATATCCTGCATGTCCCTGTAGTGTTTTTCAAGACGTTTCTGAATATCAAAAAGCTCTTTATAAATTTTTGGCATTATTTCCTGAAGAGTCGGCAGGTGTTTACTCTGTTCGTTTCTTGAATAATCGTTTATCGGGGCAGGTGTTCTGATACCCGCAACCACATCTTCACCCTGGGCATTAACCAGATATTCACCATAAAAATGTCTTTCACCCGTTCCAGGATTTCTGGTGAAGGCAACCCCTGTAGCACTATTATCACCCATATTCCCGAAAACCATTGTCTGAACATTTACAGCCGTCCCCCAGTCATCAGGTATTTTCTCAATTCTGCGATATTCGACAGCCCGTTTTCCATTCCAGCTCAAGAATACAGCACTAATTGCTCCCCATAACTGATCCTGAGGATTTTCTGGAAATGGCGATCCAAGCACTTCTATTATCTTTTCTTTGAACTCTATAACAAGTTCCTTCAGATCCTCTTCTGTTAATTCTGTATCTGTGAGATACCCTTTTTCTTTTTTTACCTCGTAAATTCTTTCATCAAGAATCTTACGTATCCCTTTCCCTCCATGCGGTTCAAGCCCTTCAGCTTTCTCCATTACAACATCAGCATACATCATAATCAAACGACGATAGGCATCATAAGCAAATCGTGCATTACCGGTCTTTTGTATTAATCCCTCAACCGTTTCATCATTGAGACCGATATTTAGAACAGTATCCATCATGCCAGGCATTGAACGGCGAGCGCCCGAACGTACAGACACCAACAATGGATTTTTAAAATCACCGAACTTTTTTTTCATCAATCGTTCAATCTTAGCCATGGCAGTATTGACTTCAGCTTTAAGCTCTTTAGGATAATTCCGGTTGTTATCATAATAATGTGTACAAACATCAGTTGTAATTGTAAAACCAGGAGGCACCGGAAGCTTTAAATCGGGGTGTCCAGCCATTTCGGCCAGATTTGCACCTTTACCCCCTAAAAGATTTTTCATTGATTCATTACCGTCTGCTTTTCCGCCACCAAAAAAATAAACATATTTTGGCATAATGGATTTCCCTTCGAAACTTAATGTTATTTTTAATCACTTTTATCCAAAACAGATTCCTAAACAGCCTGCCAATCCTTATTCCAAGCCTGGAGGTAATTTGCTTTTGAGTCAGTTAAGCTCCCTTTTTAAGGCAATTTTATCCAACCAGTTTGTTTTAAACATTAACAGCCTAATAGCCGGCACTTAAGAGTTTCGTCTAATGAATGCTATCTGATGCATCTGTTCAGTAATTTATTTTGGACAAGATTGTAATTATTTAATATTTTAATTCGCGTTCAATATAATCTTCATTTTTACTACAATCAAGAGTATAATTAATGATTTTGATATACAAATATTGAAACAGAACCGGAAGTATTATAAATTGTATATATGAAACGTAACACTATAGCATTATTACTACATCCTTTTAAGAATTGCCTGATAAAAAAAACTGAACTTAAAGACGCAATCGATTTGTTTGCTCAAAATGTTATCTCTATAGCAAATGAACTGCCACATTTGCGTTTAAACATTGTACTTCCGGGATACATTCTTGAATTAATCAACCCACTGTTCCTTTCTCAATTAAGGGAATTGAGCAAAAGGGGGAGCTTGGAATGGCTTTTTCCGGGCTATACAGAGCCATTTTTAAGTCTTTTACCACAGGAAATGATCAACGATAATATCTGTTATGGCAGAGATGTCTTTTATGAGCTGACAGGAGAATATCCATCAGGGTTTCTCCCGCCATTCTCAAATTGGGAACCGAATCTTACAGGTTTGCTAAAAAAAAACGGATTAAATTATATAGTGCTTTCAAATAAATTGTTGCCCAAACCTGATCTGTTACGTAGTTACTGGATTACCGAAAATGCAGGCGAATCTATTCCACTGGCTTTTTCTCATTCCATACATCCGGCTTCTGCTCCTGTAAACCTTATAAACTGGCTTGAAAAAATTTTCGCTCAAGATTCAGAAATTGTAAATACAGAAAAATTTCTTACAATTCAATACATGATACCTTTAATTACCCAGCAGGGAAGTTCCACTTACCGATGGTTAAAATATGCTGCAATTGATCTGGACAAGCATCTTTTGAATTTCCAGTCGGTAAAAATCAGCCGACATATCGAAACTATTCAACCCCCAGGACTTCAATACATTCCATCTTCACTTCATATGCCATCCAGCCTTTTTGCAGGAAATTCAGAAAATGAAACAATAAATAATCCGTATTTTTTAAATTATCTTTACTCTTATGATCATGTCGGACTTCTTCAACGTAAAATTTTAGACAACTATAAGGAACTTAAATCACTTAAAGATGAAAAACTAAAAAAGCTTATAAAACACCAGCTATTCTTTGTACATGATATAAACCGGCTTTTGCCAGGAACAGATTTCGGTTTCAGAAATGTTTCTGACCGTTTATGGTCATACTCAAAACTCATAAACACCGAAAGCCTGATAACACAAAAAGCAAATACCAAAGGTGGACAGATCCGAATAGCCGATTTTCTGAAAAATGGCTTAAAAACAATTATTTTATCAAACAAATCTCTAAAACTGTTTATTGATCACAATAAAGGCGGCCATATTTTTGAATTTGATTATATCAATAGAAAACAGAATCTTTGCGCTGCTTATACAGACCTTAATCACTCTCCAGCGAATATTATAAAATGCGGAAAATCAAAAACCTGGTTTCTCGATCATCTTCTTGACAGCACCACCAAAGGTTGGGATTTTGTAAATAATTATAAAGAAAATCATAAATACCTGATTAATAAACCTTTTGATTACAAAGTTCATAAAACATCATCCGGGATTAAAACCACACTGCTTCATCAGGGTTCATTTCTTCAGGGGAAACATCAATACCCCATTCGCCTCGAAAAAGTATTCGGACTTCTGGGAGACAGCTCCACGCTTTCTTTCGTTTATCAATTCTCTAATCCATCACTACTTAATTATCAGTTTAAATTTGCGACAGAACTTTCTTTCAGTTTTCCCGGTCTTTCAACCGACAATGTCTACTTATATTTCAATTCCAGGAACTGCAAAAAAGTCGGATTTGAATATTTTCAGATTGAATCCATTACGAAATGGCATATTGATGATCAACAAAGTGGAATAAGGCTTATTTTTCAATGCCTTAAGCCTTTGGATATATGGTGCCTGCCTGTACCCTCTCCATCACAGGGTATAACGATGATTTTATCTTCAGATATCGAATTGAATCCCAGTTCCAATCAGAAACTTGTAGGAAAAATCAGTTGCAAAAAAATTCGACAGAAAGCCGAGATTTCTGATGTTCTCTGAAACTGTTGATATATTGATTGAAAACCGCAACAACGCTGTGTGGTTAACTCTCTCAGGCTCATTCCATAAGCAGTTAATTCCCGGAATGCGAGAAAAATTTTCAACTTTAATTCATGATGGTAACAGGGCATTCGTTGTTAATCTTGAAGAAATTACATTTATTGACAAATCGGCAATTCAGATGTTTCTGCAATTACTTAATACCATATCCGGCAAAGGTGGTGAACTGAAATTTATCTTTAAAAATGAGACTGTAACCCGCGCATTTTCCCCTTTTTCTCATCTGTTTTCCATTTATCCAGATGCCGATTCCCTTTCAGGCAAAACCTTTATCAATGCCCTGAAACGACGTGGTGTTATTCTTTCACGCAAAACAGGAATCCGCATTTCACGTCCTGTTGCTATTTTCCTGCTAACGATTCTGTGCGGCCTGTTTTTTTCTCTGCTTTATATAATTAATCTACAAAACCGATACGTAAAAGAACAACAAATTGAAATTCATCATTTAACACAATGGAAAGAAAAATCTTCAATAGAAATCTCAAAACTCAAAGATCGTATTGGTCCGCTTGAACAACTTGGGATTCTAAGCGACACAACTATAAAAAAGAAATGAAACACTCTAAATTCCATATTGGAATCCTTTTTCATGGAAACAAGATCTGGCTTTCAGAACTCACCAGTATCGTTTTTGTTATGCTGGTTTCAGGAACACTGTTTGTAATGTGCCTTGTTATACTAAAAAATGAGGTTTACAGTAATACTCTGACAAAAGAAATATCTTCACTGAAAAAATCAAGTATCCTTTATGAAAACGAACTCAATCATTTAAGAGATGTTTACAGGATTTCGCAAATTCTCTACTCATTTGCCGGAAAAAGAATACCCCGCAAAACGATAGTTAAAGTCTCTGAACTTGTTTACAAAAACAGCAAACAATTTGGATATGATCCCCTGCTCCTTCTGGCTGTCATTCATGTAGAAAGTGTTTTTAATCCTAATGCTTTGGGAAGATACCGAAGCGGTACTCTCAGTGGTGCGCTTGGCCTTATGCAATTAAAATTTGAAACTGCGCAAAGCGTTGCAATACAGCTTGAACTTTTACCAATTAAAAGAGAAGACCTCTTTAAACCAGAAATTAATCTTGTCCTTGGGACCGCTTATCTCACGAAACTCATAACACAGTTTAAAAGTTTCAAACTCGGGCTGCTGGCCTACAATGCCGGCCCGGGTACAATTAGAACATACCTGACAAAAAAAGAGCCCCTTCCGTTAAGATATTACAGCAAAGTACTAAGGTCTTATTATGAACTTCAATCCATAGCCGATAAGAATCACTTTCTTAACGATACTTCATTTTCCATAAACAATTGAAACTATTTACATTTCAATAAACCGACACTGCCGGAGAATCATCAAATGAGAGACTATAACCACTTTCTTTTTTACTCAGAACAGATAAATGAGCAACATTTATTGCTTGATCACTCCGAAACGCATCATGCCGTAAATGTTTTAAGACTTAAAGCAGGGGATCAATTCAAAGCTACTGATGGTAAAGGAAATATATTTACCTGTGTCGCAGAATCCATGACAAACAATATACTTACAGGTATAATTAAAAAGAAAAAACTGTTCTGTCGTAAAATCTGCCCTATTCATATAATAATTGGTATTACAGGTAAAGAGAGTTTTGAAAAGGTTATTTTAGATTGTACAGCTCTTGGGATTAACAGAATTACACCTGCTGTTACTGAACACTCACAAAAAAACTGGTGGCAAAATTCTTGGGAAAAACAAAGATGCCGATTTCATGTCAAAATGATTACAGCAATGAAACAATCCCTTTTTCCGTTTATCCCTGTTCTTGATTCACCAATCAATCTTGACCATATTGTTTTGAATAAAAAACAGAAAGTTTTTGTCGCAGATCCCAACGGGTCACCTCTGCATTCAATCCCAAAAGGACAGATATCTGATAACAATACCTGTATCATTGGACCACCTGGAGGATTCAGCAAAAATGAGATCGCCTTTTTCAAGGAAAAACAGTTTAAGTTTATAAAAATCGGACCAAACCGCCTCAGAACTGAACTCGCAACAGTTGTTTTATGCGCACAGATAATCGGAAGATATCTTAACAATTAATCAGGCTTACTGTGTTATCAGGAATCAACTATACATGAAAATTTCATTAAAAAGAGCCGGGCTTCCGGCATTTTACATGCAATTTAACAGGCCTGTTTTCTGTAAACATCCCAGATTTGCTTTTAAAACAATATTGCAACTTGTCTTTACTGGACACCTCTGATAAAAACCAATATCTGAAAATTGTGAGAGAAAAAATGTTCCGAATAATCTACATTATACAAGGGAAAAAGATCCTTACTAAATTTATATTTTACCGGTTTCCAATACCGAAACGTGTACTGAAATGCCCAAACGAACTTTCTTAACATAACCTCAAAACCAGCTCCGGCATCAGCACTAAAACAAAAAGTTTTCTCCTCAATCAGATTATCATTTATAATTCGCACTTTTGGCTGATCAACTACATGCTCTTTTTCTTTTATCTTTGAGTAGTGCACTCCTCCACCACCAGAAAGGTAAAACTGTCCTTTCACAGTAACTGGCATACAATACTGTATTTGGGGTGTAAAACCAACATGATAAAATGTGCTGTTCAATAACAGGTCTTCTGTTCCCCCATTACTTAAAAAAACATCTTTCAGAGTATCCTCAGGTACGACTCCATAATCAAACATAAAAGGAACCTGAAGACGCAGATTCGAAAATAAGCTGTATTTTTTACCAACAAGTACTCCTGCACTTACCATATTGTTTCGTCTTACAGACTGTTCAAACCCTTTTGACAGATTATAATTGCCCTTACGCAAATTTTGGGTAATATTCAAGCCCGCGAAATAGGGATAATCAGTAAATCGAGCAGAAACAGCATTTTCTAGGATCATCAAGAATGCAAACACACGTAAAACAAAATATCTTCTATAAACCATTTTCCTACTTGCTCTAAAATTTAACATGGAAACCTAAATGAAAATTATTAATATACCTTTTTCCATTTTCTTAATTAAGGTAATTTAACTGAATTTTGAGTAAAAAACAGCACCATCAAAAAACAATCTGCATCATATACAACTTTAAAAATTCTGATATTAAGAATAGATCAACATGGATTTTATCTCTTCTTTCACATATCAAAAACCTACATCAATTTTATCCAATCCAACCAACCAGTAACAGGATAAAACAGTCCGCCTTTATATTTCTACAAAATTTAAACCTATTGTAAGGGAAATTATTTTTTCAAAAATTTCTGGTTTGAAAGGATGGCTGATAGTGGCGGACTATTTTTTTCAGTTTTAAAAAAAGTAAAAAGATAGTCCGTCCCAAATATTGATGTCATTTTTCAAATAATATAACAGTTTCCAGATGATGTGTATTGGGATAAAGATCAAATAGTGCTGTTTCTTTGATATTGTAACCTGCTCTATTTACAAAAAAACCTGTATCCCTAGCCTGTGTTGATGAATTACAGGAAATATACAACAGCTGTTTTGGCTTTAACTGGGAGATAAACTCACGTACTTTCCTTGTGAGGCCTGGACGAGGAGGGTCAACAATCAGAAGATCAGGGGAACTCTTTACTATTTGACCAGTTTTTTCAGCACAAAGGTTAATAGCACTAAAATGGTTAATTCCGTTATTATGGAAATTAGCACACGCACTTTCAACCTGATCACTTACCGATTCAATTAATACTCCCAGTTTAAAATTTGATGAGAGCATTACAGAAAAAAAACCGGTGCCCCCATAAAGATCCACACAGGTTTTCCCACCAACATACGGTTTTGCCCATAAACCAAGTTTCTCCAAAAGAAACCGGTTACTCTGAAAAAAACTGTCCCCATGTATTTTAAAATTTTTCTTTCCAATTTTTATAATAGTGGACTTTTCTGTAATACCAGGTAACAGTGGGTCAGATGCAATAACCTGTTCCCCTTCAATAACCTTTAAACTACTGATTTGGTTAGATTTAACAAATTGAGATACTTTTTTGCATCTCAATAGTTCGTTCAATCGCTGTGATAAGAGTAAACAGTTATCAATAGGAACTACCTGATTTGTACCTTTCTTAAAAAAACCGGTCTGCCCCATTTTGTTTGATTTTATCTGGGCTCGTATACGATAGTTCATCTCAGGAGAGTTATAAATCCGGGGTTTTAAATTATCTTTTATTCTACCGATTCTCTTTATACAATCAAGAAATATCTCTTTTTTCAATTCAAGTTGAGCTTCATACCGAATATGCATCCAGTCACACCCCCCACAAATACCGGCCCATTTACATTGCGGGGTTCTTCTTTGCGGAGACTGCTTGATTATTTCATGAATGTTAGCAGTGGTAAAGCCCTGTTTTTTCTTTTCTGGAAGGATCCGAACATGCTCACCCGGTAATGTACCCGGCACAAACATGATGCCTTCATCACTACGACAAAGGCCATAACCACCATAAACCAGTTTTTCAACAATAACTGTTTTAAACATATTTGCAGCAAAGTATAATAATACTATTTCAGACTTTCTTCAGATATAATACGAAAACCATTCATAGATTCGTATATTTGCGAAGCTTTTTTTTCAGAAGCCTTTTTTAAGCCAGTTGCAGAAGGTTCAAGTAGTTTTACTGCATGCAGTTTCAATTCATTTTCATTGTAACTATCTGGTATATAAACATCTGGTTTCAATCCAATCCTGTGGTAATCGTAATTTCCCATTTCTCTTAACTGAAGATAAGTAATCTGAATTGTCGGGCGTTTTCTACGCTGTAATCTTATTTGTCCGATTGCTTTTCCATAACTGTTTTCTTTGCCGGCTATAACTGCATCTTTGCATTCACGCATTGCAGAAGCAAAAATTTCCGATGCACTTGCGGTATAACCATCAATAAGGATAACAAATTTTTTATTTTTGAGGGTTTGCCTGGAATCTTTTTTTGTAACCCATGGATGCCACTCTCTGGTATAAGCTTTCGGATTGCCATGTGGGTCATAAATCCGCTCACGTGCCATTATATACTCTACACCCGATGGAAGAAATGCCTCAAGAACAGACTCATGAATATCAAGATCGCCTCCCCTGTTATCCCTTAGATCAATAATCATGTTTGGGAAATCCTCAACTTTACTTACGCATGAAACAAACTGATCGTACACTTGTGGGAATAGAAATGTTTCGATTTTCAGAAGCACGGTACTGTCTGTTAATGTATCAAGCCACACATATCTGCTATGGGTTTTGGACATTGCTGTAGAATAAAACCCTTCTGAACCTTCATCATAATATGTTGTATAAAGATTATTTTTAAGTGTATCGTGGGCCGATTCAAGAATTTCCTGGGGATGCGTAAACAGAAAAGGGTTTTGAGGTATTCTTCCTTCATAAATACTGCTATCCTGATAGATACTGTATACTTTGAGATACTGCCAGACACTTTCAAATTCTATCAGATCATCATTATGCCAATCTACAGGATTATTATTGCAATTAAAAATTAATAGAAACGAAAAACATGCAATAAAGATCGGGTAATTTCTATTAATCATGATCGACCGTAGCATTTCTAAGTTTTTCAATCTGTACTTTGTAATTGCTCTCATTAAAAATATAACTTCCTGCCACCAATACATTAGCCCCATTTTTTATGCATTGAGCAGCAGTCTGATTATTAATACCTCCATCAACCTCCAAATCGATTCTGAGGTTTCTATTCTTGATTTCGTCAGATACAGTTTTGATCCGGTCTAACATTTGGGGAATGAATTTTTGTCCTGCTGATCCGGCATACACAGTCATAATCAGTACCTGATCAACCATATCCAGATAAGGGAATATCAATTGAAGAGATACGTCCGGATTGACAGTAATACCGGCTTTAATACCGCATTTTTTGATATTCTCAATAACATGAGGCATATTTTTACACTCTTCCGCATGAATGACTAAAATATCTGCCCCGGACTCACAATACTGTTTAACATGTTTATGCGGTTCTGAAATCATAAGATGTACATCAAGCGGTATCGAGACACACTTTTTTACAGCTTCAATCACCATAGGTCCGAAAGTTAAATCGGGCACGAAGTTTCCATCCATAACATCACAATGGATTCTGTCAGCTCCTGCATTTTGAACAGCTTGTACCTCTTTTTCAATACATCGGAAATCTGCAGAAAGGATAGATGGTGCAATCTGAATCGGTAAACCCATCCTAATACTCCATTAAAGAGAAAGGCGTTCACTTGAACGCCCTTTCAGAAAACTAACAACTGTTTTATACTCAGGATGCAGCATTTTTAATCAACTGCAGCGCAATCTCATTACGCTGGATCTGATTTGTACCCTCATAAATTTGTGTGATTTTAGCATCACGCATTCTCTTTTCCATTGGATATTCCCGCATATATCCATATCCACCCATAACCTGAAGAGCATCAACAGTAACTTTCATAGCTACATCGGAACAAAATAGTTTTGACATTGCAGATTCTTTGGCGAATTTTTTCTCACCGGCATCAATAGTTCGAGCTGTTGCATATAATAAGGCTCTCGCAGCTTCAATTTCAGTAGCCATATTGGCAAGCATGTGCTGAACAGCCTGAAAAGACGAGACAGGTGCTCCAAACTGAACTCTTTGACGAGAATATGCGAGCGCATCATCAAGAGCCCCGGCGGCAATACCCAACGCCTGTGAACCGACACCCGGCCGTGAATAGTTCAGTGTATTAATTGTGATTATTGCACCCATTCCTTCTTTTCCAAGAAGATTTTCTTTTGGGATACGGCAATCCTGAAATACTAGTTCAGTCGTACTTGATGCCCTGATACCCATTTTGTCTTCGTGTTTTCCAAATGTAAACCCGGGTGTTCCTTTTTCAACGATAAAAGCACTAACACCACGAGCCCCCCGCTTGGGATTTGTGATAGCCAGAACAGTGTATATTTCAGCGTTTTCACCATTTGTTATCCACTGTTTCGTACCATTAAGAACATAATGATCGCCGTCAAGTTTGGCAGTCGTTTTCATCATACCAATAGCATCCGAACCTGCATTAGCTTCTGTTAATCCAAATGCGGCAAGTTTTTTTCCTGATGCGATCGGTGGGAGATATTTTTTCTTCTGTTCTTCATTAGCAAACAGTAGTATAGGAAATGTTCCCAGAGCAGTCGCTGCCATAGCGAGCGAAATTCCTCCGCACACTTTTGATAATTCTTCAACAGCAAGGCAAAGTTCAAAAACACCGCCACCGAACCCTCCATATTCTTCTGGAATATAAAGTCCACACAGATCCACTTCGGATAATGCATTTACAACATCCCAGGGGAAAATCCCTTCATGATCATATTTTTCCCTCACCGGAAGAATTTTTTTCTGTGCTATTTCGCGCGCAGTATCAATAATCATTTGCTGTTCTTCAGTCAGAAACCAGTTCATTTTTTCCTTCTCCTTTGAGACGAGATAACATCTCTTCTTTGCTGTAATTATTTGTCGCTATTTGAGCTGCATTCTGTTGAGCTATTTTTTTATTCGAACCAACACCTTCACCCAAAGTAATCCCTGCGATTTCAATACGCACTCTAAACTCTTTTGCATGATCAGGTCCTGATGTACCAATAGTAACGTATTTTGGGATTCCAAAACCATCATGTTGTGCGATCTCCAAAATTTTACTTTTGTAATTAATGTTCCGCTCATCCCTGAGAAATTCCGGAATCCGCTTAAATAATAATAGATTCAGGATACCTTTTGCTGCTTCCAATCCCCCATCGAGATACACAGCACCCAAAACTGCTTCAAACGCATTAGACAACGTAGATAAGCGGCTTCTTCCTCCCGATTTTTCTTCAGAAAGTCCAAAAATCAGATATTGGCCTAAATTAAATGATACTGCGATCTCTCCCAGGATTTTTCTACTGACTACCAAAGATTTTATTTTGGATAACTGCCCTTCACTTTTATCCGGATAAGTAAGGTATAGATACTCTGTAACCAGACAATTCAGAACCGCATCACCTAGAAATTCAAGTCTTTCATTTGAAAATAACCCCTTTGTATCTTCCGGAGCTACAGAAGATTTGTGGGTAAGAGCCTGTCTCAAAATACCTATAGACCGAAACCGGTATCCCAGGGTTTTCTGCAATTTTTCAAAAGAGCTTTCGACCTGTCTTTGGCGTCTTCGTACCCACAAGACAGATCGAATAATTTTAGTTACTGTTTTTAGAGGATTCATATTTGCCGACGATCAGGCAGGCATTATGCCCACCGAATCCGAAAGAATTACTCATCACATACCTGACATTCTTTTTTACGGCTGTGTTTGGCGTATAATTAAGATCACATTCCGGATCCGGATCTTCATAATTAATAGTAGGTGGAATCACACCATCTTTAATAGCATAGAGTGATGCGATCAGTTCTACGGCACCCGAAGCCCCAAGCAGATGCCCAGTCATCGACTTGGTAGAACTAATTGAAACCGAATCGGCATATTCACCAAAAATTTTTCTTATTGCAAAAGATTCATATTTATCATTAAGTGATGTTGATGTTCCGTGGGCGTTAATATAGTCGATATCTGAAGGATTTAAACCGGAACACGCAAGAGCATTTTTCATTGCATTTTGTGCTCCTATCCCTTCAGGTGGTGGAGCAGATATATGGTAAGCATCTCCAGATGCCCCATAACCAATAACTTCACCGTAAATATGTGCATTCCTTGCAAGCGCATGCTCCAGAGATTCAAGAATTAAAATTCCAGCTCCTTCACCCATCACAAAACCATCACGTTTTTTATCAAAAGGAGAGCTCGCTTTTTGAGGATTTTCATTTCGGGTAGATAATGCTTTCATGGAACAGAAACCAGCAAAAGCCAATGGCGTAATTACGGCTTCAGTTCCACCTGCCATAGAAACATCAGCAACTCCGCTTTTAATAATCATGAATGCATCACCAATCGAATGAGCACCAGATGCACATGCACTCACAACAGCATAATTAGGCCCTTTAAATCCTGTACTAATAGAAATTCTTCCTGCTGGCATGTCAGGAATCATCATTGGAATAAGAAACGGAGAAACTCTGCTTGGTCCCCGCTGAATAAGTTTTGTATGTTCAGTTTCCAGGGTGGATAAACCACCAATACCCGATCCAACAATAGTAGCACATCTTGTTGTATCTATAGCAGACAGATCCAGTTTTGAATCCTTTAAAGCCTTTTCTGCTGCAACGACACCCAGAAGAATCGCTCTGTCAGTTCTTTTAACTTCTTTGGGATCTACATATTGACTAAAATCGATATCTTTTACTTCACCAGCGATTTTAGAAGGATAATCAGAAATATCAAATGCACTAACTTTGTCTATCCCCGATTTACCTGCACAAAGAGAACTCCAGAAGGTATCAATATCACTTCCCACCGGACTAACTATACCTATTCCGGTGACCACCACTCTTCTTGACATGCGTCTTTTTCCAATCCTCGTGATAAATGAACTATTTGAATAAAAAATAACTTTTTTACTCGCTTACCGAAACCGGTAAGCGAGAAATTCAGCAATGTCATACCTTAGTTTGTAAATACTCCATTGCATCTTTTACCGTTTTCATTTTTTCAGCATCTTCATCAGGAATCTCAACATCGAATGCATCCTCAAAAGCCATGATCAATTCAACCTGATCTAAAGAATCAGCACCCAGATCCTCAACAAAAGATGCTTGAGAATTCACTTTATCTTCGCTTACACCCAGTTTTTCAGCAATAATCTGCTTAATTTTGGTTTCCATTTCACTCACGACAAACTCCTTTCAAGAGGGACAATTGGTTTTCTAATGTTATAAAATGATTATTACCCACACTACATTACAAGCCCACCATCAACAGTAATTACTTGCCCGGTAATATAATCTGCCAATGATGAACCAAGAAAAAGCACTGCATTTGCCACATCTGCTGGCAAGCCAAGTTTTTGCATTGGAATCGAACTCGAAAGTTTCTCTTTTTCTGAATCGGTTAATTTATCGGTCATTGCAGTCCTGATAAAACCTGGTGCAACAGCATTAACATTAATAGCCCGGCTGGCAAACTCCCTTGCAAGCGTTTTAGTTAATCCGATCAAACCAGCTTTCGATGCGCTGTAATTAGCTTGTCCGGCATTTCCCATAAGCCCGACCACCGAAGCAATATTAATGATTTTTCCACAACGTGCTTTCATCATAGGACGAGCAGCTTCTTTACAACACAAAAATGCGCTTTTAAGATTGACGCTGAGAACCTGATCCCAGTCAGCCTCTTTCATCCTCACAAGAAGCCCATCTCTGGTAATTCCCGCATTGTTTACAAGAATATCAATTTTACCAAAAGATTCCAAAAATGACCTGAATAACTCTTCAACATCAGAAGCATTAGAAACATCCGCTTTCAACGCCAATGATTTCCGCCCCATTTTTTCAATCTCTGAAGCTGTCATCTGAGCAGTTTCCAGGTCAATATCACTAATAGCTATATCACAACCGGCATTTGCAAGAGTAAGAGCAATTTCTTTCCCTATTCCGCGCCCTCCTCCGGTTATTAAAGCTGATTTTGTATTCAGGTTAATCACTTATTCGCTCCTTTTACACAAAATTCATGAATTGGTTAGCAGAGAATATATGTTTGTAGCAGTGTTACTAGGAACAACATTTATTGATTCACAACATTTTTTAGCTAATCCTTTTAAAACCATACCAGGTCCTGTTTCAATACATATTCCATAATCAAGTTTTTCCAGGTTATTCATAATATCTACCCATTTCACAGGATTAGTCAATTGCTTAACCAACAGAGTTTTCAATACAAATCCCTCTGTTTCAGGTTTTGCCAATACATTTGTCAGTACCGGACATCGAGCATTGGAAAAATTAATTGATTCCAGGATTTTTGAAAACTCCTCAGCTGCTTTCTGCATTAATGGAGAATGAAATGCGCCACTTACAGGAAGCATAATTGCTCTTTTGGCACCTGCTGCTTTCATCAGATCACAAGCCTTTTTTACAGCTTCAACTTCACCGGAAATTACGGTCTGCTCCGGAGAATTTTCGTTTGCCGGAACAATTACTCCTTCAATCTTTTGAAGGACTTCAGCAATTTCTTCACGTTTTAACCCAATAACAGCTGCCATAGTACCTTCGACCTCTTTGCCGGCAGCAGCCATGAGTTCACCCCTTTTCGACACTGCTTTTAAACCGTCTTCAAAGCTAAGCACCCCGGCCGCATACAAAGCACTGTACTCTCCTAAAGAATGCCCGGCAGTATATGAAGGATAAATATTTTTTTCTGCAAAAATGTCAGTGATTGCAGCTTCCATTACAAATAAAGCAGGCTGGGTATTCTGAGTTGCCGTTAGTTCCTGAGCAGGACCAGAAAATATAATTTCCTTAAGATCTCTTCCAATTATCTCATTTGCCTGATCAAAAACTCTTTTAGCAACCTCAAAGCTGTCATATATATCTTTACCCATACCTACCGATTGAGAGCCCTGACCGGGAAACAGAAAAGAACATTTCATAAAAACTCCACAAAACTTAAAACTCTAAAAACGTATAATAGAACTTCCGACAGTAACTCCACCACCCAAAGCGGTCAGAAGTACTTTCGTTCCCTCTTTAATCAACCCCATATTCCATACTTCATCGAGTGCCAAAGGGATAGAAGCCGAAGAAGTATTACCATATTTTTGTAAGTTCAGCACTACTTTTTCATCAGGAATAGACAAATGATCTGCAACCGATTGAATTATGCGAATATTAGCCTGATGAGGAATAAACAGGTCTATTTGCTCCATGTTTATTCCGGCCATTTCAAGGGCACGCAGAGAGGCATCCGACATCATACGTACTGCATGTTTAAAAACCTCGTTGCCTTTCATTTTCATAGTACGTTTTTCTCCCCATGACGGAAGCATAAGAATATCTCCCAAAGTCCCATCACTGGCCATATATGTAGATAATACTCCCCGCCCATTTTGTTCACTGGCCTGCATAAGAACAGCACCTGCACCATCACCAAAAAGTATACAGGTTGACCGGTCTGTCCAATCAAGAGTTTTCGAGATCACCTCAGAACCTACTACAAGGATATTGCTGGCATTACCAGCAACGATCAATGCATTTGCGTTGCTTAGCGCATAAATAAAACCGGCACATGCGGCACTAATATCGAAAGCAAAAGAACATGAACAACCAAGTATTGCCTGTATTCTGCATGCAGTTGATGGGAAAAATGAATCCGGAGTAAAAGTAGCACAGATTATTCCATCAATCTGATCTGGATCTATACCAGCACGTTTCATTGCAATACCGGCAGCTTTAGCGCCTAACTCAGATGCAGCAACATGCTTATCTCTAGGTACAATATGCCTTGATTTGATCCCGGTTCGGGTCTCAATCCATTCATCAGACGTATCCAGAAATTTTTCGAAATCCTTATTGGTCATAACTGGCTCAGGAACATATGTACCAGTAGAAATGATTTGTGCACATCTTTTATTTTTCACAACTTTTTAACCTTTCGGCCGCACATTTTCAGACCACACAGCTTTTTTTTCTACTGCTGTTATGGCTGTCAGAATAGCATTTGCAATAGCCCTGGAAGAAGAACTCCCATGGGCTTTAAGAACGGTGCCCTTAATTCCTAAAAACGGAACAGCACCATAATTTTCAGGATCCAATATGGACAAACGACCTTTTATAAGTCGTAATAACCCAGCGTTATGATCAAGAACAGATTCTGTTAATGCAAGAATACTTTCACAAGCTTTCAACAGCACATTACCTGTAAAACCATCACATACTACCACGTCTGCATCACCAGACAAAACTCCATTCCCCTCAATAAAACCGATAAAATTCTTGCACTTTTTTTGAAGTTCTGCGGCTGAATCGCAGATAACCCTGGTACCTTTTACCGGTTCTTTGCCAATATTTAAAAGAGCAACAGCAGGCGACAACTGATCAAAAAAACGACTTACATACGAACTACCCATCAATGCGAATGAAACCAGATGATCCACACGACAATTAAGATTTGCTCCTACATCAAGAAGTAGAACCGGTTTTTTACAAACAGTCGGCAAAAATGCCGCCAGTGCCGGCCGTATAACTCCAAGTGATCGACCCAAAATAAATAATGCAGCCCCCATCAATATAGCCGTATCTCCTGCACTTACTGAAGCATCAACCCGACTTTCTTTCTGAAGAGTAATACAACGAATTATTGAAGAATCTGCACGTTTTTTCCAAACTCTGGCTCGCTTATCCTGAGGTAAAATTGAATCTCTACAATGAACGATTTCGAACTTTTGAAGCCCCTGGTCGGCATTAATTTTTTTTAAAACACCTTCAATCCGGTCTTTATTTCCACAAAGCAAAGAATGAAAAGGTTTTTTACTCCGTTTCTCTGCTTCAATTATTCCTGAAATTATCACATCAGGACCAAAATCACCACTCTCAACATCTATAGCCAGCCGAATATCTTTCATATAGTGAAACCCACATATAGCAAGCACTATACATTTATCTGAATAATAATACTACTCCTCTGGGGAACTAATTTCCCTACCAGCATAATAACCACAGTTGTTACATACCCGATGAGCAACTTTAGGTTGCTTGCAATGTGAACATAAAACCGGTTTTGATGGTTTCAATGCCAAATGACTACGGCGCCGATCCCGTCTTGCACTTGACGTATGTTTCTTAGGTACTGCCATGTATCCTCCTGATAAATATATTGTTTAACCAAACTAACATCTCTTTTTAAGTTTTAATAGTCCATTCCAGCGCGGATCAATTTTTTCCTCTGCCTTTATCTGATCTCCATAATCGATTCTGATTTCTTTATCTGAAATATTTACACCCTTACAATCAGGTGAACATAAAGGTTTGAGAGGCACAGCAATCATGATTTCATCATATAATGCAGCACTAATATCAATAACATCCTGATTTCTGTCAAAACAGAAATCTGCACTATCATCTCCGGATATCTGTGCAAAATTACTGGGCAGTTCTTTGAGAACAAGCCTGAATTCACCGGATATTTTAGATTTATAGGTATTCAAACACCGCGAACACTGAAGTTCAAAAACGCCCTCATACCATATATGTAAATAAATATCTTTGCTTTTACGATCTATTTCAGCTCTGTAAAAAATGCGATCCACCGAAGTAAGATCAGCTTTAAGAGCTTCAAGTTCAGTTGTCCCAGATATTTCAGAGTGTCCTTCAGGTATCACTCTTAAATTTAAAAACATAACAACTCTCCAATAGAAATCCTTTTTCGTACATTCATTGATTATATTTCGAATCAACAGATACGGAATTTTAGAATTTCATTCACTCGCCCAAAATAGGGTTCTACAAAATAATTCCTCTCGCCTGGCTTTTCAAGCTTAAGAAAAATGAATGTCAAACAGAAGATATTATTTTTTCCCAGAAGAGGCTATCTGTGAACTGGCCTTCTGAAAGTCATCATAAGCATTTCTGGCCTTTTGTCGAAGAATTCTTTCTCTAGATCTCTCCTGCTCAGAGTTTTCAGAATAATAATATGCCCTGTAATAATAAGCAGCTTCAGAAAGAGATTGGATAGCATTATTGATAATTTCAGTAGCTTCAGTATAATACTCGTTCTTTACCGGTATCTTTTCAAACTTTTCTTTTAACTCATCAGCTTTTTTCTTTATATCAGCAGCCCTGCCCATAAGAGTTTCCAGATCGGCACTCTGGTCCTGAAGATCTACATTTATCATTGAAGATGTATACCCTGTTCCTGTCGCAATTATCTGATTGAGATCTGCTGCGATACTCATCTTTTCCTTGCTCGCCTTCAGTGCTTCCTCCTGCGATTTTATCCTTTCCTCAGCCAATTTCTTTTCCATTTCCAACTGCTTAAACTCTGCCATCTTTTTTACGTCCTGACCAGCATTCACATATTGGACAATACCCCAGACTGTTGCAGCCAACATAACAGTGGCAATTAAATATGACAAACTAAGTCTGGTTGGACCATGTGCATTTATTGCAATCATATAAGCCAACAATGTCATTCCACATGCAATTGCCAACAACAAAACTTCAACCGTCATGTTCGTTCCTTTTCCCTGATATAATCTGAAATATATTTATATAATATAGAAATTCTTTCCACCTATTGCAAATCTCCCACCAGTTTTTAAATTTTCCTATAAATAACCAGTTCTCAATCCATTAAGCGACTGTAACTTTCCAAGCTAATTTTAAGAAACCTGACAGGTTAATTATATTAAACGATATTATCAAACCACCAAAAAAACATCTTTTTTTTCAGAGATCGGATCAATACAGAATTATTGGATTTCAATCCTACTTGCACACGGGAATCACAGTATCGGCAGCACTCTTTGCAATCAATATCCAAAGGAACACACAAGAGGTAATTGGAGCAAAGCATCATCCATACCCCTAAAATAAAATGCATAGTAATTAGCGTACATCAAATAAAACAGGTAGGTAGTGGTATTTTCAAAAAAAGGAACTGATTTATTAAGATTAATACAATCAGTTCCTTCAAATAGAGCTTAAAATGGGAGGTCATCCTCAATCACAGATTCTGGTTCAGACCCCTGCTGGTTTATTCCTGAATTATTATTCTCTAATACGGAATCGTAATCAGCACCATTAGATGAAGATCCACTTCCAAGGAACTGAATCTGATTAGCAACAATTTCTGTACGATATTTTTTGTTACCATCACGATCATCCCAGGACCTTGTTGTTATCCTTCCTTCAACATAAGCGCTCCGCCCTTTTTTAAGATATTGATTTACAAGTTCAGCAAGTTTACCCCATGCTACAATATTATGCCATTCTGTACGATCCTGCCGCTGACCATTGCGGTCCGTCCACCTTTCAGTTGTTGCCAAAGTAAAGCTAGCAACAGGCTGTCCCGCTGGAGTATACCGCAACTCAGGATCTTTACCCAGATTACCAATTAAAATTGCCTTATTAATACCGATCATAACTCCTCCCTCGATGATGGGATTTTAATAACTGTTCACGTTTAATTTAAATGGATGCGAATGATTTACGAGTCTTTCGTACCACCAATTCTCGAGATAGATTACGACATACAGATAAGAACCTGTCATGTCTTTACAAGAAATATAATATTCTTAACCTTCCCTCACAGGTTAGCCAAAAGACAGCAAGTATTTTGACTTTAACTCTTTCCCGGCAAAAAGCTTCGAGCTTCATGAAAAAAAATCTTTTGAGAATTAAGCACAAAGCCTTTCCCACAGTTGGTAATCTCACAAAGGAAGCTCACATAAGAAATCGTAACCATTCAGGTATAAGATATAATATGGTCTCAAAACGGTATACAATGCAAGTGAAATCAAAATGATTATAAGTTTCCGTATTTGAAACAGTTCTTCATAACAACTTAGTGGTATATTCGATTAATATTATTATTTTTGAAAATTCTTCATATAAAAATATCAGTTAGAATAATAGGAAATTATTGTAGCAGAAAAAATAGAAATAACAATACCAGCCAGTGTGATAAAAAACACTTTCCTGAAACGATTCTTTTTTCCCTTGGTAATCTCCAATGGTTTCAGGTATTTCCATAGTTGCAACCGAATAATTTCACCAGAAACCAATGAAGAGCTGTAATGCCACCCCGATTCCAAAGAGAAATATAACTGGGAACGTTTACCATTCAAAGCCAGATCAGATTCCATGTTTTTAAAATTCATTGCTCTAATTAATGGAATGCTTTTCAATTTATCTGGTAATTTTTTAATGTGATATCCATATATATCACAAATCAGCAAGTTCTTTTTCGAATTATAGAATAACCAGTATTCCTGAGGACAACTTACGAAACTGACATCAATTGTATAAATAATCCGTTTGTCTTTAATTTCTGGTGGTTTGGAGGATTTTATAGATTTAATAATAATTCCCTGTGCATCAATCTTAAAAAAACAGATAAAAATTGTAACCATAAATAGCACATTATTTGTTTTTTTATTTATGCACATATATTCCTCGAATAATATTCATTCCATAAACGATCTTTAAAATAGTTTTGCCTGAATTTCAAACTATCGATCAGTTAAAAGAGGGGTATCATATTATATTATAAAAACTGTTTTTTATCCAGGTTTTACAAAACATGTATTTTCGTAATCTCTTCTACTTAATATATTTTAAATTACATTATAAACCGGAGTATAAATGATATTTGATACAGAATTATCAGTTGCACTTAATATTGCAAAAAAGGCAGGAGAACTGCATCTTGATTTACAGCCAAACCTTAATGTAGAGCATAAAGATGATAGTTCTCCTGTTACAGAAATAGATAAAAAATGTGAACACCTGATTCGCAAGCAGCTTCTTGAAACATTCCCCGATGATGGGTTTTTAGGCGAAGAAACCGGAAATTACAAAGGAAATAATGATCGAAAATGGATTGTTGATCCGTTGGATGGCACACGTCCTTTTATTCGAAATATTCCAACCCATAGTGTTCTGATTGCATTAGAGTTGAAAGATGAACCAGTTATCGGAATTATCCATCTTCCGGCTTTAAAGATTACCTGCTGGGCACAAAAAGGCCATGGTGCTTATCTGAATGGAAAAAAGATCCGGGTATCTGAAACATCACGATTGCAAACAGTTATGGGAAGCGGATTAGGATTTTTGGAAAAATCTGAGTCAGATGAAGGTAAAAAACTTTTTTCAATTATGAAAACCTGGGATTATGCGTACGGATTTATGGATGCATACTCTTATGTCTGTGTCGCAAGTGGGAAGCTGGATGTTTGTGTCAACCTACTGGATAAACCATGGGATTGTGCTGCTGCTGCATGTATAGTTAATGAAGCTGGTGGGGAATTTTCAGATATTTATGGAAACCGTTCAATTTATAATGGTTCAATCGTAATATCCAATAAACGATTACACCCCATCGTATTAGACTATTTTAAATAATACCATTAATGGCATAAGCTATTTTTAAAATAAGAATTATTAAAACCTGAATGGAGGCGATTCTCCAGATACTGAGATTAAAGTGTTGTGAGAAACTAACATGCAAAAGCGCAAATATTTGAACAACTGATTTAGTAAACGATTTTTGCAGCAGCCGTTTTCTATGCAGTTCAAATCCCGGTAAACATAGAGAATCATTGAATTATTCTGGTCTAATTATTGGCCAACCGACGACTACAATCATAGATGATAAAATCTAATGTAAATATTTCCTGGAGGATTCCTTGTCAAAAACAGTTGCACGACGATCTGAACAAGCAGGCATATTACACTTTTTTCGTGAAATGGGATCAGCGCTCATCATGGCCTTGATCGCCATTGTTTATGTTATTCAGGCGTTCAAAATACCTACCGGATCAATGGAAGACAGCCTTTTGGTCGGAGATTTTCTTCTCGGATTGAAATTTGTTTACGGTGCACCAATTCTTCCATTCTCACAGGAATTAGGAATATCAACACGGTTCCCGGCTGTAGCAGATCCTAAAGCCGGAGATGTAATCATTTTTAAATATCCAGGGCTGGAAAAAAAAGATTATATAAAACGATGTGTTGCCGGACCTGGATCAGTTATTGAAATCAAGGGTACATCTCTAATCGTAGATGGAAAAACCATAAAACTTCCTCCAGACGGAAAATATCTCCGCAACGGCAGACTCGATAAAAGAATATCTGAATTTACCCCGTTACAAATTCCAGCCAAGGGTGACATGATCAAAACACAAGGTCTTGATACAAGAGAGTTCCTGTTTTTTAAACAGCTTGTTCATCAGGAAAACCCCAGGTCGGATATCAAAGCAGATTTTCAGCTTTATATAGATGGAGAATTTGCAAATCATCAAACCATAAAAATGATCGATCCATTTACCAACCAAGAGTTTAATGTACCTTTCAAAGATCTGAAATTTGAAACTGACGACTGGACACGTCTTGACGACATAATAAATTTCGTAAAAAGTTCATTTCCCGGTAAGGAAGTGGATATCAGAAAGCTGTTGTATCTGGATAACAAACCTGTAAATGAGTATAAGGTTAAATTCGACAACTATTTCATGATGGGAGACAATCGTGACAACTCTCTTGACTCCAGATACTGGGGATATCTGAACAGAAATTTTATAAAAGCCAAAGCTTTTATACTCTATTTTTCATTGGATAAACAGATTCCATTCTGGCAGTTACCATTGAAAATCCGCTGGAATCGTATAGGAAAACTTATAAGGTCCTGGGATGGATTCGAACAATTAACTATATCCAACTTAGAATACTCATCAACTTTTAGTTAAGATGATCAAATGATGGTCAGGCGTAAAAATGACTGACAAAACAATGATTCTGTTTTCAGAGTATTGTCAGTCTAATAATTACAAAAATATACATTCAATTTGTTAGGTTCCGACTGTAAGATCCTTCTAATTAAATTGCCATTCACAGGGTATATCGGAAAAAAAGTATATCACCGGTTCCTAACAAGCATTTGGATTTGATCCTAAAAAGAGACACTAATCAGTTTTTCATTAGCGCAGGCTGTCCTGTAGCCTGCACAACATCTCTCCACAAAGGACTTTCAGGATCTATTCGGTTACGTTTTGAAACAGCCAAGCTAAAAGGTACATGTACGAATGTATTATTTATCAAACTAACAAGCATTCTTGTTTTACCTGCCATTGCAGCATGAACAGCATTTGTACCGAGACGTGTACAGTAAACCGAGTCACTGGGAATTGCAGGAACACTACGGATTATGTAACTTGGGTCGATATATTTCAGGTTGATTTCAATACCCTCTTTGTTAAAAAATGCTTTTATGCGATCTGTCAAAAATGATCCGATATCTGCAAATTTTTTATTTCCTGAAGCATCAAACTTATCGGTTTTTGGAAGCAAATTCTGGCCAGCCCCTTCAGAAACGACTATTACTGCATGATTACGAGATAGCAGCCTTTTTTTTAAGTGAGCCAGTAACCCATTTTCACCCTCCAGATCAAACGGAACCTCAGGTACAAGAACAAAATTAACATCATTGGTTCCCAATGCTGTGTAAGCTGAAATAAAACCAGATTCGCGCCCCATAAGTTTAACAAGCCCTATACCATTTACCGCATCATGCGCCTCTACATGTGCACCAGAAACTGCTTCAACAGCCTTTGATACAGCCGTTTCAAATCCAAAAGATTTCTGAATATAGCTTAAATCATTATCTATTGTTTTAGGTATCCCCACAACTACCATCTCAAGCGAACGTCTTTTTGCCTCCTCTTCAATTGCCAATGCACCTTTCTGAGTACCATCTCCTCCAATTGTAAAAAACATGGATATTTTTAGCTTCTCCAGTGTATCTACGATCTCTTTTACCCTGTCCCCTCCACCACGTGATGATCCCAGATAAGTTCCTCCCATTCGATGTATATAGCCTACTTTTTCGGGATTTAATTCCACAACGGGAAAATTATTTTCAGAAAGCAACCCCTGATAACCATATTTGATTCCAGAAATGTGCCTAACCCCATACTGATGCCATAAAGTCATTACAATTGATCTTATGACGCTGTTAATTCCCGGGCATAATCCACCACAAGTTACAATAGCTGCATGAACTTTTTGCGGATCAAAGTAAATTTTTTCCCTTGGTCCAGCTTTTTCAAGAAGGTTCTGTTTTTCATATGTGATAGTTTTTTGTGGTGTTGCGTGAACATCATATATAATAAATTCATCTTCATGAACATAATTGGCAATCAGATCTCCAACCATTTTTGAAAGAGAATACGGAGAAGTTATCTTTGGAGTGCCAAGTTTCGGAATAAGAAAATCAGACATATATCCTCCTTAAAATCAGTAATTTTTGATACAATATAATATATGATCTGCATCATTGTTTTTTTTGGATTACTTGTAAAAACATAAATGAGGTAGTATTTTTAAATGATGCAGAAACTAATAGAAACTTTGCTTTTAATCAGTATTTCCGGACTGTTTTTCTACTGTGCTCATCAGGTAACCCCTGGAGGTGGTCCGGATGATACCGAAAAACCGGAAATACTCTGGTCTATTCCCAAATCCGAATCATCCAAAGTCAATACTGATTCCAAAATTACTATAGCTTTCTCCGAGTGGATAGATCCGAAATCCGACCGGAGCATTTCAATCTTTCCGCCGGTCAAGCTAAAGGTTAAGGTTGCCCGAAACCGTCTTGAAATCGAGCCTCTTCACAAACTCAAAGATTCATCTACTTATCATATTGTAATCAACACCTCACTGAAAGATCTTCATAATAACCCCATAAGTACACCTTATAACCTGGTTTTCTCTACCGGAGAGGAGCTGGATAGCGGAAGTATCAGTGGATGTGTAATAGATCCATCAAAAGAATTTTTACAGCCAAAAATTGCCCTGTTTAAAGAAAAAACTGTTTCGGATTCAGGATTTACCGGACAACCAGATTTCCTTTTTCAAACGGACAGCACCGGTTTTTTTGATATTAATTATATCGGAACAGGTGATTACAAAATTATCGCATTTCTGGATAATAATCATGATTCAAAACTTCAAGGCGAATCTGAACCGATTTATCTTCCTGAAGATTCTTTAATCAAGATATCAAATAATAAAGTTAATATTGAATTCTATCCGGCATCTTTTGACACATCATTACCAAGAATAGTTTCTGTACAACCTACTGGTAATCGTTTGATTTTTGGTAACTGGAACAAAGCTTTTGATTCACTTAGTGGTTTCGTGCTATCACCATTCACACTTACATGCTCGGATTCACTACAAAAACCGGAAATTCTCAGATATTTACACTTTAAAAACAGTACAAAGTTTGCTATCAAACTTAAAAGCCCTCTTACCACATCTCAATACCGACTATCATACGTGATAGAAAAAACATTTGACACGTTATCAGTTTCCGACACAGTACTGTTCAATGGCATCATTAACGAAGATACAACCAAACCAGTGCTCAAGTCCTGGAGTCCACAAGGTATTTCCAGTCTTACACCTGAAATCAAAATAATATGGTCTGAGCCTGTGCTGTTTTGTGATTCAATTTTGATGGCAGATACAATATCAGATTCAGTTTGGGCATTTTCCAACAATGAGTTTTCTGACACAACAACCCTGACACCTTCGAGAAATTTGCGTGTTTCGAATACCTATTCGATATGCATACTCGACAGTTTCGCAACTGATTTGAGTGGGAATAATTTACAACCAAGAGATACTACAGATACAGTTCAGGTACTTACTATTCGATGCATAGATGCAGACAGTATAGCTTTAAGCTTACAGGGTGGCAGCCAATGCCTTTCACATCAAAAAAATCTTAAATGGTTATTTACATTATTTAACAGTTCATTTTCAGCAGTTTCAGAAAACAACAATGGTTTTTTCCGTTTTGATTCGATACCATCAGGTAAAGGGCTTATCAGTTATTTCATTGACAATAACCAAAATGGTATTTATGATAAAGGGCGATTAATTCCCTGGTGTTCCCCTGAACCATGTTTTACGTTCAGTGATACAGTTGAAGCTCGCGCAAGATGGGATATAGAAGGTATTTCTTTTTCTGATCCATGTGATCCCTGCAAAAAAAAGTTACCGGATTTGGAAGAATCTTTACCAAAATATTGAAATAGTAAGTGTGAAAATACTTTAAAGATTATATTTTATAATTAACCTGTCCAATTTTAAGCCGTCTGCAACCATTTGAACAATAAATTTATTAATTAACTAAATAGAAAAGGAATAAATATATGAAAACCAATCTTATTCTTTTCACTGTTATTATTGCAATAACAATACAAAACTTAAATGCCCAATTTACTCAGGATTCATTGGTTTATTCATTTGATGCTCTTGAACCATACATAGATGCCCAAACCATGGAAATCCATTATACCAAACACCATGCCGGATATGTCAAAAATCTTAATAAAGCAATTGAAGAAGCAAATCTATTAAATAAATCAATAGACCATATTCTTAAAAATGTATCTAAGTATAATTCAACAATTCGTAATAATGGTGGCGGGCACTATAATCATGCCCTCTTTTGGCAATTATTAACCCCCATGAAAAACACAAAACCTTTAGAAAAACTTTCTAAAGCAATTGACAGTACTTTTGGAAGCATGCAAAATTTTAAAAAACAATTCAATCAGGAAGCATCATCACGATTTGGCTCAGGCTGGGCGTGGCTGATTGTTACACCCCAAAAAAAGCTTGCAATCCTGTCTACACCCAATCAGGATAATCCAGTCATGGATGATGCACCTGTAAAAGGTATACCCATTCTCGGAATTGATGTCTGGGAACATGCATATTATCTTAAATATCAAAATAAACGAAACGATTATCTTGATGCGATATGGAATGTTATCAACTGGGAAGATGTTAGTACTCGTTATGAGAGTGCTATTTCGCAAAAATAATTGGATGTTTTAATTTTTCCTGTCTTGCGTGGAAATGGAATTGGAATTGGGGGGGGAAATTGGGACGGACTATTTTTTTCTTCTTTTGGAGTCATAACCATAAAAAGATAGT